>NZ_JAHLPQ010000015.1:0-71757 GCF_018917985.1 Blautia sp. MSJ-36 | reverse complement strand
CAGTATTGGCTTGAGACACCTTTACTATTGTAGCATAGGAGGCTTTATTATACATTCTACATCGTCACTACTACACTATTCGCCCCAGCATAGCTGGGGGATTTGCTCTTTCATATTAAATGGGTCATCCAGTTTACGAAATGAATTTTCTTTTACGTACATGGTTTTTGTCACAGACATTATGGTTCCTCCTTATAAAATACCGTTATTTACGTATATCGCTTTTTCAAAATATCGCAATATCGTTATTTTGTCAATATCATTTTTTGCATTTGAAACAAAAAATCTGCACCCTTCCATCTTACGATGAAAAAATACAGATTTTATGCTTATATGTACATCTAACAACTTTTCTATCCCATAAAATACAGATATATGTTTCCATTCACATTTTCCGCAATGTAAACTTCTACAGATCTTGTCTTATTTCTTTTTCCCTTTTTCATAATAAAATATAAATCATCGATCCTGGACTCTAGTAATTCTTTCTGATATACATTTCCCTGATATCCTGGTACTTTAAATGTTTCTATTTCCTCATATTCACGGTACTTTGCATTCAGAGTATTTATAATTTCATCTTTTTTCTCGCGCTCTATGGAAAGCCTGATATATGCCACTTCATCAAATAAGCTTTTCTTAATACTCCCTTCTTCCTCAAAAATTCCCTCTTTAAATTTAACCTCCAATTCTTTTTCTACATACTGTTGTAAGTTTCTTTTTTGAATCCCTGTATTTAAAAGCATCGTTGTAATTCCCCCCAATATAATAAATGTCACCACAATAATTGTATATATATACTTTTTTTTCAAAATATTCTCCTTTTAATTTAATGACCGCCAATACCTCTGTTACATGAAGCAAGTACTCTTCCTTCATTTGCACACCTTTTATTTAATTCTTTTACCATATCTGTAAGGTTCATTTTTTTATCTTTCAGTACTTCAGTATTAACCTGTCCATTTTCATATTGATAAATCATCCATCCATTATTTTTCCTCTTTGAATTCTCCGGCAACCAGTCTTTATAATGCTTATCTCCCTTTGATGAATAAGATCTTTTTGTTATATTAAAAAAGGTCAAATTAGGTGATACAGTACCATCACTTGCCATAACAGGCGCTCCATTTACTTTTCTTGAAAAACTTGCGGCAACATTATCATCAGAATAGTCTGCATGTCCGGCGTTACATCCATAAAGTACAAGATTGTCCATATTCTTATTATCAAGCTGGCTAATATCACCCGTTGTAAAATAATCTTTGCTTCCTTCATATCCCAAAACACGCGGATTAGCATGTGAATTAATTACCACAGTATCGATATCAACCTGCTGCCCATTTTCTGTGCCCATAGCATTCCATCCATTCCTCAAATCCTGATTACTATTTATCGGGATTAAATGAACTTGGTCTCTACTATATCCATACTGTTTCGCTAATTGTTTCTGATCATTTTTTGCCTCATTTTCCCATTCAGGGCAGTAAAAAATATAACAATCTTCTCCGTTCAAATCCGTAAATATAATTGGATTATTCAGGCAATACGTGTATAGATTGACCGATTCCGGATTTCCAAGATGCATAAACTGATCTGCATCTCTTCTTATAAATCTGCCCCAATCGGTTCTGTACTCTCTTGAATAAGTATGATATGCACCAAGAGCCAAATTAAAAAATAATCCCGTATATCCGAATGGATAGTTTTCATCTATTTTTCCCTGTTCAATGTTTCCAAAAGCATCATAACTCCTTTTCTCGAACAGTAATCCGTCATCATTATAAATCTGCTTCACACTTCCCAGAAAATCACATTGATAATAATTATTTTTTCCATTTGTATTTTCTGCAAGCAAATGATCATCCCAGAGATAGCTTGTATCATTTCCATTATGTCGAATCATAAGGATATTATTATAATCTCTGGTATAATCATAAATATATTCTCTAACGTCTGATTGAAAACCGAATTTTCTTTTCTCTTTAATTCTGTTTCCCAGAGCATCATATTGATAAAATACAGACTCTCCTGTTTCTGAGATAAATTTTACCAACTGATCCGCACTATTATAAATATACTGTTTTTTTCCGGACTTTCCTTTTTCTGATATAAGATTTCCTCTTTTATCATATTTCAAATATATATTATCTGTAGCTTCACCTTTTTGAATCTGAATCTCAATCAATTGATTTAATTCATTATACTTATAGTTAGTAATGCAGCCTTCCCGTACCTCCTTTACTCTGTTTCCAAATATATCATACTGATATTCCAATAACTTTTTATTATTTTTCCAAACTTCTGTAAGTCTATTTAACAGATCATATATGTATTTCTTTTCTTCAGTTAGATCCTCTTTTTCATCAAATACATTCTCTTTTGTCAACCGTCCCACCGAATCATAATAATAGTGATATATCATTTTATAACCATTAGCATCTTTGTGTATCAATTCTCTCATTCTGCCATTCACATAATAATCATATTCTTCAGATATTCCATTAGGCATAATCTTTTCCATGAGTCTTCCATTCTGATCATATCGATATCGAATTTCTTCTTCACCAGCTCGAATTCCTGTTTGTCGTGTAATTTCATCATACTGATATATCTTTTTTTGTCCATCCGGATAAACAATAGACTGTTTCTTATTTGAGCCTTCCCAGTTGTATGAAATTATATTCTCCTGTACATCACATACTTCTGTGATTCTTCCAAATTTATCATATAAAAAATTTATAGTTCCATTCCAATCCTGAATTTTTTCAATCTGACCACGATAATTATAATTAATCGCTACTTCTCCTAAATCTGGATACTTTATACCTTTTACCTTTCCATCTGCATAATAAAAATATTCTATGTTTTCCCCCTCTTGCGATATACGCCGAATCATATTACCATAATCATTATATTCATAAATATCTTTACAACCAGATTGATCTATTCTCGATGCAAGTTTTCCACCTTTTGTATACTCATACGTTAAAATATGATACGCATCGTCCTTATTAAATACATTCTGTTCTTCCGTTGCCTTTTTCAAAATCTGTCTGGCTGCATTTTCAGATAAGTTTCCTCGCAAAATATGTATCAAGCGATTCATACAATCATACTCATATCTTATTTCATTTCCAAGTGGATCCTTTATATAATTCATTTTTCCAATAGGAGTATACTGAAATTCATAAATTGCACCATTAGGATATTTTTTTCTTATTACATTTCCCGTTATATCATATTCAAAATCAATCGTATGTCCTAAATTATCACTTATTTGGGTTATGCGTTTCTCTCTGTCATATTTATACTTCAAGATATTTCCATTTTTAAATTTCTTTTTAATTATTTTCTTATCTGCATCGTAAAAAAATTCAATATAGGAACCATCTGCATATGAAGATTTTATCAAAGTACCATCGCTATTATATTTGTATGAGCTAATTCGTCCATTCTCGTCTTTAATCTTAATAACTCGTCCCATGACATCATACTCATATTCTGTTGTTTTTCCATATATATTTCTCTGCTTTACACATCTTCCAGCTGAATCATAAATACACGTAAGCTGTTTTCCTTCTTCCGTATTCATCTCAAGGATATTGCCCCTGCTATTCCATAAAGCGTTTTCTGAATATCCTACATTATCAGATTTTCTGACTATTCTTCCCATATCATCATACGCAAAATGAATAATATATTCTCCTTTTTGATATGTAACACAATTGCCAACTGCATCATATTGATACTCTGTACATTCCCCATCTAAATCTATTTCTTTTATCAATTGATTTTTTTCATTAAAACTTCTAATTATTTCTCCACCATTTGGCATTTTTATACCGATTCTATTTCCAAACGAATCATATTTATATTCCACAGAATTACCACATTTATCAATATGTTCTGTCAGAAAACCTCTTCTGTTATATTTCCACTGTTCAGAATAGCCGTCAAAGTCTGTAACTTCTATTACCTGATGTCGTTCATTATATTTATAATATCTGGTATTTCCTTCACCATTTGTGTATGATAACAAATCACCTGCAGCTGAATAAGTATAAAATCTGCTGATTCCTGTTGGAGATTTTTTTTCTTTCACATTTCCATATTCATCATAATAATATTTTGTAACGCATCCACATTCATCACATTCTTCTATTAAATTTCCTTTTTCATCATAAGAAAATGTATAGAATGACGCATCAGGATTTATAATGCCTACCACTTGGCCATATATATTATATTTAAATTCTGTTATATTTCCACATTCGTCACATAACGTTTTTATATTACCTACGTCATCATAAGAAGCTTCTCGTTTCTCTCCATCTGCTAAAATCATTTTCACTGGTTCAGCAGTATGTGCCTCATAAAAATATTTTGTTTCTTCTCCCATTGGATTAATAAATGAAATAATATTCCCATTTTCGTCAAAATATCTAATATAGTTCTTCCCATTTTCATCTATATATGTAGTTCTATGATTTTGATCATTATAACAATATTCTTCTTTTGTTCCAAGAAATTCTGTACAAATATGTCTTCCGGATTCATCATGATAATATGTAATTTTAGTTCCATCTTCTCTGACCAGTTCTACATAATTTTCACCATATTTATACTGTAATATCACGTGATCCGCAAATTCCTGTCTGATTACGCGATTATATTCATCATAATAAATAGAAAATATAATTTTTGAATTTGTATCAAGATAAGAGGTCAGACGTCCTGCTATATCATAATCATATATGGAATTATGTTCATCTATTGACTGTACCCTTGTCAAAAATACATCTTCATAAAACAAATTTATTGAACGTCCTGTTGTGTCTGATACACAAATTAGAAGTCCATCATCATTATATTCGTAAAAAATACTATTCTGATATTGATCTGATGCAGTTTTTAATTTTCCATTCTCATATTCAAATGTAATGGCATTTTGATTATTATCAAATATCTTAATCAACAATCCCTCTGTATTAAACAAATATTTATATTCGTTTTTTCTAGTATAAAGATAATTTTCTCCACTTATAGATATACTGTCATAACTTCCAAAAACACTATGATAATTATTATCTTTATCCAGATGAAATTTCTCTATTTCCCCGTTTCCCCAATACACGTCTATTTCATCTTTTCCAATATCCAAATATGATTCATAATTATGCTGCCATCCTACCCCAAGGCTTCCCTGTTGCAGTAACATTGAATTATAATATCTTGAAAATGACAAATTTAATGAATGATAAAAAGAAAATTCTTCTACATAATCGACATAATTTCCTGTACACATATTAACAGGATCTCCATCATATACAGAAATTTTTCCATTTATTCCTCCTGGCCAAAAAACAATATTCTCAATCAATTTACGAGTCGCTTCTGAAAAATATTTTAAAATATCTTCTATATTTTTCTTCTCTGTCTGTCCATTGAGAATGGTACGCTCACATTTCTCATACATTTGGCAAATTTCCAGCAGAACAGATCCCATATTTTCAGTTATAGCTACCTCTCTCCGAACTTCCAAAATGATATTTCGTAACTTTGCTTTGATCATGCTCATAGAAGTTTCTGAACTCATTTCACTACATATTGCGTCACATTGCTGCGCTATATTTTCAATCTGTGTTGCTATATGAACAATATCATCTGCTTTATTCTGCACAGCTCCTGTTTTAATTTCAAATTCACTCATACTTTTTCTCCTTCCAAATGTGGCATCAATCTGATACACGTCCGGATTTCTAACTACTCTATGTTGATACCTAAATCACATTTCTTAATCCAGTGTATCTACCGTATCTTTCTGCAAACATTAAATATTAACTACAAAAAGCGCCGGACAACCAAAATCATCCGACGCAGACATAACACCTAACTCAAATGCGAGTTTAATATCCTACCAATCATCACCTCATGCCAATACATAATCTCCCAAGCCGGAGTATAGCCAATCTTTATAATTTATTAATATTATACTTTATTTGTCTTGAAACAGCAATTAAAATTAGATAATTTTCATAATTTTTTTTACAGTTCACATCATTTTCACTCTCGCCATTCTATGACATTTTCCGGTTTTTTCCTTGGCCTGGGGCAGGTTTTTTCCGCCGCATAGCCGATGGCCAGTGCCGCATAGGGCTCTCCATTCAGCCATTCACTCAGCTCTTTCTGGGCAAAAAATGTATCACAGATCCATAAACTTCCAAGCCCAAGCTCCGTAGCTGTAAGTGTCATATTTTCAATGGCAGCACCTATGGACTGTGCATTGCAGATTTCCGATACACGCTCATCCATAGTCGGTGTCTTATCAAAAGAGGCCGCAATTTCATTCACAATAAAGATGATCACCGGAGCCTGCCTCATGATTTGAAGGGTATGCTCCGCACCGGTTATATATGGGCTGCTGTCCGGAATGAACGGGCTTATTTTTTCCCTTGAAATTCCTTTTTCCATCACATTGCAGACCTCTTCTTTTGCTGCGTCTGTAGCTACGATAAATTTCCACGGTTGCCGGTTTTTAGAAGACGGCGCCAGCATTCCTGCTTGCAGGATCTCGCTGATCTGCTCTCTGGAAACCGGTGCGTTTTTGTATTTTCGGATACTTCTTCTGTTTTTGATTGCTTCCAGCATTTTTGCTTCCTGATTCGAGTTTTTTATCTATATAAATAGTTGCTAAGCTACTTTTATATCCTATCTTCCTCTTGGGTGTGCGAAATACACCACAAAAACCCCTTCCCGCATCGCACGTCCACATCCTGGAAATGATTTCCCTTATTCCATTCCAAAACACACTCTATCTTCTCATCATTTCCATACCAGCTGTCCATTTCCCGAATGTTCGATCCAACCTGCCGCATTACGGAATTCCGGGTTTTCTCTTCACGGTCTCCAAGGCTTAGGTATACTTTCTTTGTCTGTATCTGTTTTGTTTCCGTATATTCCAACCATCCGGGGAACCATACGGATGGCGATATTCCGGCTGCTGCCGCAAATTTGACAGTACTCTTTTCCTGGTAAGTGCTCCACAGGGCAAACAGTCCTGCAAGGGAATAACCTCCCAGAATTACCGGAATATCTTTTATACCTTCTTCTAATTTATAGCGTCCCGCAATCTCCGGTATCAGCATTTTTTCTATAAAAGCCAATGTTTCGCCGGCACCTTCTCCGAAAGATTCTTTTCCGAATACCGCCGGAGCGCACCAGGGTGACAGATCCTGGTTCCAGTCTTTTACCAGAAATGCAGCCAGCAGAAAACTCTTTTTTGTGTGTTCTGTCATAAATCGGATCTGCTGATCCAACATCTGTGCGTGTGGCTCGTTGACTGGCTGAATCAGAAGATATTCTGGATTTTTATTTGCATAGACAATGCAGGTGATTTCATTAATCTCAAAAATATTTTTTTCCATAGTCATTTTTCTCACGACACATAATACCCAATCTTATCCCTTGCCATCCGGTACTGTTCCAGCGACATGACTACTTTTCCCTTGCGAGTATCAATGAGTCCGTCTTCTTTCAGTTTTGTGATGGTTCGGTTGATGGTTTTTACGGTCATTCCCAGCTCTTCCCGGATTCCTTCCCTTGTTTTTCGGAGGATAACTTCTCCCTTTTTCTCGATGTTGTGGGCGGAGGCAAATTTCAGCATGTAGTCCAGGAACAGGAACGTAGGAGGATAAAAAAGTCTGGCGCCCCGGTTGTAAGAGGAGCGGTAAAGTTTGTATGCGATCTTGTGAGCTACCAGGCGCAGAAGATGGATATCCTGGGCGATCCACATTTCAAAATCTTCTCTGGAGATCATGAATACCACGCATTCGGTCAGTGTTTCGATAGATACGGATGTGAAAGGTTTTTCCGCAAGGATCGTAACTTCACCGATAAAATCAATGGGCTCATTTTTTTCGATCATAAATACATTGCCGTTTTCAAATTCATTGATCACCCGGTTATCTCCGCTGCATACGATCCCGAAATAATCCAGAGGATAGTCTTTCTGATGGATGATGGTTCCCGGTGGAAATTTCCGGATGGTGTAGCGGGTTTTCAGTTCTTCCGGCATATTTTTGAAATAAGTTTCTACCTCCGGATAGGTTTCGATCAGTTCTTCCAGTGTCATTTCTTTCCTCCGACAAAACAATAATAAATATTTCTTTCATTATACCATGAGTTATTCTATAAATTTATATTTTTTTCCAAAAAGTCCCTTTTGTCCTTTTTTTTACTTTTTCAAAAGTGTACAATCCTCACCGTAAAGAGTTCAGACAGGCAAATGTATTTTATCTGCTTTGCCCGAAGCTCTGTACCGGATCGTTATAGAAGACATCCGAATCACTTTACCAGCAGTTTTTTGCATCCAACCTTGTTGCTGATACACATGGGAGCCCCGAAAAACTGTCTGATACATTTTAGGGAGGTAAGAAATGAAGCAACAGGAGTTTATGTATTCAGGCCTTGGCGAGCGCCTGAAAAAAGAATGGAAAATCTATCTCGCCGCACTGATCTTTATCATAATTGCTGATTCCATAGGACAGATCAAGATTCCCCTGGGACCAGGAACTTTGATCTTGTTTCCTATTTTTTATTCTATTTTTCTTGGTATCCTTTCAGGACCTCAGATCCTGAAGATATTCAAAAAGCCTGAGGTAAAGGCTGCATCCAAACTGGTTATCGTATGTATCTGTCCTTTTATCGCCAAGCTCGGCATCAATGCAGGCGCAAGTATTGAGACTGTGATCTCCGCAGGTCCGGCACTTCTCCTTCAGGAGTTCGGAAACCTGGGAACCATCTTTTTGTCACTGCCTATCGCACTGCTCCTTGGCCTGAAACGTGAAGCTGTCGGTGCCTGCCACTCCATTAACCGCGAGACGAACCTGGCTTTGATGCAGGATGTATTCGGACCGGACTCCCCTGAAGCACGCGGAAGTCTTTCCATTTACATCATCGGCGGAATGGTCGGAACCATCTTCTTTGGTTTTATGGCAACCGTAATCGCTTCCACCGGCCTTTTTCATCCGTATTCACTTGGTATGGCTTCCGGTGTTGGCGCCGGCATCATGATGGCAACTGCCACCGCTACGTTATCAGAAATGTTCCCGGCAATGGCGGATCAGATTGGTGCACTTGCAAGTGCCAGTGAAACTATTTCAGGCATCGATGGAATTTACATGGCCCTCTTTGTAGGTATCCCGCTGTGTAATTGGCTTTACGGAAAACTGGAACCAAAGCTTGGTCCGATCCATGACAAACTGGCTGGAAAAGGAAAAGGAGAGAAATAACAATGAGATATATTGAGTGGGCTGTAATGTTTCTTGTGGCAGGTGTTGGAATCGCCCTTGCCAATTTTGTAGGATTTCAGGTAAACTTTATGGATTCTGTTCCAGGCATCCTGATCCTCCTTGCGATTTCTTTTGTATCGGTAGTGATCAGCAAACTGGTGCCTTTTAAGCTGCCGGTGATCGCTTACTGTTCTCTTATCGGACTTCTTGTTGCAAGCCCGTTATGCCCTGCCCGTGAGTTTGTGATCGAAGCTGCCGGAAAGATCAATTTCACCGCACCGCTGACCATGGTTGGTGCCTATGCCGGAATCTCCATCAGCGACCAGCTGAAAGAGTTTGCAAAACAGGGATGGAAAATGCTTCTCATCGCGGCTCTGGTCATGATCGGAACCTTTACCTGTTCTGCTATCATCGCCCAGATTGTTCTGTCTCTGACACATGTGATCTGATAAATTCATGGACTTTCTTCGGCCGGCTGGTGTCTTTTCACTGACCGGCTGTTTTTTCCTGTCACACAAAACAAAGATTTCAAAAATCAGCTTTAATCTGGGAGGTAAAAATGAACGAAAAAACAACTTGTGATATCTTAATCCGTAACACTTCCATCCTGGATGAAAACTTCCAAATCCGGCGCAGCATTTTCATTGCCATCCAGAACGGAACCATCCTTTCCATCACCTCTGAAGAGCCTTCCTGCCTTGCAGCCACAGAAACCATCGATGGAAAAGATCTCCTGTGGATGCCAGGCCTTATAGACGGCCATATGCATACCGGGCAGCAACTTCTCAAAGGTGCGGTACTGGATGAACTGCCCATGATCTGGACCAGGATCATGCTGCCTTTTGAAAGCACTCTGACTCCGGAAAAAATGCGTCTCAGTGCCAGCCTTGCCGCCCTTGAGATGATCAAAAACGGAACTACCGGATTTGTGGACGCAGGAAGTTATTTTATGGAAGAAGCTGCCAGAGTTTACCTGGCTTCAGGCCTTCGCGGCGCACTTTCCCATTCATCCATGGATCAGGGAAATTTTCCGGATTCCATACGACAGACTACGGAGGAAGTTCTTGCATCGGAGGACCATCTTTTTGATGAATTTCACGGAAAGGGAAGCTTAAAAGTATTCTATTCCTTACGTGCACTGATGAACTGCTCCACTGCACTTATTAGAGCCACTGCCGGACGGGCCACAGAGCGGAATACTTTTTTTCAGGCTCATATGAATGAATATGCCGGAGAAGTAAATTATACTCTGGAAAAATTTCAGCTGCGTCCTGTGGAATATCTGGATTCTCTCGGGGTTCTGAATGCGGATTTCCTTTCTGCCCACAGCATTATGGTGTCCGCCCACGAGCGTTCTCTTCTTGCAGAAAATCAGGTAAAAGTTGTTCATTGTCCCTTCAGTAACTGCGGAAAAGGTGTGCCGGATACTCCTTCTCTTCTGGAACAGGGAATCTGCACCGGTCTTGGCACAGACGGAACTGCACACGGAGGCTTAAGTCTCTGGAATGAAATGAAGATCTTCCGCTCTGTTATGAACGCTTTCTGGGGAGTAAAAAATGCAGATCCTGCTGTAATGCCTGCAAAAACTATCCTGAAAATGGCTACCGAAAACGGTGCTCACATTCTTGGTGAAAAAAAATCCGGTGTATTAAAAGAAGGGTTCAAAGCCGATCTGATCTCCATCAACTGGCGCCAGCCACATCTTCTTGCCACAAACAATCCGGTAAATACACTTCTGGAATGTGTCTGCGGAAATGATGTGTCTGACAGCATTGTAAACGGAAAACTTCTGATGCGAAACCGCCAGGTACTGACCCTGGATGAGGAAAAGATCCTCTGGCAGGCAGAGAAATATTTTACTTCCGGGGAGGTGTCTGAATGAATTCTTTAACGCTCCTGACTCTCGTGATCATCGCAGCCGCAAATATGGCAGTTGGCGGATGCATCGGAATCTGTGGAATTGCCGGTTTTCTGCTGCCTATGCTGTACACAGGCGGACTTGGCTTTGACGTAACTTATGCGCTGGCACTCAGTTTTCTTGCGTTTCTGGTATCCGGTATTATCGGTTCTTTTAATTATTACAAAGCCGGAAATCTGGATGTAAAAATGTCTCTGAAACTTGGTATCGGCAGCCTCATCGGTGCCATTGCCGGTGTATTCCTTCAGTCCATGATCGAGAAATCCACAGCCAAAACCATCCTTTATCTGGTGGTACTGTTTTCCGGTGCTTCCATTCTGGTCCGGATGTGGAATGAAAAAAGAAAAGCAGCTTCCGCTGCCTCAAATGAAAGCCCAGACTCTTCTGAGCCTGTACGTTCAAAATCCATTGCAGACCATATGGGATTCCTGATCTTCCTCGGGATCACTACCGGAGCGATCTGTTCTCTCTCCGGTGCAGGCGGCCCGGTCCTTGTGATGCCTCTTCTGGTAGCATGCGGAGTGTCCGCAAGGATCGCCGTCGGTGTAGCACTTTTTGATTCCGTGTTTATTGCCATTCCTGCATGCATTGGCTATCTTTCCAGAATTACCTGGACAGAAATCCTGGGACTTCTGGTACTGATTGTTCTGACTCATGGGATCGGCGTATGGCTGGGAAGCCGTTTTGCGGGAAAAGTTCCTGTTCAGGGGCTGAAGATATTTGTAGCTGTATTCTCTGTATGCATTGCCATTTATATGCTGATGTAAAATATTTTTTGTTGCATCATTCTGAAAATTCCTGTATAATCAACGTAATAATCACAACTAAAGAGCGTAACGTACAAGGGCGTACAGCACATGTTTCCTGTGTCTGTACGCTCTTGTTGGTATTTCTGCAGTCCTGCAGGGATTTCGCTTTGAGAAAGGGAGGAGATTTCTATGATGAATGCAATCGGAAATGTGATAAACCAGATCGACAGTCTGGTGTGGGGCTGGTGGATGATCATTTTGCTTCTGGGTACTCATATTTTTATGACCATCCGCACCGGGGTGATCCAGCGAAAGATTGGTACTGCCATCCGCCTGTCTGTCACCAAAGATCACGATGCAGAAGGTGAAGTCAGCCAGTTTGGAGCTCTGACAACGGCACTGGCTTCTACTATTGGAACCGGAAATATCATCGGTGTCGGTACTGCTATCGCTCTTGGCGGTCCCGGTGCAGTTCTCTGGTGCTGGCTTACCGGTGTTTTTGGAATCGCCACCAAATACAGCGAATCTCTCATCGCCGTAAAATACCGTGTCAAAACCAAAGACGGACGTATGCAGGGTGGTGCCATGTATGCTTTGGAACGTGGCTTAAATATGCGCTGGCTTGGTCTGATCTTCGCGTTTTTTGGCGGTTTTGCCTCCTTTGGGATCGGATGTGCCACCCAGGTCAATGCCATCGCAACGGTATGTAACGAGAACCTCCATATCCCGCCAGCAGTGATCGGCATTGCTGTGGCTGTTCTTACTGCTCTTGTTATTTTCGGCGGGATCAAATCCATTGCAACCGTATGTGAACGTCTTGTTCCGTTTATGGCATTTTTCTATGTGATCGGATGTATCGTCATCCTGGGGATCAATTTCGATTTTATCATTCCTGCCGTAAAAACCATCTGCAAACTTGCATTTACTCCTGGTGCCGCTGCAGGAGGTCTTGTGGGACGTGGTATCATGATGGCTATGCAGTATGGAATCGCAAGAGGACTTTTTTCCAATGAATCCGGTATGGGTTCCGCGCCTATCGCCGCAGCTGCAGCCCAGACAAGAAATCCGGTACGTCAGGCTCTTGTTTCCAGTACCGGTACATTCTGGGACACCGTTGTAGTATGTCTGATGACCGGTCTCGTTCTTGTCACCAGCATTATGAAAAATCCTTCCATAGACATGGGAAATATCACTGACGGTGGTGTCCTTACCACCCTCGCATTTCAGCAGATCCCGATCCTTGGCCCTGTGATCCTGGTGGTAGGTATCATTTCCTTCGCATATTCTACTGTCCTTGGGTGGGCATATTACGGGGAACGGTGCGTAGAGTATTTTTCCGGCAAAAAAGGCCTCATCCCTTATCGTGTGCTGTACATCGCGGTAGCTGCCATTGCTCCTGTTATTTCCCTGAACCTGGTATGGACCGTAGCCGACATCCTGAATGCGCTGATGGCCATTCCCAATCTGATCGCAGTACTGCTGCTTTCCAATGTAATCGTAAAAGAAACAAAGAAATACATCAATAATCTGGATGCACGGGACGATACTCCAGTAGAAGTGATTGATAAGTAAAACATTCATAGTTATAAAGTCGTATATAACAAAGTTACAGCTCCAACTGCTTCTGATCATTACAAGGCAGTTGGAGCTGTTATTTTACAACACATCCTGTTCTTTCATCTCTTCAGACACTGAAAGATATTCCTTACTGTTCTCCACGATTCCGAGTTTTTCTTCCCAGGTAAGGTTTCGTTTGATCCTGGCCGGGCTTCCCATTACCAGTGAACCATCCGGGATCACCGTATTTTTTGTCACAAGACTTCCGGCTCCTATGATGCAGTCGTTTCCAATCTTTGCACCATCCAGAATCACGGCTCCCATTCCGATCAGTGTACGGTCTCCGATGGTGCATCCATGGATCACTGCATTATGCCCCACAGTAACATTGTTTCCGATATGGACCGGCATGTTGTGGCTTACATGAATGGTACAGTTCTCCTGGATATTAGTCTCTTCTCCGATCACTACCGGAGCATCATCTCCACGGATCACTGCATAGTACAGCACGCAGCTGTCACGGCCGATCGTCACATCTCCAAGGATCACAGACTGTTTTGCGATCCTGGCGCCTTCTGCGATTTTTACATTTTTATAGTTCATTTTTTTTCTCCCTGAATCTGCTTAACCCATATTATATTTCGTCCGGATCACAATGTCCGTATACTGATATTCCTTCTCCGGTGTTTTGTTGTCAAAAAGGAGCTGGAACAGAATGGTCACCGGGGAATGCCCCTGTACAGCCGCATCCTGTCCGATAAGAAAATTGATGGTTCCTTCCTTCAGCCATTTCAAATTTTCTTCCAGGAAATCATTGGCGATCACATGCATGGTTTTGTCTTTTCCAAGCTTCTGTAGCGTCTGGCAGACACCCTTTACGCCATGACCCGTAATATAGATACCGGTCAGTTCCGGATAAAGTTCCAGAAGTTCTTCCACGATCTTGGATGCCACCCACTCATCATCATAGGAATATCTTGTATCCACAACCTCAATTCCCGGGAAACTTTCCTTGATCTCTGTTGAAAATCCCTTCTGCCTGCTGATCAGGCCAGGATTGGCAACCTGTCCGGAAATGATGGCAACCTGTCCGCTTCCTCCTGTCATTTCCCCCATCAGGCCTGCTGCTGTACGACCGGCCTGAAACGTATCCTGTCCCACAAAACATAATCGCTTCGTATCTTCCAGATCTGCATTAAAGGTAACTACCGGAATTCCATACTCTTCCTGATACTGATCGATCCTCGCTCTTAATAACTGATCTTCCGATGGTGTCAGCGCAATCCCGTTAAAACCTTCTTCCCGGAGTTCTTCCATTGCAGCCATTACTTTTTCCGGCTCCACACCCTCGATCTCATAGATCTTTACCGTTCCGCCAAAACTCTCCACTTCTTCTTTTGCTTCCAGAACTCCTTTTAAAACCTGCTGCATAAAAGGCGTCGTCATATACTGAAGGATCACACCGATACGGATCTTCCGCTTTGCCATAGCAAGGGCACGACCTGCACGGCTGGGTTGATACCCCATCTCCTGAGCGATCTTTTTGATCTTTTCCTCTACTTCCGGGCGGATACGGCCTCTGTTGTTCAGTGCCCTGTCCACGGTGCCCCTTGAAACCCCGGCCGCTTCCGCGATCTGCTGTAACGTTACTGCCATATTTTACCCTCCAAAACATCTCCTGTGCTTTTCGTGTTCACGTGCACATGTTTTTATTTCATTATACCCATTTACGTGTTCTCAGGCAATCCCTGATTTGATTATTTTTATAATTTACAGGCAAGTCCCCACCCACTGCTTATCTCTTTTCGCACCCCCACAAGAGACTTACTTGATTTTGTAAAAAAATGCTTCCGAAAATTTTTCCGGAAGCATTCTTATTTATCATTCTAAAACAAATTTCTGCGTCAGTCCAGAAGCTCCTGTACCATCTCCGGGGTAAAGGTCACGGCTTTCACATGATCCACCTCGATCTGATACAGCGCATTGGCCGCGATATGCTCCGCAGCCTGCTCCAGATCACGGATTCCTGTGGTGTCCTCAAATTTCCTGATCACTGCATCCAGCGCCTCATCGGTTACAATACATTCTTCCGGCTTCAGGCTCATACGTTTCAGAACCTTCGGAAGTGCAAATCTGGAGAAGATGATCTTCTTTTCCTCCGGTGTGTAATCCGGAATGTCGATCACTGCAAAACGTGACATCAGAGGAGCACTGATCTGTGCCTTGTCATTGGCTGTGGCAATCGGATAGACACCAACGGTCGGAACCATACATTCCATATAGTTATCTGTGAAACCAAGGTTATCCAGAAGTGTCAGAAGCACATCTGCCGGATTTCCGTTGCCTTTCCCTGATGCAGCCTTGTCAAGCTCGTTGATGATAAATACCAGATTGGATTCTCCTGCCATGGAAAAAGCCTCCATGATGATTCCAGGCTTGGCATTTGCGTAGACACGGGAACTTCCGGTCAGCTGTTCCGGATCGTTAATGGAACTCATATCCAGAGTTGTCCACGGCATTTTCAGGATCCTTGCAACTGCATAGGCGATCTGAGATTTACCGGTACCTGCCGGTCCTACAAGAAGCAGTCCGTAAGCAGGAAGTGTATGGGTACGGTTGATCTGGATGATCGTTTCAATGATTCTCTGTTTTACACGTTCCATTCCATAAAGTTCCTCATCCAGGATACGACGTGCTTCCTTGGGATCAATAGACTCAAAATAATTATGTTTCCACTGAATGTTCATCATAATGGAGAGTGCTCTCTGAGCATGGCGTCTTTCCTCCTGGGAAACTTCATGGGAGCGGGCAACTGCCAGGTTTCTTCTCGCCCAGAGACGGATATTATCCGGCATGGTCTTTCCGGCACAGGTCATAAAGTCGGTGATACTCTGAATGCTGGTGAGCTTCATGTCATCACCGTCTTCTTCCTCCTCATCGTCCTGATTTACTTCTGCCGGCGCACTGCTTGCAAACAGACGCTCGATCATGAACTGAAGAAATCCATCCTCTGCAGAAAGCTTGGTACCGCCGCCAAAAGCGATCTCACGGATCTTGTAAACTGCATATCCCTCTTCTGTATTCTGTCCTGAAAGACGGATGTTGATATGATTTTCTCCGAGCCATTTGATCAGACTTGTAAAACGAGAATCGATCTTCAGGATATCTGCCGGAAAAACACCGTCCTCTTCCTTGAACTCAAATGCTGTCTGCTTTGCAGGGTTGGAAAAATATCCGCAGGAATGATGTTTCCACTCTCTTTTGCTGTTATCCAGGATCAGCACCGGTTTCTCCGGTGTGGCTTTTGTCTCATTGGAACGAAACGTTGTATATGTGCACTGGCTCTTTGTCTCATTTTTGTCTGCCGGTGCTGCACTGAAATCAAAAACTGGCATGTGCTTTACTCCTCTTTCTCTGAAAATATCTTTCGCAAGGCGGATTTTTCTATTCCACTTCGCTGTATGTTCATGAACACGATTGTTTCACGGTTTGCATTCAGTGTATCACGGATTGGAAATCTCAACAACTGGTGATCTGATTTTTTATGCATTTTTTTGCATAAAATCATGATGTTTCCTCTGCGGACTTGGCTTCGTCATTTTCCCATAAGTTGTTTAAACAATTTCGCAGTTTGCCGATTGACACTGTCTGTAAACTGTGTTATCGTGCAATTATGTTTGCTTTATATTTTTTACAAAAGCTGACACAATTACAGTACCTGTGGATTTCCTGTTTGTAAAACATGCACTCCCATTACTGTAGTTGTATTTTTTTGGAGGAGGAAATGAGAAATCAACTTTCACAGCGGGATGACTTTTATCCGCAGATCGTTAAGCTTGTCATCCCTATTATCATTCAGAACCTGCTCAGTGCAGCGGTCAATTCTGCTGACGTTATCATGCTGAACTTTGTAGGTCAGTCATCCATCTCCGCAGTTTCCCTGGCAGCGAACTATTCCAATGTCCTGTTTATGGTATACTACGGTCTTGGTACAGGTGCTACCCTGCTTTGTGCCCAGTATTATGGAAAAGGGGATTACAAAGCCATTCAGATCATTGAGGGAATTGCACTTCGTTTTTCCATGATCATCTCTATTCTTGTGGCTCTGGTTGCATTTACCATGCCGCAGATGATGATGAAACTGTTCACCAACGATCCAGAACTTCTGGCCATAGGTTCTTCTTATATACGCATTATGGGTATCACCTATATCTGCTGGGGTATGACGGAGGTTTATCTGGCCGTCCTTCGAAGTATCGGGCGGGTAACTGTCAGCATGGCCATGAATATGCTGGCTTTTGGATTGAATATCCTTTTAAACGCCACTTTTATCTTTGGCCTTTTCGGAGTTCCAAAACTTGGAGCCACCGGTGTTGCCATTGCTACCGCGCTTTCCAGAACCGTGGAACTGATCGCATGTTTTATCGTTTCCGCCTTCAGTAAAAATGTACGGCTGGATCTTCGATATATGTTTATTAAAAATAAGCTATTGTTCAGCGATTTTGTACGGCTTTCCCTGCCGGCTCTTGGCAATGATATTTCCTGGAGTGTTGGCTTTTCCATGTATTCGGTAATCCTCGGGCATCTTGGTACGGATGCGGTTGCTGCCAATTCTCTGGTTGTAGTTGTCCGTAATATCGGTACGGTTTTCTGTTTTGGTATTGCAAGCGCAGGTGGTATCCTTCTTGGAAATGTGATGGGCCAGGGAGATCTGGAGCGTTCCAAGCGTTATGCTTCCAAAACTTTGAAACTTACAGTGATCGCCGGTGCTTTTGGCGGCCTGATCGTTCTTGCTATTACACCTTTTATTATGAAGTTTGCTTCTCTGACTCCTACGGCTATACATTATCTGAAGTATATGCTTCTGATCAACTGTTATTACGTTATGGGAACTGCAGTAAATACAACCTTGATCGCCGGTGTATTCCGTGCAGGCGGTGATACGAAGTTTGGCCTGATCTGTGATACGATCGATATGTGGGTATATGCAGTGCCCCTTGGATTCTTCGCCGCGTTTGTACTGAAGCTGCCGGTTATGTGGGTGTATTTTCTGCTCTGTACAGATGAGTTTGTGAAGTGGCCTTGGGTTATTAAGAGGTATCTTAGTGGAAAATGGGCTAAGAATATTACCCGTGAGGATATATTTGAGAATAATAAATAGAATATTGGGTGGATGTGGAATATTGACTTTTACTGACAAACGTACGCAGGAGAGCGCCCACGTTCGCCTCCGTCCCCTTCCAGTTTGAAATGCCAGCCCGGGAGACAGTATCTGGCTGGCTCTGCTTCTGCAGGAGGGGTGCGTTTCTTAGACGGTGGGAATCTGCGTTGTTTTTCAAAAGTTCGCTGTTTGAGCGAAGCGAGTTCGGACTTTTGGAAAACGGTTTTAGCAGATTTCCGGCGTCTTAGAAGCCAGCCCCCGACGAAGCCGCAGAGCCGGACAGATACTGTCTCCCGGGCGTCCGTTCATCCGCCAATACTACCGCAGCCGCCCAACTATCCGTTCCGTCAACTGCTCCACCGCCATCTGCACCTCCCGGATCTCCTCCGCAGAAATCCCATTTTTATGAAATCCCCCAGTACAAACCACTCTCTTTCCAAGCTCCTTCGAAATCTTCTCCGCCATCCACCGGCAGACAACCTCATCCTTATGCCCCGGAAAATTCAAAACCGAAGAAGTCGCACTCACACTACCATCTCCTGAAAGGGATTCCCTTGGTTCCGTCTGCACCACACACCCCAGATGCGGCCTCTCTCCGCCCTGCAGACAAAGAAGCACATCCTCACCGATCAATGCAGCACTGATCTCCAGCTGGCATCCAGCAGCCACCACACACTCCGTCACAATCCATTCCATCTACGATACTCCTTCGCTTCAATCCCAAACGGCTCCAGAAGCTTCGCCGCAATATGATAAACCATATCATCAATACACTCCGGCCTATGATAAAACGTCATCATCGGCGGAATGATCCTCACCCCCGGGAGCATAGAAAGCTCATAAAGATTCCGAAGATGAATTCCGCTTAAAGGCGTTTCCCTGGCAGCCAGTACCAGCGTTCTCTGTTCTTTGATCGTCACATCCGCCGCACGCAGGATCAGATTATCCGCATAACCACTGTGGATACCAGCAATCGTTTTCATACTGCAGGGCACGATCAGCATCCCCTCTGTTTTAAAAGAACCACTGGCCGGTTTTGCCCCGATCTCCTCCGGTGCACACACATGATCTGCCAGCCGTTTCACATCATCCACTTCCAGCTCTGTCTCCTGCCGGAGAGTCAGCTCTGCGCTGGAACTCATGATCAGATAAGACTCAAAATCCGGATCTTCCCGGATAATCTCCAGACATTTTACAAGGAGCGGCAGGCCACTTGCACCTGTCGCACCAACTATAATTCTCTTTTTCATTTTTTCAGCCATTTCTCCGGATCCAGTTCCATAAAACGTGCTCTGTGGAAACGATCTTTCAGATCATACGGCACAGTGCAGTCAAAGATTGTTTTGCACGCAATTCCATGATCCCGGATGCTTGGTGAAAACGCCGGATCATTGGACGGATCAAGGGGATGGCATCGAACACCCGGAATGGTGATCACATCCACATCCCCCTGGAATCTTGTGTTCATCGCCCAGAGCACATCATTCATATCAAAGCAATCCACATCTTCATCTACAAGGAACACATTTTTCAGCTCACTGAATGCGGAAAAGGCAAGAAGTGCAGCCTGCCGCTGTCTGCCCTCATCACTGGGTGAAAGCTTCTTAAACTGAAGAACAGCCATGTATTTTCCGCCACCGGCACTGCAGCAGTATACATTCTGAAGTCTTCCCGGCATCGCCTTTTCCACCATGCCATAGATGCTGGCCTCTGTAGGGATTCCTGCCATGGAAACATGTTCCTCACTTGGTCCGATACAGGTCTGCATGATCGGAGCCCCACGATGAGTTACAGCAGTTACTTTGATCAGCCAGCACTGGTCACTTGCAGGTCCGGTATATCCAGGAAACTCCGGCATAGCGTATCCGGTGTTGCTGTTCTGATCTTCTTTTACACGCACACCAGGGATCACTTCTCCCTCAATTACATATTCCGCATTGGCAATGGCTCTCTCATTAACTGTCACACATTTACAAAGTTCCACCGGCTCTCCACGCAGCGCACCGGCTACAGACAGTTCATCATATCCCAGTGGTGTTGTAGGCGGCTCAAAGCAGGAACCGATCTCAATAGCAGGATCAACTCCGATACTGATAGAGATCGGAAGCTTCTGTCCCAGTTCCTCAGCACGCTCCGCCATAGCTCCGATATGTCTTGCTCCCGGTGTAAAGAAAATGGAAAGCTCATCTTTTCCCTGAATGCAGAGACGGTGAATCGTTACATCATGAACTCCTGTATCCGGGTGTGTGGCATAGCACATGCCAAGTGTGATATACGGACCTGCATCATCCGGCGTATTGGTTGGTGCTGGAACCAGTTTATAAAGGTCAAAATCCGGATCTGTTGCCTTATGCACTACCTGCTGGCACGGTGCATCCCCTTTAAAATCTACCGGTGGAATAGGATTCTCCACACTTTTACAGAGCATCTTTCCAAGATTTTCCGGCCGGGTATCAAGCAAAGCGGCAACTCTCTTTCTACTTGCCAGAAGACCGATGGCCACCTTTGCATCCGGATGTCCTTTCACATGATTAAAGATCATGGCAGGACCTTCTTTTGTAGGACGCTTTACCGTTCCGCCGGCTCCTACATAGCGGTATACCCCTGCAAGTTCTGCCATCGGATCTACTTCCACATCTGTCTCGATCAGCTGATCCGGCATCTGTTCCAGAAGTGCCAGGGCACTTCTTAAATCTCTTACTTTCTCTGCCATAAAAAACCTCCTGCATTCTCTTTATTTTCTGAAGTTATTTTATCTCTTTTTCACATGGTGAATCAATTCTTTCTATGGTATAATTGTTTCCAATATGGAATGATTAATTAAAAGGCAGGTGTTATCATGACTCTTGAACAGATCGACTATTTTATCTGTGCAGCCCAGTCCCGGACTTTTTTTGATGCAGCGGAAACCATGCATATCTCCCAATCCTCCCTTTCCAAACAGATCATGAAACTGGAAAAAGAACTGGAACTTACCCTGTGGGACCGCAGCAAACGCACAGCTGTGCTTACTCCTGCAGGAGAGTTTTTTTACAAAGAAGCACTTAAAATTTCCAGACAGTACCATCGTTCCATGGAAGCAGTGTCCCATTTTAAGGACAGTGAATCCCTGACCCTTCATATCGGAACACTTCCTTTTCTCTCCCAGTACCATCTTACTTCTGTGATCCACAGTTTCTGCGCCGCACATCCGGAGCTTTCTTTCTCTCTGAAGGAGGTGGAAGATCAGGAACTTCTCTCCGGTCTTGAAAAAAATCTTTTCGATCTGATTTTTGTACGGAAGCACATGCTGGATCTGAAACTTTATACTTTTCACGTTCTCACAGAAGACCGGTTGGTTGCCGTACTTCCCAAAAATCATCCTTCTGCGTCCAAAAAAACGGTCTCTCTTACTGAACTGAAAAGGGAAATTTTTATCCTGATGCCCCCACACACTTCCATTTACCGTTTCTGCATGCAAAGTTTTCATGATGCAGGGATCCATCCTCAGATCCTGCGTACTGCCCGTGCAGAATCCATCGTCAGCGCAGTGGAAATTGGTGAAGGAATCAGTCTTCTTACAGAAAGCAGCTTTCAGCTTTTCCGTCAGCCTTCTCTTGCTGCAGTCCCGATTAACGGACTGGAAAAATTATCCGTTGGAGTTGCCCATAAAAAAAATATGGCTCTCACATCTTCCGCAGAATGTTTTCTGCAGTATGTGAAAAGCCATATATAAAATATTTTTTCTATAATCCAAGCATCATTCCCACACCATGTACAACAAATGCAACGATCCATGCAGTGGCACACTGCATCAGTGCAATACCTGCTGCGGCCCTTACGGTTCCCATCTCTCTCCGCACAGTTGCAATAGCTGCAACACAAGGTGTATAGAGCAAAGTAAAGATCAAAAATACATAAGCAGTAAACGGAGTAAACAAAGTCTGAAGCAATGCCGTCTTTCCGCCCAGAAGAACTGTCAGCGTTGACACAACACTCTCTTTTGCCATAAAGCCGGTAATCAATGCTGTGGATACTCTCCAGTCACCAAAGCCCAGTGGGGCAAAAAGTGGTGCCACAATACTTCCGATCTTTGCCAGAAGGCTCTGATCTGCACTGGAAACCAGATGCAGGCCTGCATCAAAGTTCTGCAGGAACCATACGATCAGCGTTGCCGCAAAAATAATGGTAAATGCTTTCTGAATGAAACCCTTTGCTTTCTCCCAGATCAGCTGTCCCACACTTTTTGCAGAGGGAAGACGATAGTTTGGGAGCTCCATGACAAATGGTACCGGCTCACCTTTATATTTGGTTTTCTTCAGGATCAGCGCATACAGAATACCACAAAGGATACCTGCAAAATAAAGACTGATCATCACAACGCCTCTCCACTGTTTCGGGAAAAAAGCACTGGTAAGAAGTCCGTAAATTGGAAGCTTGGCACTGCAGCTCATAAAAGGAGTCAGCAAAATCGTCATCTTCCGGTCACGTTCACTGGACAGTGTTCTTGTTGCCATAATAGCAGGTACGGAACATCCAAATCCGATCAGCATCGGCACAAAACTTCTTCCGGAAAGTCCGATCTTTCGAAGAAGTTTGTCCATAACAAAAGCCACCCTGGCCATATATCCGGTATCTTCCAAAATTGACAGGAAGAAAAACAAAGTAACAATGGTGGGAAGAAATCCAATTACACTTCCGATACCACTTAAAATTCCATCTACAACCAGGGACTGCAGTACTGAGCTGACACCTGCTGCTGCCAGTCCCTTGCCGATAAGAGCAATTACCCAGTCCACAGCCATGGTCATTCCATCCGAAAGCCAGGCTCCCAGATAATTAAACGTCATCACAAATACAAAAGCCATAATTCCCACGAAACAGGGAATCGCTGTATATTTTCCGGTGAGGATACGATCTATGGCTACACTTCGTTTATGTTCCCGGCTTTCTGCCGGTTTTACCACAGTTTTTTCACAGAGCTTTTCAATAAAATCAAAGCGCATGTTCGCAAGCGCTGCCTCACGGTCCAGGCCCCCATCTTTTTCCATGACATGTACCAGCTCACCAAGGACCTTTTTTTCCCCTTCAGGCAAAGCCAGACGTTCTTCGATGAGCGGATCTTTCTCCACGATCTTTGTAGCTGCAAAACGCACAGGGAGTCCTGCTTTTTTTACATAGGGTTCGATCAGATGAACGGTTGCATGGATACATCTGTGAAGCGCACCTACCGGATCCTTCGGTGACTGATTGTCCGTACAGAAATCAATTCTTCCCGGTGCTTCTCTATATCTTGCAACATGAATCGCATGATCGATCAGCTCATCGATTCCCTCATTCTTTACTGCTGAGATTGGAACAACCGGTATACCCAGGATCTCCTCCAACTCATTGATCCGGACAGAGCCTCCATTTGCCCTTACCTCATCCATCATATTTAACGCCAGCACCATTGGAATTCCGAGTTCCATCAGCTGCATGGTAAGATAAAGATTTCTTTCAATATTGGAAGCATCTACTATATTAATGATTCCTGTAGGTTTCTCATTCAGCAGAAAATCCCTTGTTACGATCTCCTCGCTGGAATACGGAGAAAGTGAATAAATTCCGGGAAGATCCGTCACTGTCGCCTCCGGATGTCTCCGGATACTGCCTTCTTTCTTGTCAACAGTTACACCTGGAAAGTTTCCAACATGCTGATTGGAACCAGTCAGCTGATTAAAAAGTGTTGTCTTTCCACAGTTCTGATTACCTGCCAGGGCAAACGTGATCGGTTCTCCCTTGGGGATCGTGTCCCCAATCCGGTTCTTACGGTAATCACGGGCCTTTCCAAGCTCTCCAACGCCAGGATGGGCAATTGGCTGATGCCGTTCGCTCTCTTTCTTCGTTTCTGTCATCGATTCGATCCCAACGATCTCAATCTTTGCAGCTTCTGCCAGCCGCAATGTCAGCTCATATCCACGCAGCACAAGCTGTACCGGATCTCCCATAGGAGCGGTTTTACGAAGGGACACCTCTGTCCCTGGTGTAAGCCCCATGTCCAGAAGATGATGTCTCAGCTCCCCCTCGCCACGAACACTGATAATTCTGCCACATTCTCCAGTCTTTAATTTGTCCAGTGTCATATCGTCACCTCATCATAAGTACAATTTATATGGTAATACAGCTGTCTGTATTATCCACTGGTATAAATGTAACACACTTCAAGTTGTTTGACAATAACTGATTAATCTGATAAGTTTTATATAAATAACATTAATTTATGAGTTATTTATCATTAACATTTTTATTTTTTCTCATTTTAATTTAATTTAAATTTAACAGACAAGAAACTGTATCTTTTCAGCAAACATCTTCTAACATATTCTCCTCACTAAAAAAGCACAAACGACATATTACCTGTCGTCTGTGCTCTCTTATTACTTTGAATTTGTTTCAAAAAATTCTTACTCACCGATCAGCCAGTTATACATCTCTTCATACTGACGTGCGGAATTATTCCAGGAGAAGTCTGCTGCCATGGCACGATCTACCAGTTTATTCCACTCGCGCTTCTTATCGTAATATACACTCTCCGCATAACGGATCGTAGCAAGCATCTCATGTGCATTGTAATTTACGAAGGAAAATCCGGTTCCTGTTCCCTCAAATTCATTGTACGGAACAACGGTATCTTTCAGACCGCCGGTCTCTCTGACGATCGGAAGGGTTCCATAACGAAGGCTCATCAGCTGGCTTAAACCGCATGGCTCAAACAGTGACGGCATCAGGAATGCATCAGATGCTGCATAAATTCTGTGAGACATTGCCTCATCATAGTAGATCTGTGCGGAAACCTTGCCATGGTATTTCCAGTCAAAGTGGCGGAACATATTCTCATAACGTTCCTCACCGGTACCAAGAGCAACGATCTGAACTGCATCCTGGCACAGCTCGTCCATGATATAAGCGATCAGGTCAAATCCCTTCTGGTCTGTAAGACGGGATACGATACCGATCATCATGGCCTTCGGATCCTGCTCAAGTCCAAGATCTTTCTGAAGCTGGATCTTGTTCTTGATCTTCTCCTTGCGGAAATTCTTGGCATTGTAATTTCTGGTGATGTTCGGATCTGTCTCCGGATTAAATTCATTGTAATCAATACCATTTACAATACCGCGCAGGCTGTTGGCTCTCGCATTGAGAAGACCATCCAGCTTCTCACCGTAGAACGGTGTCTTGATCTCTTCCGCATAAGTATTACTTACTGTGGTGATGGCATCTGCAAATACCATACCGCCTTTCAGGAAGTTTGCATCCTTGTATGCTTCCAGTTTATCCGGTGCAAAGTAGTAATCAGAAAGTCCTGTAATATCCTTAACAGTCTTAACATCCCATACACCCTGGAATTTCAGGTTATGTATTGTCATAACAGTCTTGATTCCGCGGAAGAATTCATTTTCCTGGAAAGAATCGTGAAGATAAACCGGAACAAGTCCTGTCTGCCAGTCATGACAGTGAATGATATCCGGTCTGAATCCGATCACCGGAAGAACGGATAACACAGCCTTGGAAAAGAAAGCAAATTTCTCAAGATCCCATGGTGCGCTGTCATATGGTTTCGGACCGCTGAAATAATATTCATTGTCAATAAAGTAGAACTGAATTCCGTCGTACTGCATCTGCATGATTCCCACATAGCAGTTCTTGAATCCCAGATCCATATAAAAATGGGTCACATACTCCATTTTATCTTTCCATTCCTGTTTCATGCAGGCATATTTCGGTAAGATTACGCGGATATCAAAATATTTTTTGTCAAAGCACTTAGGCAGTGAGCCGGCAACATCAGCAAGTCCTCCTGTTTTAATAAAAGGTACTGCTTCTGATGTAGCAAACAGAATTTTTTTCATCTGTATTCCCCTCCCTGGGTACACCCGTTTTTATTTATAATTATACTCCAAAATTCATTCAATTTAAAGACCGATTTTTATATTCCAGTCTGATTTTATCCGCGATCAGTGCTATGAATTCTGAATTCGTGGGTTTCCCTTTTCCGGTGCTTACGGTATATCCAAATAATTCATCAATTGTATCCATTTTTCCACGGCTCCACGCCACCTCAATTGCATGGCGGATAGCCCGTTCCACTCTGCTTGGCGTCGTCTGGTGACGCTTGGCAATGGTCGGATACAGTATTTTGGTAATGGAGTTCAGCATTTCCATATCATTTACAGATAAAATAATCGCATCTCTGAGATACTGATAACCTTTAATATGCGCCGGAACACCAATTTCGTGAATAATATTTGTCACATCGGTTTCCAGATTTCTCTCCGGTTTCCGTTCTCTCTTTTCTGCGATATTCGGTCTGCTGATCTCCCGAATTCTTCTGTCTCCAGCTCTCCGGATATGTTTAATCCGGTTCAGAAGCATGGTGTTATCAAAAGGCTTCAGCACGTAATAGTCTGCTCCCAGACTGAATGCATCCTCCGTGATCCTTTCCTGTCCAACTGCGGATACTACGATAAACACAGGAACTTTACTGCCACTGGTGTCATGGGAGAATTTCTCCATCACGGACAACCCGTCCATTTTCGGCATGATAATATCCAATATCACCACGTCCGGTTCCTTATCTTTTATAATGTTACAGATTTCTTCTCCGTTGTGTGCTTTTCCGACCAGTTCAAGGTCTTTATCTTCTTCGATCATCTGACCCAGCATATCTGCCATTTTTGTGTTATCGTCTGCAATTGCTACATTTAATTTGTCCATGAGGACATTCCCTCCTAACTTCTATCTCCTTCAATTTCCAGACCTACCCCGTATGACCGTCTGCAGAAATTAATATTCTACCCTTTTCACCCTTGTTTTCTGCCTACGGTTTCTTTTTCCCCTCTGCTGGCGACAAAATTATTATAGTGGAAATCCTATGCCGAAATCAAGATAAAAGTTGGTACTTTTCCTTATTTTCGTACGATATTTTTCGACATTTTATTTGGTTTATATCACAAAATTCACTTTACAGACACTTTTCCTCACAATGATCTACTTTTTTCTTACATAAAAAAGAGGCACTTTTCCTGTGTTTTTACAGCATTTTTCCGCGCCTCTTTTTCTGATTATGCCACATCCATCATATTTTCAATAAAAATTCCATACCCACTCGTGGAATCCTGTACAAAAACATGTGTTACCGCACCAAAGAGCTTTCCATTCTGAAGCACAGGGCTACCGGACATTCCCTGGACAATCCCGCCTGTTTTTTCCAGAAGTTCTTTGTCCGTAATCTGAATCACGAAGCTTTTGTTGGAATCTTCATGATTCAGATCGATCCTGGTGATCTCTGCCGCATACTCTTTTACCTCGCCATCTGTGCAGCAGAAAACAGATGCAGGTCCGGTTTTCAGATCCTGCTTGTACCCTATGGGAACTTTCTCCAGATTCATATTTTTCAGCTGACTGGCCTCCATCGTTCCAAAAATACCGTTTTTTCTGTTTTCAGAAATCTCTCCCAGGATATTGCCGGCTTCGTATCGAATCAACCCGGAAAGTTCTCCGGGATTTCCTTTTTCTCCTTTCCGGATTCCAAGGATCTGAGCATCATACAGATTTCCGTCTGCGATACTTAAGAGTTCGCCTGTGTCCACATCGCTGATCCCATGACCAAGAGCACCGAATCTTCCCTCTTCATCCACATAAGTTAATGTTCCGATTCCCTGCGTATCATCCCTCACCCAGATCCCCAATTTGTATTTCCCCTCCTCATCTTTCACCGGAGTTAAAGACAGAGGGATCGTTTCTTTTCCCCGACGAACCTTCAGTGTCACAGATTCCCCGTCAAGATCAGCCAGATCTTCCAGAAGATCCTGCTTACACTGGATCCGGTTCTGATTAAAAGCCACAATATAATCTCCCGGTTTTACAATGTCCCGGGCAGGTTCTTCCGTCTCGCCGCTTTCTGAGAGGATCTCACCTGTATCAATGATCAGAACGCCTTTTGTCTGCATATAAATGCCCACTGCAGTTCCACTTACGTATACTTCTTTTGCAGTTGTATGTTTTACTTTCACATCCTTAAAAGGAATCACTCCCAACACTCTGCAGTGCAAAGTATAGCTGTCTTTTCCTGAGACTGCAATGGCATCATCAAAGCTGACAAAAGGGCGCTTAAGAAGGCTGGCCACCTCCCGGCTGTTCTCGTGCTCCACCAGGATCTGATCCGGAATCTTCCGGTCCAGAATCCGGTAGCCCAGCCATCCCATCAGCATCAGATCCAGTGCAAGAAATGCCAGGATCAGATAACGGTACTTCCTTTTTCTGTTCATCATACGTCACATCCTTTGTATTTTTTTAACAAGGGGCTATTTGCAATCCACATTCGGTTAAAAAAGAGGACTGACCTTCCGGCCGTCCTCTCTTAGTATGTAACGTATGAATTATTTCAGTCTTGTATTTTTTTGTTGCTGTGCCAATTCCTTCATTTCTCTCGCATTTTCAAGAACAGCCGGTGTGATCTGGGCGCCACCCAGAAGTCTTGCAAGCTCACGAACAGATTCCTCTCCTTCAAGAGGATGGATCTGGGTGATGGTCTCTGTTCCTTCCACATGTTTCTCAATCTCAAAATGGGTATCCGCCATTGCCGCAATCTGTGGAAGATGGGTGATACAAAGCACCTGTCTGTGCTGTCCGATCACAGCCATTTTTTCGGATACTTTCTGTGCGGTACGGCCGCTGATTCCTGTATCGATCTCATCGAAGATCAGCGTATCAATCTGATCCTTATCTGCAAGGATCGCCTTGATGGCAAGCATAATCCTGGAAAGCTCTCCACCGGATACGATCTGCCCCAGCGGTTTTCTGCTCTCACCCGGGTTTGTGGAAATCTCGTATTCTACCGTATCATAACCATTGTCTGTATAATTTTTTCTGCGGTCAAAACGGATGGAAAAATCCACATCCTCAAAATTCAGCTCCTTCAGTCCGTCGATGATTTTTTCATCCAGCTGTTTACTGTATTCTTTCCGGATTTCTGAAAGTTCATGCGAAACTTCTTCGAGAACCTTTTCTGCCTGTACAAGTTTTTCTTTCAGAAACTGGAAATTTTCTTCAAATTTTTGAAGTTTTTCCAGTTTTTCCTGCTGTTCCTTCTGATAAGACAAAATTTCCGGGATCGTCTGGCCGTATTTTGTCTTCAGGCCATTGATCAAATCCAGACGTTTTTCTGTTTCAAAAAAAGTTTCTTCATCAAAAGTAAGGCTGTCCATATAAGAGGACAGATCCCGGCAGAAGTCACTGAGAAGAGAATCGATCTCTCCAAGGGCTTCCTGTAAAGGTGCAAGTTCCTTATCGTAATCCACAATTCTGGAAAACTCTTTCAATGCGTTTCCGGTCATGTCCGCGGCACCCTGTTCATATCCGGTCAGCCCGTGAACCATCTGTGCGGTTTCCATGATCCTTCTGGCATTGCTCAGTTTCCGGTAACGGTCTTCCAACATTTCATCCTCGCCCGGAACAAGAGCTGCTTCTTCGATCTCGTTGATCTCAAATTCCAGAAAGGCTTTTTCCCGGTTACGCTGTTCCTCATCCATGTCCAGCGCTTTCAGCTGATCCATACAGTTCCGATACTCCCGGTAAGCTTCCCGGACCTTCTCCCTAGCCGGAAGGATCCGTTCTTTTCCGTATACATCCAGGATCGCCAGCTGGCGGTCACCGTAAAGAAGGGACTGATGCTCATGCTGTCCGTGAATGTCCAGAAGGCAGGCTGCTGCCGCTTTCATCTGGCTGACTGTGCTTGTCTCTCCGTTGATCTTGTTGATACTTCTGCCGTCCATGATCTTACGGGACATCAGCACCTGTCCGTCCTCCGGATAGATGTCAAGCGCCGCAAGGGACTCTCTGGCTTTCGTGTTTTCAACCTGAAATAACAGCTCTACCAGGGCATAGGAAGCATTTTCGCGGATCATGCTTCTGGAAGTTTTTCCGCCCAGGATGAGCTGTATGGATCCTAACAGGATGGATTTTCCGGCTCCGGTCTCACCGGTTAAAATGTTTAATCCCGGTCCGAATTCCACCTCTGTTTCCTCTATCAGTGCAAGATTTTTTACATGCAGATGTACTAACATTGGTTTCCTTTCTGGTATAAAGTGTCTACATATTCTGTCATTTTATTTTCCACGGGATAAGATCCCGCCAAGCTTCTGTACTACTCCCGGTGCCTGCTCGGAAGTTTTTACCACACACATGATGGTATCATCTCCGGCAATGCACCCCAGAATCTCCGGCCATTTCATGGCATCAAGAGCTGCTGCCGCTGCCATGGCCATTCCGGGAATCGTTTTTACCACTACGATATTCTGTCCGATATTCATGGAAATTACTGCATCTTTCAGGACTCTGGAATATTTATCACTTAACACATCCGGTGTGTGTTCTTCCAGGATCGCATATCTGGATTTTCCGTTGCTGCCTGCAACTTTTGTCATCTTCAGAGCCCGGATGTCTCTGGATACGGTAGCCTGTGTAACCTTGAAACCGGCCTCATTCAGTCTTGCCGCAAGTTCTTCCTGTGTATCGATCTCGTACTGACGGATCAGTTCGATAATTTTTTCATGTCTTGCTACTTTCAAAATTGAACCTCCTGCATCAGCTGTTACTCATTTTCTGTCTCAGAACCTCCACAAAGCTCAGATGGTTCAGCTTGAGGATCTTTGTCCTGACTGTGGCTTTCCGGATGACGATCCGGTCACCGGTGACCATGGATATCTGCGTATCCCCGTCAAAAGATGCCACCGCTTTCTCAATGGTATTATGTCTTCCCTCGCCGATCTCCACAGTAACCGCCTCTTCCCCGGAGAGAATGATACTTCGGGTATTCATGGTGTGGGGTGCAATGGGTGTCATGATCATCATACTGGCACTTGGGGAAACCACCGGGCCTCCTGCTGACAGGCTGTATCCGGTGGAACCGGTTGGCGTGGAGATGATGATTCCATCCGCATTATAGGAATTCATATATGAATCATCGACATAATTTTTGAAACGAATCACACGGAGATGTCCCTCTCTTCCGATCACAATATCGTTTAACGCGATATCTTTTCCGATCAGCTCTTCTCCCCGATAGATCTTTCCTTCCAGCATCATTCGCTCTTCCAACTCATAATCGTCAGTCAGAAGTCGATCCAGCGCCGGATATACGGAATTTTTGTCCACCTCTGCAAGAAATCCCAGAGTTCCCAGATTGATTCCGAGAAGAGGGATATCCAGATGCACCACATCCCTTGCAGCCTGCAAAAGCGTTCCGTCTCCGCCCAGTACGATAATACACTGTGTATCCTGTGGGATCCCATCCGGATCTGTATAATGATACGGTCCTTCCATTTTTTCGGTAATTTTCTGCACGTGGCACCTGGCACCATGTTCTTCCAGATAGTCGATGATCATATTGGAAAATGTCAGTTCCGGATCCTTGGCACTGTTTGGAATTATATAAAATCTGTCCATATTGCTTCAGTCCTTTCCAAACATCAGTCCAGCTGTCCGTGGGCTTCCTTTACCACATCCTCTACGGATACGTCAAGACTCATAGGCACTTCGGTTCCTTCCGGATGTTTTTTGAGGTGAAGGAGATATTCAATATTTCCCTCCGGTCCCTTGATCGGGGAAAAAGAAAGATGACAGGGTTCCATGGCAATGCTCATGGCATAATCCCGTACCTTTTCAATGACTTCCTCATGGACTTTCGGATCACGGACAACACCTTTTTTTCCAACTTTTTCTCTGCCTGCCTCAAACTGCGGTTTGATGAGACATACGATCTCTCCGTCTTCTGTGAGAAGATTTCTTACAGGAAGAAGAACTTTTGTCAGGGAGATGAAAGAAACATCGATGGAAGAAAATGCTGCCGGTACCTCCAGATCTTCCGGTACCACATAACGGATGTTTGTCTTTTCCATGCATACGACTCTCGGATCATTCCGGAGTTTCCAGTCCAGCTGTCCGTATCCCACATCAATGGAATAGACTTTGACTGCTCCGTTCTGAAGCATACAGTCTGTGAAACCACCGGTGGATGCTCCTACATCCATACATACTTTATCATTCAGCGTTACGCCGAAATTTTTCATGGCTTTCTCAAGTTTCAGTCCGCCTCTGCTGACATAGGGAAGCGTTTTTCCTCTTACCTCCAGCTTGGCAGTTTCCGCAAACATGGAGCCTGCCTTGTCCTCTTTCTGGCCGTTAACGTATACTTCTCCGGCCATAATATAAGCTTTTGCTTTTTCCCGTGACGGTGCAAGTCCCTGTTCCACCATCATGATATCCAGTCTTTTTTTCATGTTATCCTCCAACAGCCCGGCTTTTTATGTGCCGGGCTGTAAAATGCCCCGCAGGTCCTTATTCCCCCACAAAGGCTGTCTCTTTTATTTTCTGTTATTCCCAAGATCTTCCCAGCTCTGCTCTATGGCATCCAGGATTCCCTGTACATTTAAACCGGTTTTTACCCGCTGGCTGTTTACGGTTCCGTGCTCGATAAAATGATCCGGGATCGCCAACGGAAGCACTCTTACTTCCGGATGACAGGCTTCCATATAAGCAGATACGTGTTCTCCAAATCCGCCGCTTTTTACATTCTCCTCTACAGTCACAAAAAGACTGTGATTCTGTGAAAGACGGTCAAGAAGGCTGGTATCCAGCGGTTTTACAAAACGTACATTGACAAATGTAGCTCTTGCAATTCTGTGATCTCTTATCTCCTCACAGACTTTCTGACAGACAGAAACCATACTTCCAACACCAAGGACAGCAATCTCACTGCCCGAGGTGATCACTTCACTTCTGCCCTTCTCAAGTGGCTCATCACGCTCTTCCATATCTGTACATGCTGTTCCCTTCGGATAACGGATCGCACAGGGACCATCCAGCTCTTCTACTGCAAATTTCAGCATCTGCTCCAGTTCTTTTCCATTCTTGGGAGCCATAACTGTCATATTAGGGATCATAGACAGATAGGAAAGATCAAAGCATCCATGATGGGTTTCTCCGTCTGCTCCCACAAAACCTGCCCGATCAATAGCAAAGATCACATGAAGATTCTGCATGCACACATCGTGGAGGATCTGATCAATTCCTCTCTGCAGGAACGAAGAATAGACCGCAAAAACCGGAATCATTCCTCCAAGAGCCAGCCCTGCCGCAAAGGTTACCGCATGCTCTTCTGCAATACCCACGTCAAAAAATCGTTCCGGGAATTTCTTACAGAACCGGTTCAGTCCGGTTCCATCGGGCATGGCAGCCGTAATGGCAACTACTTTCTGGTTCTTCTCTGCCACAGAACATATTGCGCTGGAAAAACAGTCCGTATATGTGGGCGCTGTTTTTTCTGCAAGAGGTCTGCCGCTTTTGATCTCAAAAGGACCGGTTCCATGAAAACGCTCCGGATGGGAAGATGCCGGTCCATAACCTCTGCCCTTTTCCGTAAGGACATGGACAACCACCGGTCCCTCCACTCTTTTTGCCTCATTAAAAAGCTTCATCATCTGACGCATATTATGGCCGTCTACTGGCCCCAGATAAGTCAGACCCATATTTTCAAAAAGCATTCCGGGAATGATCAGCTGCTTAATACTGCTCTTGGTTTTGCGGACCGTATCCACCACGGCTGTTCCAACATGTGGAATTTTTTTGAGCGTTTTTGTCACGCCGATTTTCATTCCCGTGTAAGTCTCCGCTGTACGCAAGGCACTTAAATAGGTGGACATTCCTCCAACATTCTTGGAAATGGACATGTTGTTATCATTGATGATGATAATAAAATTCGTCTTCAGCTCAGCTGCATTGTTTAATGCTTCATATGCCATTCCACCGGTAAGCGCACCATCTCCGATGACAGAAACCACATGATGTTTCTCTCCCCGCAGATCTCTGGCACGGACATAACCAAGTCCTGCGGAAATGGAATTGGAACTGTGTCCGGTATCAAAAGAATCACAGTCACTTTCATTTCTCTTCGGGAAGCCACTTAAGCCTCCCTCTTTACGAAGATCCTTAAAGCCGTCTTTCCTGCCTGTAAGAATCTTATGCGTATAAGCCTGATGTCCCACATCCCAGATCAGTTTATCCTGTGGAAAATCAAGCACATTATGCAGAGCAAGGGTCAGCTCCACCACACCCAGATTGGATGCCAGATGGCCGCCTGTCTCACTTACACTCTGGATCAAAAAGCTCCTGATTTCCTCGGCAAGGCGCGGAAAATCCTCCAATGAAACTTTATGAATATCATTTGGCTTTTTAATTTTTTCCAGAATCATTCGTATCCTTCCTTCGTTCTTTCTATTTCCTGCGGCTTACCAGACTTTCCACAAGAAGATCCAGAAATTCGTTCTTCCTGTCAAGACTGTTTAAAAGCTCTACCGCATGTTCAGAAAGTTCTTTAACCTTGCCGGCTGCTGCCGGGGCTCCCATGAGGCTTACATAGGTAACCTTATTGTTCTTCTCATCACTGTGGATCGGTTTTCCCAGTTCCTCCTGGGTACTGGTCACATCAAGGATATCATCCTGGATCTGAAAAGCCAGCCCGATGTTCTCTGCAGCCTGCTCCACAACTTCAAGTTCTTCCTCCGATGCCCCTACCAGCACGGCACCGGCCATCATGGAAGCCTCGATCAGTGCGGAGGTCTTGTTCTTGTAAATATAATCCAGCATCTCACGTTCCAGAGGTTTGCCGTCATTCTCCACGTCCACACTCTGTCCTCCAAGCATACCGTTGATGCCGGTCTTATCTGCCATAATCCTCATGGCAGATATCACACGTTCTTTATCTTCAGTCAGGTCGAAAGCGGAAAGCATCACCTCATAGGCTCTGTTCAAAAGTGCCACACCGCTTAAAACACCCATAGCCTCTCCATATACCTTATGTGTGGTCAGCCTTCCTCTCCTGTAATCGTCGTTATCCAGTGCCGGAAGATCGTCATGGATCAGCGAATGCGTATGGATCATCTCCATCGCCGCCATAAAAGGCTCACAGAGCGCGCCCTCTCCTCCGAATAAACGATATGTTTCCATAATCAGAATCGGGCGGAGTCTCTTTCCGCCTGCCGTCATACTGTAATTCATGGCCTCTGCCATGGTTTTTGCAAAACCGGATTCTTCCGGAAGATATTTCCGGATCACCCGTTCCGCTTCTTCTGTTCTTTTTTTCAGTTCTTCATTAAAATTCACGAAATGTCCCATCCTCATTCATTTGAAGCATCTTTTTTTCTACAGTATCCAGTCTTCCGTTTAAATCTTTAAGAAGCTCCATCCCCTGCCTGTAAAGGCAAAAGGATTCTTCCAGAGATGTTTCTCTGTCTTCCAGCTTCCGGGCAAGCAGATCAAGCTCTCCGAAAGTCTCCTCTATGGATTTTCCTTCTTTCTTTTCTTCTGTTTCTGCCATTATCGTTCTTCCTCCCTGATGCTGTCCACAACTGCTTCTATTACACCATCTGTTACTGCAACAGAAAGTCTTTCTCCTTTTTTAACCTGACTGATTTCCGTAACTGCATGTCCGTCTGTGTCGGACACAAACGCATATCCGCCATTCAGCTTCTTCAGTGGAGAAAGTCCTTCAAACCGTTGAATCCATACTGCCAGTTCATGACGTTTTTCTGTCAGTTTATGCTCCATGGAAGAGCGCAGACGTTCTTCCAGATCTGCGGCATGTTGTCTTTTCTCTCTCAGCACAGATTCCGGGTTTAAATATTTCAGCTTCGTTTCATATGCTTTCAGCCTTTCGGCAAAAAGTTCTGTTTTGCTGTTCATGGCACTCTGCAGACGTTCTCTGTATATTCGAAAACTCTCCATCACGCTGCGAAAATCATCTACCGCAAGCTCTGCCGCAGCCGAAGGTGTGGGAGCCCTCAGATCCGCCACAAAATCCGCGATAGTAAAATCGGTTTCATGGCCTACCGCCGAAATCACAGGTGTTTTACACTCAAAAATAGCACGGGCTACGATCTCCTCATTAAAAGCCCAGAGATCTTCAATAGAACCACCTCCACGGCCGACAATGATCACGTCCACCCCTGCTTCATCCAGCATTTGGATTCCTTTTACAATACTCTGTGCCGCACCTTCTCCCTGCACAAGTGCCGGATAAAGGATAATCTGCAGATAGGGATTTCTTCTTCCCGCAATATTTCGGATATCCTGCACAGCCGCACCGGTAGGCGCTGTCACCACACCAAGAGTATGAATAAAATGAGGTATGGGCTGCTTATATTCCCGGGCAAACATCCCCATATCCTCAAGTTCCTGTTTCAATGCCAGATACCGCTCATAGAGAGCACCGGCGCCCTCCAGAGTAATCTCTTTCGCATAAAGCTGATAACGCCCGTCTCGCTCATATACATCTACAGCGCCGCCTACAACCACCTTATCTCCGTCCTTCATGCGAAAGGCAAGGCCACGACGGTGTCCCGCAAACATCACACAGCTTAATGTACCCGTCTCATCCTTCAGGGAAAAATAGATATGTCCACTGGTATGATATTTACAGTTGGATACTTCTCCCTTTACATAGACTTTCCGGAGAAAGTAGTCCTGGGTAAACATATTTTTGACATAATGGTTTACCTGGCCGACAGAATAGACATTTCTCATGCGTTCTCTTCAGGAACTTCCGCTGCTTTCTCTTCTGTGTCAGCAGCTTTCTCCTCGTTCTTCTCTTCTTTTTCGGATGCGATCTTTCCGAGGACTCCGTTTACAAAAGAACCGGAAGCATCGCCGCCAAATCTCTTGGCAAGTTCTACAGCCTCATTGATGGCTACTCCTGTCGGTACATCCTCATCATATTCCATCTCGTATACTGCCAGGCGAAGTGCTGCGAGATCCACACGGCTCATACGTTTGGTCTTCCATCCACGGCTTGCACTGTTCAGCTGTGCATCGATATCTTCCAGATGCTCCCTTACATGTGCATATTTCTTCTTCATATATTCCTGGTCCTGCTCTGAAAGTTCTCCAAGACCTTCAAAATAAAGAGAGAGCTGTTCTGTCATCTCTTCTTCTGAATTAAACTCTGTCATAAACATAAGTTTAAATACATGTTCTCTCTGTTCTCTTCTTCTCATAATTTCCTCCTAAGACGGAAAAAAGGAAAGGTTTACTTTCCTTTTTCGTTCTCCATATCCACGCTGGCAATATGAATATTTACATCTGCAACCTCAAGTCCTGTCATATTCTCGATAGCGGATTTTACTTTTTCCTGGACCTTCTTGCTTGTCTCAAGAATGTTTCTGCCATACTCGATATTCAGTGACAGATCCACGGTAACGACGCCTTCCAGAATGGTTACTCGTACACCCTTGGACAGGTTCTTCTTTCCAAGTTTACTTACCAGCTCATTGGTGATATTTCCTGCCATGGAAGCAACTCCGTCCACATCTGTTGCTGCAAGTCCTGCAACGATTGCAACAACCTCATCTGCAATGTGAACTTCACCGATTCCGCCCAGATCCTGTATCTTATATGTTGTTCTTTTTTCTGCCATGGGAAACCCTCCTACGGATATAATATTTTTGTTCGTAATTTTATACTATTATACCAAAAAATGTTATGAAATAAAAGGGCTTATTTACTGAATTCTGTCAGTACCAGATCCGGGTTTCTGTCCTCAACCATGCCGACGCTCCATGCATTGACAAAAAGAAGCAGCGGATTTCCCTTAAGATCTGTAACTTTCTTCATATCTGAAGTTCCCACGATCTTGTCTACCTTCACAGCTTCCTTGTTGGCGATCCAGCGGATATGCTCATATGGAAGTGTTTCCAGACGGATATCCACATTATACTCATTCTCCAGACGATATTTAAGGACATCGAACTGCAGAATACCGACAACACCCACAATGATCTCTTCCATACCAGTATTAAACTCCTGGAAGATCTGGATTGCACCTTCCTGGGCGATCTGATTGATACCTTTTACGAACTGTTTTCTCTTCATGGTATCGATCTGACGCACACGTGCAAAATGCTCCGGTGCGAAAGTCGGGATTCCCTCAAAGGCAAATTTCTTTCCAGGTGCACAGATAGTATCTCCAATGGAAAAGATACCCGGGTCAAAGACACCGATGATATCCCCTGCATAAGCCTCATCCACAACATGACGGGACTCCGCCATCATCTGCTGCGGCTGAAGAAGACGCATTTTCTTGTCGCCCTGTACATGGTAAACTTCCTTGGTCGCATCAAACTTGCCGGAACAGATTCTCATAAATGCGATACGGTCTCTGTGAGCCTTGTTCATATTTGCCTGGATCTTAAATACAAAGGCTGAAAAATCATCACTCATCGGATCTATTGGTCCACAGTCTGCAGTTCTCGGAAGCGGAGAGGTGGTCATCTTCAGGAAATGCTCCAGGAATGTCTCCACACCGAAGTTGGTAAGAGCAGAACCGAAAAATACCGGTGTCAGATGTCCTTTGCTGACTTCTTCCTGAGAAAACTCCGCACTTGCGCCATCCAGAAGCTCGATCTCTTCCATCAGCTGTTCTTTCTGTTCCGGATCCATGACCTCATCTGCATGAGGATCATCAATATCGATCTCTTCGATCACACCTTCCTTGGTACCTTTCTGTGTATCAGAGAAGGTAAGGATCTTCTTTGTATTACGGTCAAAAACGCCTCGGAATTTCTTACCGGAACCGATTGGCCAGTTGATCGGACAGGTAGCAATGCCAAGCTCTTTTTCGATCTCATCCAGAAGATCAAACGTATCATTGGCATCTCTGTCCATCTTGTTGATAAATGTAAAGATCGGGATGTGTCTCATAACACAGACTTTGAAAAGTTTACGGGTCTGTGCCTCAACACCTTTGGAACCATCGATGACCATGACCGCGGAATCCGCTGCCATCAGGGTACGGTAGGTATCCTCGGAGAAATCCTGATGTCCCGGTGTATCCAGAATGTTGATACAATATCCGTCGTAATGGAACTGAAGAACGGAAGAGGTGACGGAAATACCTCTCTCCTTCTCGATCTCCATCCAGTCTGATACTGCATGGCGGGCCGTAGCCTTACCTTTTACGCTTCCGGCCAGATTGATGGCCCCTCCATACAGCAGAAATTTTTCTGTCAATGTTGTTTTACCGGCATCCGGATGGGAGATGATGGCAAAAGTTCTTCTTTTTTCTATTTCTTTCGTATACTTCGACACGTGAGCCTCCTGTATATTCTCTAATATCTCTATTTTACTATAACCTTACCTATTCTAGTATAGACAAGGCTTTGCTGTCAAGGCAATTCAGTCGTAAATTCCCTCTGTATCAATGGTGGAATCATTCTGGGCTTCTGCGGATGTCTCTGTATCTTTCTCCGACGCGGAATCTGCAGAATCATTTTCCACAGATGCTGCGGTATCCTGTGCTTCATCGCCTGTACTCTCCTCTGTATTTTCTGTACCTGCAGCATCCGATGCACTTTCATCTGCTGCTTCTTTGCTCTGGCTCAAAGGTGTAATCACAATACTCTCTGCCGCCACACCGGTTTTCCTTTTTACAATATCCTCGATCTGTGCACGTTTTGCATCTTCAAGATCCGCATCCGGCACTACCACATCCGCAGTTTCCCCGGTCAGATTTACGATCACATTCTCAAATCCCTTTGCTTCCAGAAGAAGCTCTGCTGCCGCCTCTTTTTCTGTAAGATCTGTCATGGAAACCATGGTATTGATGGCATTCTGCTTCTCCTCATCGCTGATATCCTTGTTGCTGATGATCGCCTGCAGGTCCGCTTTGTTCTGGGAGCGTACCTGTTCTCTGCTGATTTTTGCCTGCGCCGCAAAATCCGACGCACCGGTAAGTACGGCTTCACCCGGAGATGCGGTATCCATCACCTCCGACTGGGTTGTGCCATCTGCCCCGTTCTCATCCAGAAGGGCTGTTTCATCGGTCAGGTCATAATTCACATCGTCCAGGATACTGCTGCTGTCGGTGCTTGCCTCCTTATCTTTAAATCCCAGATCCACATCTGCGAAATTCAGATACCCGGCCACAGCGATCAGAATGGCCAGCGAGGTGATGATTACCTGGTTTTTCTTCATGATCTTTTTCACTTCTACTCTCCTCATTTCATTTTCATTATTCTAATTTTATTAGCGTCGATCTGAAATAATGCCATAATTGCCTGCTGAATATTCTGAACTGTCACTGCGCTGCCCGCTCCCTGAGCAGCTACCAGAACACCGGTAACTTCATTTTTGCTGCTTATGGAAAAACTGTCCGTATTTCCCTCATCCCCGGTCATGATGATCACTTCCACCTTCCCGACTCCTTCCACATTGGAAAGCAGTTCCTCCAAGCGGCTTTCCAGTCTTGTTTTTTCGGCCGCCTGGGTATTGATGTTCTTATTGCTTTTCTGAGTTACCGGAAGTCCTGCCACCAGAAGAAGGATCCCCAGAAGAAGGACGATCCCCCACTCCTTCCACCCCATCGCCAGGATCCAGGATCTGATACTGATCTTTTCCGAGTCCGCAGATCCTTTCACACCCATCTTGTACCGCCTCCTTCTGCTTTTCTGTGATCTTCTCAGAAAGCCTTATGATGACCCGGAGATTTTTCTTCATATCCACTTCAATTTCCCTGCAAAAAATCTTCTGTTCATTTAAAATCTCCTCCACCTGTTTTTTCAGCTCACTTTCATAAGCTTCCTTCAGAAAGGTTTCCCGGATCCCCTGTGCTTCCACTTCCATCCGCTCCTGTTCTTCCTGGCTGTAATTTTTCCGGAACCCTTCCAGAAGTTCCTGACTTTTTCCCACAACAGCAAAAACTGGCGTACAGATAAGAAGTATCAGGAGAAGGCCCATAAACAGACGGACATACTGTTCATACCGCTTATCCGGCAGAATATGCAGGATTGCCGTAGTAAGCACATGAAAAAAAGCCAGATTTTTCATCCACTGATAAATTTCCTGCCTCATGATCAGATTCCTCCTGCCATCAAGATCAGAAATGTCAGCATGCACAAAACTTCCGCTGTAAACAGGATCCGCATCAGAAGAGCGCACCCTTCTCCCATAGTACTGAACACTTCCACAAGCCGTTTGTCAGACACCGGCTGTGCCACTGCTGCCAGAAACCTGTATACAAGTGCCAGCAGTCCGTAGCGGATCACAGGACCGGCTCCAGCCACCAGGAGCACAAGAAGAAACACCACTCCCAAACTGTTTCTTACAAGAACTGCTGTTGTAAGCACCAGTTCCGTCACTGCATTAACTGCATTTCCTACCCCAGGAAGTGCACCGGCGGTTTTTCCGATGGCACTTCTTTTCAGAGAATCCATCACCGGAGTTACCAGTCCCCGCACTACCTGAAGCCCTGCGACAACTCCCAGCAGTGTCCGAAGGCCCCAGGAAATCAGCGTCTCGATCAGTTCTGCCATTTTTCCCAGCATCTCTTCCCTGGAAAGATGATTCACAAACTTAAGAAGTATATACAAACTGACTCCAGGAAGCAAAATACTCTCCAGTATCCACTGAAACAGCCATACCAGAAGAAGCACGCCTTGATAAAAAACAGTGGCTGTAGATGCTCCGGATGCGGCAGCCACTGCCATAAAGTACACCGGCGACATCTCTTTCATAAATTCCGTGATCCACCGCAGCATAGAAAGTAGAGATGTACTTAACCCAGAAAAACTGTTCATCAGCAACGTAAAAACAAGAAGATACACAACATAAAAACTGATCTCCCCGATCTGTCCATTGTCAAAAGCACCTGCAAATCCGGAAAAAACTGCCGCAAATAAAAGAAGTAGCAGCAATTTTACGATCAGTCCTTTCTCTTTTTCAAGGCCGGAAAAAAGGAGACTGTGCAGAAATTCCCGCACACTCTCCTCCGAAAGCACTTCTTCACCGGACAACAACCTGTGGAAAGCTTCTGTGACAGAAAAGCTGTTCTCACCAAGCATTTCATCCACCATGGACTGCAGATCTGTAAGTTCCAGCTGATCGGTGAGCTGTTCTTCTGCTGCCGCATAAACAGGCTGTCCTGACAAAAAACATGCCCAGAATATTCCTGCAATCCAGATTGTTATCAGCAACACTACTGTTCGTTTTTTCTGCCTTTTATTCATGCCAGAAATCCCTGTATTGTATCCAGAAGTGCCAGCAGCACCGGCATGCTCAGAACCATCACAGACAATCTGCAAAACAGATCGATCTGTGCTCCTGTGGAAGCATACCCTGCATCTTTGCATATACCGGATGAAAAATGTCCAATATAAGTGATCCCAATCATTTTTAACAAGGTAGTGACGTAACTTCCATCAACCGGAAGACTTTCCTTCAGTTTTTCAAGAGACTGAAAAAGATATCCGATCTTTCCTACTGCCAGACCCAGGATCACCAGACCGATTCCCATAGTAATCAGACTTGTATATTCAGGAGCCCGTGATTTCAGAAGGATTCCCAGAAGCACACCAACTGTTCCCAGAATGGAAATTCTTAAAATATCCACGTTTTCTCCCTCCTTTACAGAACAAAAAGCTGCTGGATATTTTCAAAGAGTTCATAGATATACGGTACGATCCAGAACAGCACAATCAGAAGTCCCGAAAGACTTACAAGAAATGCCTGTTCTTCTCTTCCGCTGTGCTTCAGGATCTGGGAAAGAACTGAGACCAGGATCCCTACTGCTCCGATCTTAAATATGATACTGACCTCCAAAAGCTCCCTCCTTTTTCTTCAAAAGCCCGTCCCATCTTATCTGTCCAGACAGAATCTTTACACCAAAAGCACTGCCAGAAGCAATCCTCCCAGAATTCCCAGACTCCGGTACAGTCTCTTTTTTCCGGAGGCTTCTTCTTTCAGCCGGGAAATCTCCTCTTCCAGATTTTTCTCATACAGAGAAAGCTGCTTTATCTGCATTTCCAGATCCATATATCCAAGATATTCTCCGACAGAAAAAAAAGCGTCCTTTTCCCCATGGGTAAGGCAGCTTTTTTTCAGGGAATTTTCCGCACATTCCCTGCATATCTGTGAGAGTTTTTCTCCTTTTCCCGCTTTCATTCTGTCAGCGGCAGTTATGAGAAATTCTCTGTATTTTCCATTCATTCTTCCGGCGGCTCCATAAAAAGCATCCGGCAGCGATGCATTCCCGCAGCGGATCTCCCCTTTCAGGCAGATCACCATCCTAAGCAGCATCTCCAGGGTATATATTCTTTCCGAAACCCTTATGCTTTCAGAAACTCCCAGCCCGGCTCCTGCAGCTACCACCAGAATACATCCTACAATCCGGTACATATGCATTTTCCGTTTTCATCATAAATTGCTTCCACAATTCCCGCACGGTCATGTTTCCCAAGAAAAATATATCTCTGGAAAACCCGCGCCTCCCACAATTTCCGGAAAAACGGCTGTGCCAGTGTTTCTTCCATAGAATCTCCATGTGCAGTTGCAATCAGACGACATCCACAGTGGATGACAGATTCCACAGCTTTAAAATCTTCCTCTTTTCCAAGCTCATCTACAGCTACCACAACCGGCGACATGGACCGGATCAGCATCTGCATTCCTTCTGCCTTGGGACATCCGTCCAGAATATCCGTACGCATTCCCAGATCATTCTGCGGAATTCCCTGATAACAGCCGGCAAGCTCGCTGCGTTCATCTACCACTCCTACCGTAACACCGGAAATGTTCCCCCAGCCATTGCTCATCTGGCGGATGATATCCCGAAGAAGCGTCGTTTTCCCGCATCTGGGTGGGGAAACGATCAATGTGTGCATGGTCTGCTCTCTTGTCTGAATATAAGGCATCACACTTTGGGCACATCCCTGGATCTCATGAGCCAGCCGTACATTGATGCAGGAAATATATTTCATTCCCCGGATCCGATTTCCGTCCAGGATTACTTTTCCGGTAACTCCTACACGATGTCCGCCCTGTACACTTAAGAATCCCTGACGTATTTCATCTTCATAGGCATACAGAGAGTACCCGCTGACATACTCCAGTGTCTCCTTCAGATCCTCCCGTGTCACCAGATAAGGCTCTGTGTCTTTCTGCCGCAGAAAACATTCTCCCCCATCGTAGGTAAGAAACAGGGGCCTTCCCACACGGAGACGTATCTCATATAATTTATCATAATCAAGGTCTGCATCCACCAGAAGCTGGCGGACATTACTGGCAAACAGGTTCTGAATCTGGTTTGCGTCCATTTTTTCACCTCTTACACTTAAATATATTGCGGACGTGCCGGATTTAGTACCCCTTGTCTCCTTCGAAAAAGATCTGTTTCTCCCTTATTCCGACAGGAAAAACAGACTTTCTTCCTCATCATAGGCTTCCATCTTCGGAAGACTCAGCTTCAGTACACGGTCCACAATATTTACGGAGGACGCACGGTATGCATAGGCGCAGGATTCAAACATTACATAGAGATTGTCACCTTCCACCACGATCTGTTCCAGTCTCTCCGGAAAACGGTAAGTTCTGGCCGAATTTTCGTTTACATACAGACGCTTGTCGGACTGTTCATAAAATACCAGTCTGGATGGCAGGATTCCAAAAGAATGGGAGATCAGCAGTTTGTCATTGTAAAAAGCGATCCCCTGAACCTGCTCCGATATAGTAGAATAATCCAGCGGAACTGCCATTTCAAAATCCATGCCCAGTTCCTCATCCATGGTATTGATCAGATTTCCATCTGCGTCAACTCCGTATCGTGCAATTACACTTTCGTTATATTTTTCAAAGCAGCCTACATACAGACACCCTTCGTAAAAAGTCATAAACGAGTCCCTTACAATTCCATAAAGGCTGACTGTCTGGAAAGTATCCACCGGCAGGTGACTGTCATCATAATCATAGGCTTCTATTGTATCCATCTTTATACTTACTGCCTGTGCGATTCCGTTGATATTGGAAGAATACCACAGAATCTTATGCTCCGGGTCGTAGGCAAGGCCTCCCACATGAGGCTGTCCAGGCAGTATTATTTCTTTTATAAAATTATGCTTTTCTTTATCGATCACATAGATGACCGAATTATGTTTCTGTGTGCTGCAGTAGGCACTGACCAGCACATAATCATCGGTAACTGCCAGTCCCTGAGGAGTCATGGACGTACACATGGCCGGTGTCGCACCTTTTTCCGTAAGCAACGTCCTTGTATTTTTCAGTCCGGGAATGACATAAGTTCCATATTCTTTCTCTTTTTCTCTCCCGTCAAAGGCAAAATAGGAAAATGCCTCTTTCTGGGAAAGCATCTGTTTCTGGCCCCGCAGCGTATACACCGCAGCACCTCTGTTTGTCACCACAGCTTTTGTGGGCAGTTCTGTCTTTGCCCTGTAAACAAACGCATATAAAAAATAACACATGCACAGCACAAAAACAACTGCCAGAATCTTCAGAAGGAAGATCCGGAAGCTGCGTTTCATCTCTTTGTTCATTTCATCGTCTCTATTCGCTATCTCAAAATGATGTCTTCGTATTCAAACCGTAATTCCAGGCTGTCTCTGGACCAGATCGCTCCACTGTATCCTGGCTCCATCTCAAGCATGATGTAATTTCCCTTATCCATGGGAATGGTTCTCAGATCTCTGGACAGACCCTCTCCAGTCCATTTGATATAGGCCTCCCTCAAAACCCACTGGGTAAAAAAGGCCTTTTCCATATCATCCGCATCCAGAATTTCCCTCACCATATCTGCAGGCACCATTCTTTCAAGAATTCTTTCGTAATTTACTTTCTTGTGAATCTGCACATCAATGCCCACTTCTTCTCCTGCAAACAGGCACATCACATATTTTCCGGAATGGGTGATATTATAATGAATTCTGGGAAGCAGGGTAAAAAACGGTTTCCCATGCTCCCCTTTTGCACGGGGTTCAAAGACAAGTTTCCGGCCAAACTCTTTCTCGAGCCCGATCTCAAGAAGCTTTTCTCCGATCATGTGCTCCATGTTCTTGTTGTCATATTCGTCTTTTATTTTTGTATAATATATGATCCCGTTCATAATCCGGCCTCCTCAAGGAACCGGGAAGGCTCCCGTTCCTTCTCATACTGCTGTCTCACATAACACAGGGAAAGTTTTTTCTTTGCCCGCGTCATCCCAACGTAGAAAAGTCTCCGTTCTTCCTCAAGGTGTGCCTCCAGAACTGCCTTCCGGTAAGGCATACTGCCCTCATTGACATTCATAATATATACCCTGTCATACTCCAGGCCTTTTACTGCGTGAAGGGTAGATATCACACATCCTTCCCTTTTTACGTCCTGTTTCTTCGCCTGTTCTTCCAGTTTTCTGGTATATTCATCCATATAGGCCAGCCATTCTTCCAGTGTTTTCATTCCTCTGGCACTTTCGTGTATCCGGTTTAAGGTTTCCCAGAGCTCTTCTGGTTTTATTTTACGATACCTTGCGTATTCCTGCAAGTATTCTTCATATCCCATACCATTTCGGATAAAATTAATGGCAGCATAAGGGGCCATTGTTTTCAGGATACGGAGATGTGTTTCCAGCGTTGTGATCCGGTCACACATCCAGTCCTTATCTTTATAAAATTCTCCAAGAACTTTAAAATCTATATTTTTTTCGGTAAGAGCCTCTCTGGCTATGTAGCGGTTGGGACGATTCATAATTTCCAGAAATGTACTTCTGCTCCGGTCCCCCTGTGCCATCTTCAGATAGGCGATCATATTCTTGCAGATCCAGTGTCGGAACAGATTGGGCAATTTCTCTTTCATGGTAAAAGGAACCCCGTATTCCATCAGAGCAGCAACCAGTCCCTCTGCTTCCTGGTTGGTCCGAAAAAGAAAGGCCGTATCTTCAATATCTTCCCCTTTTTCCATCCGGTTTTTTAAGGCTCCTGCTGCTGCCATATACTCATCCCTGGGGTTTTTAAACTCTTTTACCACTACAGGTTCTCCCGGTTCATTGGGCGTGGAAAGTTTCTTTACATAACGGTTTTCATTATGATCAATTACCTTCATAGCTGTATTTAAAATATTTCCGCTGCACCGGTAATTAATATTCAGAAGCACTGTTTCCGCATTTTTAAAATCTTCCGGAAAATTCAGCATAATCTCCGGACGTGCCCCACGGAAATGATAGATAGACTGGTCATCGTCTCCCACCACAAACAGGTTATTTTCCGGAGCTGCCAGCATTTTTACAATATCATACTGAAGATGATTGATATCCTGAAACTCATCCACCAGAATATACTGAAATTTTTTCTGCCATGCAGCCAGGATATCTTTTCTTTTACGCAGAAGTTCATAGCAGCTTAAAAGCATGTCATCAAAGTCAAGCTTTCTTCTTTCGTTCAGAACTTTCCTATATCCTTTAAAAATCTGCCGGAACACTTCATCCGGACAGCAGGAAGAATAATAATGTTCCAGCGAAATTCTTCCCCCTTTGACAACGCTGATCTCTTTTGCCAGATCTTCCACAAAATCCCCCTCTTGGGACTGTTCTGTGGCACAGTTTACTGCCAGCTCTCTTAAGATCGCATATTTTTCCTCTTCAGAGAGAATATTGCTTCCATTGAGACCATATGCCTGTTTCAGGATTCCGTAAAATACACCATGAAAAGTTCCAAATGTAACGCCTGTCCTCGGAACTCCGGTAAATTTCAGAAACCGTTCTTTCATTTCTACAGCTGCTGCCCTGGAAAAAGTCACAACAAGAACAGAGGAAGCCGGTATCTTCCCTTCATGAATCATATGTGCTGTTCTTTCTACTATGACGGAAGTTTTCCCCGAACCGGGGCCTGCCAGAACCATCATCGGTCCTGACAGGTGGGCGATCGCCCTTTTCTGAGATGGATTTCGTTTCATAACTGGATGATTGACCACGCACTTATTCGCGCTCAAGTTTTTCGATTGCCGCATGTACACGTTTCAGTGTCTCGTCCTTGCCAATGATTTCCATGATCTCTGTTGCACCGGCCGGTGTCATCTGCTTGCCGGATACTGCTGTACGAAGCGGCCACATTACATAACCGTTCTTATAGCCATGCTCCTTTACAAAAGCACTTAAAGATGCATACAGCGGATCGTTGGTGTAATCCTCCTGTGCTTCCAGTACAGGAAGTACTTCTTTGAGAACTGCAAGGGAAGTCTCCTCTGTTGTTTTCATTTTTTTGTGACGGTACATTGCACTGTCATACTCCGGAACTTCCTCAAAGAAGTCTACAAGGTCCGGAATATCCGGGAATACTTCGATTCTGGTCTGAACCATACCTGCGATCTTCCTGAGATCAAAGTCTTTCTTCAGTACTTCTTTCAGATATGGAAGTGCTCTCTCATAGAATGCATCCGGATCCATCTTCTTGATGTACTCACCATTCATCCATTTCAGCTTGGCAATATCGAAAACTGCCGGTGATTTGTTGATATGGTGATAGTCAAATGCTTCCACAAGTTCCGGAAGTGTAAAGATCTCACGGTTATCTGCCGGGCTCCATCCAAGGAGTGCAACATAGTTGATCACTGCCTCTGTAACGAATCCCTGGTCGATCAGATCCTCATAGGAAGAATGGCCACATCTCTTGGAAAGTTTCTGATGTGTCTCATCTGTGATCAGCGGACAGTGAACATAGGTCGGAATATCCCATCCGAATGCTTCGTAAATACGGTTGTATTTCGGTGAAGAGGAAAGATACTCATTACCTCTTACCACATGTGTGATTCCCATAAGATGGTCATCAATAACGTTTGCGAAGTTGTATGTGGGATATCCGTCGGATTTAATCAGGATCAGATCTTCCATCTCCTCATTGTTGACTGTGATATCGCCGTAAATAACATCGTGGAATGTTGTAGTTCCCTCTGTCGGCATATTGAAACGGATAACATGAGGCTCACCTGCATCCAGACGGCGCTGAACCTCTTCTTTGGAAAGGTGAAGACATCTCTTGTCGTAGATGGAGATCTCCTTACCTGCAACTGTACGTTTCATGCTCTCCAGCTCTTCCTTGCCACAGAAGCAGTAGTATGCATCTCCCTGCTCGATAAGCTGTTTCGCATATTTCAGGTACATACCGGTTGCCTGACGCTCGCTCTGTACATACGGACCGAAACCGCCGTCTTTATCCGGTCCCTCATCATGGAGAAGTCCGGTTTTCTCAAGGGTACGGTAAATGATATCTACTGCTCCCTCCACATAACGTTCCTGGTCTGTATCTTCAATACGGAGGATAAAATCTCCGCCTTCATGTTTTGTGATCAAATAAGCATAAAGAGCTGTTCTTAAGTTACCCACATGCATTCTTCCTGTAGGACTCGGTGCAAATCTTGTTCTGATCTTTGTCATTTCTTTTCTCCTCGTTTTGTTGTTTCTCATTATAAGTGATATTATATACCTAAATCCTTCAAAATGTCCATAGGTTTTCCGACGGAATCCCCCCGTCTTCCCTGTACACAGAAAAATCCCCTGAGACACCATTGTCCCAGAGGATCTCTTAATTCCTGCTTATGCTTCCACGCCTTTGTTTTTAAGGTACTCGATTACGTCTCCGACTGTATTCAGATCTGTAAGCTCCTCTGCCGGGATCTCAACGTTGTACTCATCCTCAAGAGCCATAACCAGCTCAAACAGATCAAGAGAATCTGCTCCAAGATCATCCTTAAAAGATGTCTCCGGTGTAATTATAGACGCCTCACAATTTAACTGCTCTGCAAGCATTTCTTTCATTTTTTCTAACATGTCTTATTTTCTCCTTTAATCGTTACAGATCGAATCTGTTTCCTCTTTTTGAGCAAAGTATATAGTCTGCAAAAACAGTTGTCAAGAGGATTTTCCCAAAAAATGGCTCCAGAGCAAAAATATTTTGATTTTAAAACTATTTTACTCTTGAAATTTTATCTGACGGGCCACACTGAGGGCAATTGCCATCTCCGACATCAGGAATACGATCGATGTTCCTCCGTAGCTGATAAAGGGCAATGTAACACCTGTATTCGGCATCAGATTCAGCACAACGGCAATGTTTAAGATTACCTGAAGTGCAATATGTATAAAAATTCCCGTAACGATCAGAGAGCCGAACAGATCCGGGGCATTCTGTGCAATAAAGAACAGTCTGTACAGAAGATACCCGAACAGGATCAACACAAAAATACCTCCGAAAATCCCAAGTTCCTCACAGATAATGGAAAAGATCATATCGTTCTGAGCCTCAGGAACGCTTCCCAGTTTCTGGATACTGTTTCCAAGTCCCCTTCCGAAAAAGCCACCGGAGCCGATCGCATACAGTGCCTGTAACGTCTGATATCCGCCTTCATCGGAATATTTCTCAGGCTGAAGCCATACCAGTACTCGCATAATACGGAAGCTGTTACTGCTCTTGGTTGTCGCAACCAGAAACAGCACCCCAATCACGATCAAAACGATACCGACGATTCCTATAATGATAAAGGGGCGCATTTTCGGATGTGCCACAAACACCATTCCCACCGTAATTCCCAGAATGATCATGGCGGTACTTAAGTTATCGGTAAGCACATATGCAGCCAGCGCAAGTCCTGCTCCCGGAAGGCCCAGAATCATACAACTTTTCAGGGTTTTTACCTTTCGTCCCATCTTCCCGATCATGTAGGCCATCATGATGATGACCGCAATTTTGGCCACCTCGGCAGGCTGAAAGTTAATCGGTCCGATATACAGCCATCTGGTTGCACCATGAGAAGAACGTCCCAGCGGAGTACGAACCAGGCCCATAAGGATCAGCGAAGCTACATACAGTGCGGTTGTAAAAGGAAGAAGGATATGATAATCCAGTATTTTTGAAATAAACAGCGCTCCGATCAGACATGCAGCACTGATCAGTGCCTGTTTCTTAAAATAAAACATATCATTGCCGTAATTCACTTCTGCCATATAAGAACTGGTACTGTACAGCATCACCAGTCCAAAACATACCAGAAGCACAATAACAGCAACAAGATTATAATCATAGTAATCCGATTTTGTATTCTGCTTTTTTAAATTGAGCAGAGGATTTTTCATTTTATCACCATCGCTTTCTGTATCTGCGAAGAAATTTCTGATATCGTAAAAAAGAAAGTAAAAAAAATTCCCGGAAAGCCGCATAAATGCTGTCTTTCCGGGACGTTCCATAAATGGACCTGAGGGGAATCGAACCCCTGTCCGAAAGCCTATCCCTTAAGGCATCTCCCATCACAGTCGCTGATTTAACATTCCCTCGGCAGCACGCCCACCGACAGGCTTACTGCTTCAGTAGCTTCATAATACATCTACCGGGGCAAAGCTTACCCGGCAAGGTTTCTCACATGGTCGACGCCAGATTCCCGATGTGTGAGTGCAACGGGGCTGACGAGCAGCTTAGGCTGCTAACGCTAACTTTTCGTCTGCGTTTATATTTAGTTCCCGGTTGGTACGCAGTCCAGGAGTCTGCGGATGGCTTCCCTAACTTCAAAGCCCCCGTCGAAACCAGTACAAGCCCTTGTATAAAAAAGACTTCTGATGACTTCATTCTCTTCAAGTCATCTCTGGTGGACAGACGAACTCTAAGCCAGTTGTTTTTTGACTGGATTTAATTATACCAGAATGTTTTTTCGTGTCAAGGATATTTGCAAAAAAGGTTCCGGGCTGTGCACGGTTTTTCTTACCCTCACAGCCTGGAACCCAAGTCTGAAACTGTCAGCCTTATATGCTCTGCATCATATTCATTCGCCGTCTTTTACTTTCAGACAGATGATATGTTTCTCTTTGTCATATCCGTTAATACGGACCTTCATTCCCTCTTTTGTCTCTTCGCACTGTACATTAAGTGTTGAATCCAGTGTCTCTGCACTTCCTTTTACGCCCGGAATCAGCACTGTATTCTCTTCCTGGGAAAGTCCCTCTATAAATACATAAAGATCTTTTTCTTTTGCTGTAAAAAACAGCTGTACACCATCTCCTGCTGTTTCCGGAAGATGTGCGGAACAACTGGTATCATAAATACCTTCTCCGTTGATCTCCAGCCATTTTCCAAGCGCAAGAAGACGTTTTTCCTGCTCAGCCGGAATAGTTCCGTCTGGTTTCGGGCCGATATTGAGAAGCAGGTTTCCGTTATCAGATACTGTTGCAACCAGAAGATGAATCAGATCCGGAACACTGATCAGCTGATCATCTCCTTCATTTTCATTGTATCCGAAAGAAAGTCCCATACCGCGGCACATTTCCCACTTTTCCTTGCGATTAGCTTCGCCCTGTTTGTATTCTTTTGTGCTGAAGTCATGATACAGTCCATTAAACCGGTCATTGACCACGCCTTCCTCCACCACATTATAATAATGTGCCAGGAAATACGGCATCATATGCTCACTCTGCTTTGGCCATCCAATATCATTCCAGAATACGGACGGGTGATATTTGTCTACCAGCTCTTTCATCTGGTTGTAAGAATAGTCTGCATACTCAAAAGTCGGGCAGGCATTTCCGAAATTGTCCTCTTCCTTGAAAATCGGATCATTGGCAAACTGCCAGTCGATCAGCCCTGAATAATAAAGTCCCATTTTCAGACCTTCACTGCGCACAGCATCTGTCAGCTCTCCTGTGATATCTCTCTTCGGACCAAGTTCTTCACAGTTGAAATCTGTATATTCACTGGGATACAGGCAGAAACCATCATGATGCTTCGTTGTCAGCACAACATATTTTGCCCCTGATTTGCGGAAAAGTTCTGCCCACTTCTGTGGCTGCCAGTTCTCAGCCTTCCACATTGGCAGGAAATCTTCATAAGAAAAATCCTTGCCGTATTTCTCAATGTGATGTTCATAAGAAGGTCCTTTTCCAACATTTATGGAATTATAATACCACTCCGCATAAGGATTGTTGCAGAACCATTCTTCATTGGTCTCCACCGCACCAAGCTCCCATGTTCTTGGCGCGAAGGCAGGAACTGAATAGATTCCCCAGTGGATAAAAATTCCGAATTTACAGCCGTCATACCATTTCGGTACCTCATGCTCATTTACAGAATTCCATGTTCCTGTATATTTTTTTGACATTTTTCATATCCTCCTTGATATTATCCGCATCAGCCCTTTACAGCACCGGCTGTCATACCTGCGATCACCCATTTCTGTGCAAAAATGTATACCAGGATTACCGGCAAAGAAACCAGTACAACGTCTGCGCATACAAGATTCCAGCTTCTGCTGAACTGTCCGTAGAAATTGTATACAGAAAGAGGCAGCGTCCACTTGGAAGAAGAATTCAGAAGATACATCGGAATCTGAAGCTCATTCCATACCCACATAAAATTCAGAACGCCTGTTGTTGCAAGAACCGGTTTCAGAAGCGGCATGATCACTGTGCAGAACAGTCTTCCGCCTACCGCACCGTCCATAACTGCTGCCTCATCCAGTTCTTTCGGGATTCCTTTAATAAATCCGCTGAACATCATTGTTGTAAACGGCATGTACAGAGAAGAATATACAAGACAGAGACCGATTCTTGATCCGTAAATTCCCATTTTCTGCATCAGCTGGATAGTTGGAAGTGCAGCAAAAGGTGCAATGATTCCAAGAGTGATGATCTTATACCCGATCCTGCATCCTTTTGTATCTCTTCGTACAATGATAAAGCTTAAGAATGCAGAAAGAGAAACGATCAGTGCCACTGATATAAAGGTGATAAACACACTGTTCCCGAGAGAACGCATAAAATCTTTTTCCAGAACTGTTATGTAGTTTTCCGGATGCCACTCACTTGGCAGGCTGATATTCATATAAGCAGCTTCGCCTTTGTTTTTAAAGGAAGTGAGAAGCACCATCAGCATCGGATAGATCGTCACGATGCTCACAAGCCAGAGAATGATCTCCAGTATCAGATTGATCCTAGTTTTTTTCTTATTCATATTATAACACCGTCTCCCATCTTGATGAAAACTTCTGATATACAACTGAAACAATGACCAGAAGCACTGTGAATACAAGGTTGACAGCTACAGATTGTGAATAACGTCCTGCAGACATTTCATTCATCATCAGCGTTCCGAAACTCTCAGTCGCATTTCCTGGGCCGCCGCCTGTCATAACGTAAATCAGATCGAACATTTTCAATCCATAAATCAGACTGAACAGAATATTAACGTTTACAGTAGGCATGATCAGCGGAAGTGTGATATGGCGGAAAAGCTGCCACTCAGATGCACCGTCAAGCTTACCTGCCTCCAGATAATCAGAAGAAACTGACTGCAGACCCGCAAGTGTGATGATGATCGCATATCCCACATTTCTCCATACCTCAGCTACGCAGATAGCAAAAACTGCTGTGCCTCGTTTTCCCAGCCACTGTATATTTGCAATTCCCATAAGGTTCAGGATATTATTGATCGTACCGTGACGTGTCTGGAATACAGCACTGAAGATAAGGCCTACAACAAGGCAGGAAAAGATAGACGGGATAAAATAAACCGTTCTCAGAGCAGTCCGTGTTTTGATCTCACGGTTCAGGATATAGGCAAATACAAAGCCCAGAAGTGTTACGGTAATGGTTTTTACGCCTGCGTAGATCAGGGTATTTACAAAGGCTACCGGCACTTTCGTACTCGTAAGAACTGACATGATATTTTCAAATCCCACAAATTTCAGATTGGTTGTTCTGGCTGCACTCCAGTTGGTAAATGCATAGTAATAACCCACAGTGGACGGTACAATAAAGAAGATAAAAAATACCACAGCAGGGATCAGTGCCAGATACAGCGGATATATTTTTTTTCGATTCATGAATTTCCTCCTTAAACAATTTCAGGTTTGAAGTTTTACCCTCAAACCTGAAACCATCTTTAAAACGGATGTTTATTTACTGGGCAAAAGACTCAAGTGTTGCAACTCTGTCATCATCGATCAGTTTTACACATTCTTCTACGCTGATGTCTCCGTTCATAAGCTGAAGCAGAGCCTTGCCACCTTCCTGCTGGTTGAAACCAACGATCTTCGGCTGTGCGGAAGATGCACGGATCAGTTTATCTACGCTGTCTTTGTTTCCATCATACTGAGTGGAATTTACATTGGTTGTCTCCTGTTTGAATACTGCTGCTGTGGAAACACCATCAAATGCCTGGTTGTAATTCTCCGGATCTGCCATAAAGTTTACGAAATCGCTGGCAGCCTCTACATTATCACCATTTTTGTTTACAAGCATCAGGTTTACATTTCCGCCTTCATAGGTTCCCTCATCGCAGGTTCCCATAAATACAGGCATGATTCCGAAATCATCACCTACATAATCATAAGATTCACTGTCATAATCTGTGTCAAACCAGGTATCCCAGCAGAAGAGCATTGCAGCTTCACCTGTTCCAAGAACCTCACTTGTGTAATCCCATGTATCAGATGCAAAGTTCTTTCCAAAGTATCCTTTATCTGCTGCTTCTTTAAACCAGGTACACATATCTGTGAATTCCGGGATATCTGCGTAGGACATTTCTCCTGCATTCAGTTTTTCGATATATTCCGGATGCTCCTCAAGTACAGGATCCAGTGCGAACTGATAAAGGATTGGCCATGCATCAGCTGCTGCAAGGTAAATCGGCTGTACTCCGTTCTCCAGAAGTGTATCACAGGCTGCATTGAATTCTTCCTGTGTTGTAGGCTGCTCAATTCCCAGTTCCTCGAAGATCTTTGTGTTATAGAAGCAGCCGGAGTTGGATGCTTCCCAGAACGGAAGTCCGATCACTTTGTCATTGTAGGTTGCCTGTGGAAGAACTGAGTCCTGAATATCGGACACCCAGTCAGCATCGGACCAGTCTACAAAATTCTCTTCCGGATTAAAGTTTTTCAGGTTGCTGTTTCCGAAATGAATGTAAAGATCCGGGATATCACCTGTTGTAAATTTTGTCAGTGCAATGGTCTCTGCATTATCTGTATCAAGACCCTGCTGGTCAATCTTGTTTCCGGAAGACTCTTCCCACAGAGAAATGATCTTCTGCATGTACGGTTTTGCAAGGTCATCTGCATTTCCGTAAAGTGTCAGTGTTACTCCATCTGCTGCGCTGGCGGTTACCACGCTCCCGAATACAGATACCGTCATGCACGCTGCCATAAGTGCTGCAAACATTTTTTTCTTCATTGTAAATTTCCTCCCTTTGTTTGTTTTTCCGTTCTTAATATGGTCATATTATATAAAACTGCCTTCGGAAAATCCATGGACTTTTGTTTAATCCAACATGTACTTTTTTCCTTTTTTACATTCTTCCATCTATTTGTACAATTTTCCTTGTTTCTTTTTCGCTGTTCATATAAAATAGATACAAGAAATCTTCCGGAGGAACGATCATGAAATTCCATGAATTTTCTTTTCAAAAAAAGCTGTTCATTTCCTGCATCCTGCTAAACTCCCTTCTGCTTGTCGGTTTTTCGCTGTTTTTCTATTATTATTCGGCAAATTCCCTGCGGGAGAACATGCGCAGTACATTAAGCGGCAGTGCATCCATGATACAGAACAATCTGGACACCCTTCTCAATGATGCAGATAATACGCTGAAAGAGCTGCAGCTAAACGCCTCACTCCTTGATACTGCCAGAAATATCCCTGAGGGCGAAAACAACTACCTGCCTACCCATATCACAGCCAGATCTGCTTTTCAGGACCGGTTCCGCACTACCTTGATGTCTTCAGACCTGGATATATCCCTTAATTATGTCAGCAAATATTACGACCATCTGGGAACTTCTTCCCCAAACGGTACCAGTTATACAAAAAAAACCGTTCTGGAGAACAATCCCTATCTTACAGACGTTATGGATAACATTAATTATGTTTTATATGTCCCTCCTCACAAGGATTACTGGAAAAACAACCGAACTGTAATTTCTGTTGTACGTTCCATGCGGGATATTTATCATCAGTACGGACTTCTTATTGCTGATTTTGATATGGATACCCTGACCAGACAACTTCTCTCCGGTTTTGATACTCCTGAAGATTATGATATCACCATTCTGGATGATGCTGATAATCTGGTTTACACAAGTGCATCCTCACTGAACCGCAGGACTTTTCTGGCCAGCTGGCGTTCCGCTTCCGAGATTTCTCCTGACAGTGGCAGCTTTTCCTACGGAAATCTTTCTGTTTCCAGCTATCACCTTTCCGATAAGACCGGATGGACGGTGATCCTCAGTGAGAATTCTTCCATATTTGCAGCCTCCATAAAACGGCTTCTCATAATCAGCACATTGCTTTTTGTAATCATGTTCATAATTATGTCCACCTTCCTTATGGTACTGACGCGAAACCTCACACAGCCACTTCGACAGCTGACAGATAAGCTGACAGTTCTTGATCCCGGGGAAAATATTTCTGCTATTCCCGGAAGCAGCGATAATGAGATCATCTTTCTCACCAATGCGATCCAGGGATATCTTTCTGAAATTTACGACCAGAACCAGCGTCTTACAGAACAACGGAAACGGACATTGATTGCCCACTATGACGCCATGGAAGCGCAGCTGAACCCGCATTTTCTGTACAATACTCTTTCTGTCATCGGAATGACAGGGCTGGCCTCTGGAAATATGGATGTTTCCAACATGTGCACAGAGCTTTCCCAGCTTCTTCGCTATTCCCTCTCCTACACAGGGCAGTCCGTTATTTTGTCCCAAGAGATCGACAATGCAAGACATTACCTCTATATTATGAAGATACGCTACGAAGACGATCTGGAATACGAATGGCAGCTTGATGAGTCCCTGAATTCCATTACTGTGCCAAAGCTGATTCTTCAGCCTCTTATTGAAAACTGTTTTCAGCATGGCTTCCACCAGGCCGGCGTGGAGATTCCTCCTCCCTGGAAGATTTCCATACGTTCCCACTGTGACGACACCCGGTGGTATCTGTCCATCTCCAACAACGGAGCTCCGTTTCCTGAAGAAAAGCTTACTGCTCTTCACCAGAAACTCTCCGGCTTCACCTTTACCGGAAACCAGGATATGGATTACGAAAACACCTTTCGCCATCAGGGCTATGGCCTGGAAAATACCATTCTCCGTTTTCATATTTATTACCGCGGCGAAGAATATTTCCATGTTTCCAGAAATGATTCTGACAACCTTACGACCGTCACCATCGGCGGCCCGTTAAAGCCCGAAAAATTATTCAGCCGGAGCACTTCCTGACAGGGAAGCCTCCGGCTTTTTTCCTTAAACTTTATTTACTCCTGATCTGATAGATCGCGTCTTTCTCTGTATCAAATACGTATCTTTCTTTTTCATCTATGATCACAGGAACTTTTATTCCATCTTTGGATATCTCCAGTTCCTCTCTGCATCTGAGAACTGCTTTTTCCCCATGTTTCGAAAGAAGCCACCCATGAGAAAATCTGCCCTTTTCCCAGGTCATATCCACCTCAAAACCGCCTTCTGCACAAATACCTGTGACGCTTCCCTCCTGCCAGTTTTTCGGAAGAGCCGGAAGCAGGAATATCTCATCCAGATGGCTCTGGAGCAGCACCTGGGCAATTCCGCACGCTCCGCCGAAATTTCCGTCTATCTGGAATACCCACGGAATACCTGAAATCCGCTCAAGTGGCGGATGCAGATCAAACATATTCGGTGCTGTCAGTTTATTGAGAAGATAATCGATATATTCCTCTGCTTTATCTCCATTTTGAAGTCTTGCATACAGATTGATCAGCCATGCACAGCTCCAGCCTGTGTGACCGCCACCAAATTTCATTCGTCTCTCCAGAGATTTCTCACATGCTTTTACCAGCTCCGGATTCTCATATTCATTAATCTGGTTTGCCGGAAACAGGGGATATAAATGCGAAAAATGTCTGTGCCCAAGTTCCCACTCCTCATAATCTTCTCTCCATTCCAACAGCTGACCGTATTTTCCAACCTTGTACAAAGGGAGCTTATCAAGAGTTTCATGCACCCAGTCTTCCTGAGATGCTTTTTTCCCAAGGATCCTGTTTCCTTCCAGATAGGCATGAAAAATATCTCTCAGGATTCCGGTATCCATGGTACAGCCTGCGCAGGCACTTCCCGTTGTTCCATCTGCCTGATAATAGGTATTCTCCGGAGAAACAGAAGGACACACCACCATTTCACCCTGATCTTCGATCATGAAATCTTTAAAAAACAACACGCACTCTTCCAGAACCGGCATCATCCTCTCCAGAAAAGCCTGGTCCATGGTATAGCGGTAATGCTTCCAGATATGTGCTGCCAGCCATGCGCCGCCCATTACCCAGTATGACGCTGCCAGTGCCAGATCCTGCGGTGCTGTGTCTGCCCAGATATCTGTGTTATGATGTGCCACAAAACCTCTGCATCCATACATTTCCCTCGCTGTTTTCTTTCCATTCTCCACCATTCGTTCCAGCAGGTCAAAAAGCGGCTCATGACACATGGAAAGATTACAGATCTCTGCTGGCCAGTAATTCATTTCTGTGTTGATATTGATGGTATATTTGGAATCCCAGGTAGGCTCCAGCTTCTCACACCAGATTCCCTGAAGATTGGCAGGAAGTCCTCCCGGGCGGCTGCTCGCCATAAGAAGATATCTTCCGTATCCATAATAAAGAGCTGCCAGCCCTTTGTCTTTTTTACCTTCCCGGAGTCGTTTCAGGCGTTGATCTGTTGGAAGTCCGGACAGACCTTCATCCTCTTTCAGTTTCAGAACAGAACGGTCAAACACCTTGCTGTGTTGCTCCACATGTTCTGCCAGTATTCGGTCAAAATCCTCTGCTGTGTAAGAAGCCAGCTGTTCTTTGAGGTAGCTGTATGGATCCTCGACCTTCTTTTTTCGGTAAGGGAAAGTAGTCACTCCGTTTACATAAAAAATCACCCTGGAAGCATTTTGGATCACCAGGTGTTCTCCGATCACCTGTACACTTCCGCCTTCTGACACCGCGCGGGCCTGAATGCAGAATTCACTTCCACCCTTTCCCAGATCTCCATCAATATAAATACTGTCCTCACCGGCTTTTCCTGCACAGTTGTAAAATCGTCCCCTTGTTATCAGAACAGACATGGCAAGACCTTCTTCTCTGTCTGTGGAAAACTCCGCTGCCATCAAATCTTCTTTTTCAGAGATCAGACATCGCATTCTGTACTGTGCTCCATTATGTACAAACGAAGTACTTGCAACACCTTTTTCCAGATCCAGCTCTCTTCTGTAATTCTGGATCTCTCCCTCTTCGTGATCTATGCTGTAATTCACATCACACATGGTCTGATACGGCCGTTCGCTCTGAGGTGTTCCAGACAATGCAAAAAGTTCCAGTTTCTGAGCTTCCCGGATCTTTCCTTCCAGCACCAGTTTCCGGATTTCCGGGAAATACTTCGCCGCGTCCGGATTGATGCGGTCAAGCGGTCCTCCATAGACAATACTCTCCTCATTCATCTGGATCTGTCCGCAAAAAGGTTCACCGGATATCATAGCTCCCATCCGGCCATTACCAAGAGGCAATGCTTCGATCCAGCTTTTTGCTGCTTCTGTATACCATAAACAGTTCATATTCTTCCTCCCTGTTTTTTTTCCTATCATATCATACCTTCTGTATATACAACATGGAGAAAAAGCGACTTTCGTATGGACTTTTTTCTTGTTTTCAGGTCTATTCATGCTATAATTAGAACATATGCAAAAAATTTCTTTCACATATAAAGGAGAAATTATGATACACGTACTTATCATCGAAGATGAACCGGCCATTGCCAGGGGGCTTTCTCTTCTCATCACCAAAAATTACCCGGATTTTCAGATTTCCGGTATCTGCAAAAACGGCAGGGACGGTCTTCAGAAAATTCTGGAACTGAAACCGGAACTGGTTTTCACAGACATTACCATGCCTGTGATGAACGGACTGGATATGATCGAAGAAGTGCAGAGGAACCACCTTCACACCCGCTTTGTGATCCTCACCGGATATGCTGATTTTGAATATGCCAGAAAAGCCATCCATCTTGGCGTCTCTGATTATCTGCTTAAACCTATTGACCTCAAAACTCTGGATGACATCCTTCTCTCCTGCCTGGAACAGCAAAAATCCGAAACCCGGCTGCTTCAGAAAGAATATCTGCAATGTGCTGTCCGAAGTGACAAACTTTCCGCAGGTGATCCTGATTTTATGAATGGTTTTCACTGTTCTTTTGTATTTGTTTTTCAAGGCCCGCTGTGTTCCAGTGTTTACGGTGAAACTATCCCCGATTCCAGGTTCCGTCCTCTTTCCCCGGAGATCCTTTTCCAGCTGGAGCAGGAATACCCTGTTTACATTCATCTTCTCTACGGACGGCACCAGAACGAACAGGTTTATGCGCTGGTCTATGCATCTTCCGATCAGCCGGATCTTTTATCCCTTGCAGAAAAGATCCAACATTTATTATCCGCAAACACAGAAGACCAGGAATCAGATATCTGGCTGAATACTATCCTGGCACGAGCCTCTGACGGATCTTCTGTAACAGATCTTATCAAAGATACATACCTTTTTGCCCTGTTCCACAACTGTTTCGGAAGCAGTTCCATAAAAATCTGCAGCTCCGTTTCAGATCAGAAGATACTTATTTCCCAGGAAGTCAAGCAGCTTTGTGCAGGGATTTCTTCCAGCTCTGACCAGGATTGTTTCTACCATATGATCCATTCTCTGATCACTCTGGAAAACAGAAAAAATATCTCCCAATTCCAGCTGGCTGCTGATCTCAGGTACTACATCTCTGCTGTGATCCAGAACTGCCACAGGGACATTGTCTATCCTGATGTTGCAGAGATCGTTTCCACCTGCTATTCTTACGAAGAACTGGAACGGGAACTTCAATATGAAACTGACAAGATCTGCGGTTTCCACAGCAAAACACCAGGTGAAGAACTCCCTTCTCTTGCACGCCAGGTACGGAACTATCTGGACCGGAATTTCACTCAGCAGATCACAACGAAATCCTTTCAGGATATTTTTGGTTACAATGAAAAATATATCTCCACACTTTTTAAATCAGAATTCGGGATCTCTCCCAGCAAATATATCAGTGAACTGCGCCTGAAAATGGCAAAGACATTAATGCAGAACAACCCGGATATCCTCACCAAAGATGTGGCTGAAATGGTAGGATTCTCCGATGCTTTTTATTTCAGCCGGGTATTTAAATCCCACGAAGGAATGTCACCCAGCCAGTTTCTGAAAAATCTCAGAAAAGATTAAATGTATTAAAAAAACCCGCTTGCGCGGGTTTTTTTATTGTATCGCATTATACACGGGAGAGGTACTCTCCTGTTCTTGTATCGATTTTCAGTTTATCGCCCTGGTTTACGAACAGCGGAACCTGAACCTGTGCACCTGTTTCAACAGTTGCCGGTTTGGTAGCACCCTGTGCTGTATTTCCTGCAAATCCTGGCTCTGTCTCAATAACCTCAAGCTCTACGAAAAGAGGAGGCTCGATTGCGAATACCTCGCCGTTATGAGAGCAAACCTTAACCATTTCGTTATCTTTAACGAATTTCAGAGAATCGCCAACCTGATCTTTTGTAAGACCAACCTGATCATATGTCTCTGTATTCATAAAGTAGTATAAATCACCATCCTGATACAGATACTGCATATCTACACGCTCGATACGTGCAGCCGGGAATTTCTCTGTAGGACGGAAAGATTTCTCCACTACAGATCCTGTGATAATGTTTTTGTATTTTGTTCTTACAAAGGCTGCGCCTTTTCCTGGTTTTACATGCTGGAATTCAACGATCTGACATACGTTTCCATCAATTTCAAGTGTGATACCATTTTTGAAATCACCTGCTGAAATCATAAATATTTCCTCCTTAATATATGCGGTTCTTTTTCGCTATGGATTATTCTATAATACCTTTTGTCATTTTTCAACTGTTTTTTTATTTAAGCCTTTAATTTTTCTTCAATTTCTGCAATCAGTTCGTCAAAAGGCTTCACTCCTGTGACAACTTTAATGTCTGCAAACTTCTCATAAACAGGATCTCTCTGCTTGAGAAGTTTCTTGATCTTGTCCTCTTTGTTCTCAGCTCCCTCCAGTGTTGGATTGTTGCTTCCTTCCAGACGTTTGATCAGTGTTGCCGCAGATCCCTTCAGATAGATGATCGTCCCCATATTCTGAAGATATTTCTGGTTCTGCTCCTGCAGAGGCAGTCCAGCGCTGACAGAGATTACCTTACGCTCACCATCTGTAGACAGCTCTTTAACTGCCATTGTCTCCAGTGCACGATAAAACGGCTCTCCAAAGCGTTCAAATACCTCCTTTACCGACATGTTCATTTTCTTCACGATCAGTCTGTCCACGTCAATAAACGGAAGTCCCAGGTCCTTCGCCAGCCTCTTTCCAACTCGTGTCTTTCCTGAACCCATAAAGCCGATAATTACAATATGGTTCATGAATTCTTCCCCTCCTCTTTTTGGTAAAAATATAGTACTATTTTTTCCAGATAGCGTTTCAGCACAATCTGAATTTCCTCTTTTGGATGAATCGGTTTTACAAGAATCGTACGGATCCCCGCCCGCTTCGCTCCGTAAATATCCGTAAACAGCTGATCCCCCACAAAAATTGTCCGGTCAGGTTCTGTCTGGATCACCTGACAGGCTTTTTTGTAATTCTTCACAGCCGGTTTATGGGCATTTTCTATAAAATTTCCCTCTACGGCCCTGGCAAAAGGCTCTACGCGGGGTTTCTGGTTGTTGGATACAAAACAGTATCGAAACCCGATCCCCCTCAGCTTTTCAAACAGTTTCCTTGCCCGTTCATCTGCCGGTGCACCGTGCGGGACAATGGTATTATCAATATCAAAAAGAAGCCCTCTGTATCCTTCTCTGTAAAGCTTCTCATAGTCAATTACATACGCAGAATCCAGATATTCATCCGGAAAAAAACTTCTGAACATCTATTCCACCTCAGTTTTCTTTTTCCAGGTAATCATAAAGTTCACCCAGACGGTCTTTCATTACTTCATACCCATGCTTGTAAAATCCGCTTAATGCTTCCGCATTCTGTTCCGTACGGGAAACGGTCTCGATTTCCGGTCGGATCACAAAAATATGACCTTCTTTTTCCCATTTTTCAATCAGTTCCAGGGTCTTATTATACACCTGATAACGGTTGAGCAATGTATTTAAAAGATTCGGATACTTCTTAAAAGCAGCCACATATACGGCTTTGCTTTTACCTGGTTTTTTCTTACGGTATTCCTGATTTCTGGTAAGAATGACCACATTTTTCCGGTGGCCTTTTTTCATGGCATGGATAAGAGGTATGGAATCTGCCGCCCCTCCATCCAGATACAGCTGCCCGTCTATCGTTACCATCGGGCTCATTCCCGGAATGCTGCTGGACGCTCTGCAGATATCCATAAGTCTCTGTCTGTCCTGCTTTTCGGACAGATACTCTGCTTCTCCTGTAAGACAGTTCGTCACAACCATCTCACATTCAATATCCGATTTAAAGTACTCGTCAAAATCAAATGGGAAAATCTCATTGGGATACCTGTCAAAGATCATATCCATGTCAAACAGACTTTTCTTATCCAGAATATTTTTCAGACTGATATAACGGTATTCCTTATTTTCCACGATCATACATCTTCTGGTACGCCCTACCTGCCCGGATACATAATCCATGGCATTGCAGGCGCCCGCTGATACTCCCACTACATATGGGAATTCCACTTTCTGTTCCATCAGGTAATCCAGTACTCCTGCAGTAAAAACACCTCTGTTTCCACCGCCTTCCAGTACCAGTGCTGTCTCATTATATTCTGTCATTTTCCATTGCCTTTCCTATCGCTCACCAAGAGGAATATACTCTGCTTCCGGAAGAACATTCTTATATGCAGGACGGATAATTTTATCCACATTGATAAGCTCTTCCATACGATGTGCACTCCAGCCTACAATACGTGCAATGGCAAACATCGGTGTGTAGAGTTCCAGGGGCAGATCCAGCATACTGTAAACAAATCCACTGTAAAAGTCCACATTGGCACTGACACCTTTATAGATCTTACGCTCCTCTGCAATAACCTTTGGCGCAAGGCGCTCTACCGTAGCATACAGCTGATAATCCTTCATTCTGCCTTTTTCTCTTGCAAGCTGCTCCACATACCCCTTAAATACTTCTGCACGTGGATCGGAAACAGAATAGATCGCATGTCCCATACCATAGATCAGCCCACGTTTATCAAAGGCCTCTTTGTGAAGAAGTTTCTTAAGGTAAACACTGACTTCCTCTTCATCACTGTAATCATGCACATGCTTACGCATATCGTTGAACATTTTTACAACTTTGATGTTGGCGCCACCGTGTTTCGGGCCTTTCAGAGAACCCAGGGCTGCCGCAATTGCGGAATACGTATCGGTTCCGGAAGAAGAAACCACATGTGTAGTAAAGGTAGAGTTGTTACCACCGCCATGCTCCATGTGAAGAATCAGGGCAATATCCAGAATCTCCGCCTCCAGTGCCGTGTATTTCTTATCCGGTCTTAAAAGGCGCAGAATATTTTCTGCTGTGGAAAGTTCCTTCTTCGGCTGATGGATATAAAGGCTCTTACCTTTCTCATAATGATTATAGGCCTGATACGCATAAACAGATAACAGCGGAAAAACACTGATCAGATTAATACACTGACGGAGCACATTCTCCAGTTCAATATTATCCGGGTCTTTGTCGTAGGAATAAAGTGTCAGCACACTTCTTGACAGAGCATTCATAATATCTCTGGATGGCGCCTTCATAATGACATCCCTTACAAAATTCCGCGGCAGCTGGCGCTGATTCGCAAGAATCCCGGAAAATTCATTCAGTTCTTCCTGATTCGGAAGTTTTCCGAAAAGAAGCAGATAGGTTACTTCCTCAAAACCAAAACGCCGGTCATTGATGAAGCCTTTTGTCAGATCCTTGATATCATATCCCCGGTAAGAAAGCTTACCTGCACAGGGAACCTCTTTCCCATCCACGATCTTGGTTGCCTGGACATTGGAAATCTGGGTAAGTCCCGCAAGGACACCCTTTCCATTAAGGTCACGCAAACCTCGCTTGACATCGTACTTGCCATATAAAGACAGATCCAGTTTATCATTCTCACGACAGATCTGCGTAAGTTTCTCAATCTCAGGTGTCACTTTCATGTTGAATTTGCTCATCCGTTATTTCCCCTTTCGATTTCTGTTTTATTGCTATCCGATAACGGTCCCTCCTCATTCCCCTCTCAAGCAATTCTGGTCTTATTTCATATATCCCGGCCCTGATGACCGGGATATTTCAGATATGATTATAGCATTTTTTTCCGTTTTGGTCTATGCCGAAAATATTTGTATTGGTGATCAGACCTGCTTATATGTAGCAAAGAACTCTTTCATCTTCTTCATTGCCTTATCCAGCTGACGGATATCCGGCAGATAAACAATACGGAAATGATCCGGCTGGTTCCAGTTAAAGCCTTTACCCGGAACGATGAGAACCTGCTTGTCATGAAGGAAATCCAGGGCAAACTGCTCATCATTATAGATATTGAATTTCTCGGTATCGATCTTCGGGAATATGTAAAATGCCGCACGCGGCTTTACAGCGGAAATTCCCGGAATATCATTCAGAGCCTTATAGATAAAATCTCTCTGCTCGTAAACACGTCCGCCTGGCTGGATATACTCATTGACACTCTGATATCCGCCCAGTGCAGTCTGTACAATCGACTGTGCCGGAACATTGGAGCAAAGGCGCATGGAAGAAAGCATGTTGATTCCTTCTATATAACCTTTGGCCTTGTTCTTGGCTCCGCTTAAGATCATCCATCCGATACGGAAACCTGCGATCATATGAGACTTTGACAGTCCTGAAAATGTCACGCAGAATACGTCCGGTGCAAGAGAAGCGATGGAAGTATGTTTGTATCCATCCATAACAAGGCGGTCATAGATCTCATCGGAAAAGATGATCAGCTCATGCTCTCTTGCAATGTCCGCGATCTGCTCCAGGATCTCCTTCGGATATACGGCACCTGTCGGGTTATTTGGATTGATGATAACGATCGCTTTGGTCCTTGGTGTGATCTTACTCTTGATATCCTCGATATCCGGATACCAGTCAGACTGTTCATCACAGATATAATGAACCACATTTCCACCTGCCAGTGTTGCAGTTGCCGTCCACAGCGGATAATCCGGAGCCGGGATCAGGATTTCATCCCCGTTATCCAGAAGTGCCTGCATACAGAGATTGATCAGCTCACTGACACCATTACCAGTATAAATATCATTAATGGTAACTCCCGGGATCCCACGAAGCTGGGCATACTGCATGATCGCCTTTCTTGCGGAAAAAATACCCTTGGAATCGGAATATCCCTGCGAAGTACGTACATTACTAAGCATATCCAGGATCACTTCCTGCGGTGCGGAAAATCCAAACGGATACGGGTTACCGATATTCAGTTTCAGGATCTCCATCCCGTCTTCTTCCATTCTGGCAGCCTCATCCACAACCGGTCCACGTACGTCATATAATACATTATCAAGCTTTGATGATTTCCCGAATGTTCTCATAAAAACCACTCCTCTTCTAATTTTCACTATTATTTAACCATTTTAATTTCATAGTCAAAAAATATCTATTTCTATATCTTCTCACATTTGGGCTTTCAACGCAAGAAATAAAAATTTAAAAAAATTTAATTTAGCACTTCCCTTTTTTAGCATGTTAATGTATAATAGCACTCGAATTTAGTTTTCAATGCAATTTAATATGTGATGAGGAGGAAACAACAATGTCTTACACAGAAGAAGTTTATGAAAGAGTTGTAGCACAGAATCCTGGCGAGCCAGAATTCCATCAGGCAGTTAAGGAAGTTCTCGATTCCCTTAAAGTCGTAATTGACAAAAATGAGGAAGAGTATCGTAAGCTTTCCATTCTTGAGCGTCTTGTAGAGCCAGAGAGAATCATCTCCTTCAAAGTACCGTGGATCGATGACAACGGAACTGTACAGGTTAACAAAGGATACCGTGTTCAGTTCAACAGTGCTATCGGACCATACAAGGGCGGCTTAAGATTCCATCCTTCTGTAAATCAGGGTATCCTGAAATTCCTTGGTTTTGAGCAGATCTTCAAAAACTCTCTTACAGGCCTTCCGATCGGCGGTGGAAAAGGTGGCTCCAACTTCGATCCTAAGGGTAAATCTGACAGAGAGGTTATGGCATTCTGCCAGAGCTTTATGACAGAGCTTTGCAAATATATCGGCGCAGATACAGATGTTCCGGCTGGTGATATCGGTGTCGGCGGACGTGAGATCGGTTATCTCTTCGGACAGTACAAGAGAATCCGTGGTCTTTATGAGGGTGTCCTCACAGGTAAAGGCCTCTCCTTCGGCGGTTCCCTGATCCGTACAGAGGCTACTGGTTACGGTGTTGTATACATGCTCAACGAGATCGCAAAAGCACACAACGACTCCGTAGCAGGAAAAACAATTGTTGTAACAGGTTCTGGTAACGTAGCTATTTACGCTGTTGAGAAAGCTACTCAGCTTGGTGCCAAAGTTGTTGCAATGAACGACTCCAACGGATATATCTACGATCCGAACGGAATCAACCTTGACGTTGTAAAAGACATCAAAGAAGTTAAACGTGGACGTATCAAAGAGTACGCTGACCGTGTTGAGGGTGCTACTTACACAGAGGGACTTGGCATCTGGAACATCAAATGTGATATCTATCTTCCATGTGCTACTCAGAACGAGCTTGGTCTTGACGGAGCTAAAACACTGGTTGCAAACGGCTGCAAATATGTCGTTGAGGGTGCTAACATGCCTACTACTCTTGATGCAACAACATACCTTCAGGAGAACGGTGTTCTCTTCATGCCTGGTAAAGCCGCAAACGCTGGCGGTGTTGCCACATCCGCACTGGAGATGAGCCAGAACTCCATGAGACTTTCCTGGACAAGAGAAGAGGTTGATGAGAAACTTCACAACATCATGATCGACATCTTCCACAAAGCTGATGACGCTGCTAAACGTTACGGTATGGAAGACAACTATGTTGTAGGTGCAAACATCGCCGGCTTCGAAAAAGTTGTTGACGCTATGAAAGCTCAGGGTATTGTTTAATTTAAGTTTCCTGAATCATTAACGTAAGTTATAACAGGGACCGCAGAGGAATTTTCCCATGCGGTCCCTGTTTTTATATCCTGCTTTACTGTCTGTGATAACTCATAAATTGAAATCCATATTAAAAATCGTACAAAAAAAGACCGGCTGCCCTTTGACAATCGGTCTTAAATATTCAACATTCATTTTTCTAGTTGATCAGTTTCTTCAGCTCGTCCATAAAGGTACTGACATCTTTAAATTCCCTGTATACAGACGCAAAACGTACATATGCCACAGCATCCAGATCCTTCAGATGCTCCATGACGATCTCTCCGATCTTGGTGCTGCTGATCTCACGATCTTCTGACCGGAAAATATCCCCTTCTATGGAATCGATCATCTCTTCCACTCTCTCAATGGGAATGGGGCGTTTATAGCAGGCACGAAGAACACCATCCTGGATCTTGGAACGTTTATAGCTCTCCCGGTTCTGATCCTTCTTGATCACAGTCAGTGGAATCGTTTCCACCTTCTCATAAGTTGTAAAACGCTTTCCGCAGGCATCACAGAGACGGCGGCGGCGGATAGAATTGGTATCCTCTACAGGTCTGGAATCTACAACTCTTGTATTATCCTGGTTACAGAACGGACATCTCACGGAACTCTCCCCCTTTCCGGATCAAAAAATCATTACTAAATTTGTTTTTATTATAGAATAAATGCATATAATGTGTCAATAATCGGACTTGCATAAATTTTACAGATTTTCCATAAAATCATATCAGGTGATGAATTTTATGCGTATCTGCGAACTGAAACAGAAAGAAGTGATCAATATCCACACCTGCCGTAGCCTTGGCTGTCCTCTTGATGTGGAATTCTGCTGTGAAACCGCCCGGCTGAAAGCCCTGATCATGCCGGAACCCGGGAAATTCTGCTGGTGTTTTTCAAGAGAAAGTGAATGCATCATCCCCTGGGACTGCATCCGCCAGATTGGTGAAGATATCATCCTTGTTGATTTCCGTGATGAAAAACGGCTGGGAGGAGACTGAACCGACTACATTTGTCAAGGCCCTTTATTTTTTATATTTTCCCCGGAAAAGTATATTTCAACCGCCCTCTGAGAATCATCTTAATGTACTGACAAGACAAGGAGGATTCTAAGATGGCACTGAATAAAGTTGAAATCTGCGGAGTAAATACCTCAATGCTTCCTGTTCTCAACCAGGAAGAAAAAGAGGAGCTCTTCAAAAGAATCAAAGCTGGCGATGAAGAAGCCAGAGAATTGTACATCAAAGGCAATCTGCGGCTTGTTTTAAGCGTGATCCGCCGTTTTCAGAACAGCAGTGAAAATCCAGATGACCTTTTTCAGATCGGCTGTATCGGCCTGATCAAAGCAATCGATAATTTTGATACCACCCTTCAGGTAAAGTTTTCTACCTATGCAGTTCCTATGATCGTCGGTGAGATCCGAAGATATCTCCGGGATAACAACAGCATACGGGTCAGCCGCTCTCTGCGGGATATCGCCTACAAAACCATCTACACCAGGGAAAACTATATGCGGCAGCATCTCAAAGAGCCTACCATCGCGGAGATCGCTGATGAGATCGGCATTGACAAGGAAATGATCGTCTATGCCATGGATGCGATCCAGAGCCCGGTGAGCCTTTTTGAGCCGGTGTATTCCGAAGGAGGAGATACTCTCTATGTCATGGATCAGATCAGCGACAAAAAGAACCGGGAGGAAAACTGGGTGGAAGATATTTCTCTCCGGGACGCCATGAACCGGCTGGGAGAACGGGAACGACACATTATTGATCTCCGCTTCTACGAAGGAAAAACCCAGATGGAAGTGGCCGATGAGATCGGCATTTCCCAGGCCCAGGTCAGTCGCCTGGAAAAACATGCCCTTCGCAGTATGCGAAATTATCTCAGAAATTGATTCATAAATATCTTCAAACAAAAAGGGGCTGTTGCAAAATAGATGAGTAATCATCTATGGAGCAATGGCTCCTTTTTTGTGTTCAAATGAAAAAGCAGGCTCCGAAGAACCTGCCATTCATGGTATAATAAATTATGACTAG
>NZ_JAHLPQ010000014.1:0-73048 GCF_018917985.1 Blautia sp. MSJ-36 | reverse complement strand
GACCGCTGGTGGACCGGTTGGCTTGCCAAAGCCATGGCCGGGTAGCCAAGTCCGGAAGGGATAAACGCTGAAGGCATCTAAGCGTGAAGCCCCCCTCAAGATGAGATATCCCATTCTTAGTGAAGTAAACCCCCTTGAAGACGACGAGGTAGATAGGGCAGAGGTGGAAGTGTGGTAACACATGGAGCTGACTGTTACTAATCGGGTGAGGGCTTGACCAATTAAGCCGAGGAAGCGGGCAAGGCAGATAAGGGTCATACGGGAGCAAGCTTGCTTGTGGACGTATGAGCATTAGCTGACTTGAACATTTGCGAAGCAAATGACATCGAACGACGGAGTCGTGAGATGACCCCTGCTGGAGTAGCCTAAAAAAACAGGCGATGCAGCGCAAGCTGCGAGCCCGTAAAAAAAGGTAAATCGGCACGCAGGTTAAACTTGATTCAACAAAAACGATTAACCATCAACAAACACATGTATGTAGTTTTTAAGGTACAAACCTTAATAAATAATCCTCCTTAGCTCAGTCGGTAGAGCATGCGGCTGTTAACCGCAGTGTCGTTGGTTCGAGTCCAACAGGGGGAGTTTTTTTATGCCTGTAAACAGAGTGCTGTTTACAGGCATATTTATATTTTCACATAATATCTGTTTTAACCAAATCAAGTAAGTCCCCTGCTTCAATTGCGAAAAGCAATAAGCAGTGGGTGGGGACTTGCTTGTATCAGGAGGAGCTTGCACTCCTCCTGATAAACTGCGGAGCAGTTATTTGGTGTAGAGCTACGTAGCGAAGCGGATTGCGAATATCCGCTTGACCTAAATCGGGCAAGTCTCCTGCGGGATGGCGAATCCTCAATCTGCAGACAAAATCCAGAAATTCATTTTACTCTCATCATACTCGATCGAGGCTCTTTTTCCTGCAAAAAAATTCTCCAGAACCTGATACATTTCATCAAAATGTCCTTCACATGCACAATTCCCAAGCGGTTCGATCCAACAGGATTGTTTTCCACAAGCATCACGAAGATGAATGCGAAAATGAAGTCCCTGATCTTTAAGTAGTCCATTTAGTTCAATGATATCATTAAAAGAAATACAATACATAAAATCAACCTCCCGTCAAATAATTATTGTGGTTAGAAATATCATAGCAAAGAAAAGAAAAACAGGCAATACAGATGCCGGTTTTCCGACAACAGACTGGAAACTGTTTTCTAATCATGTTAAAATATATACTATAGTAAATTTTGTCAGTTCCCAGACATTTTGGTAATCAGATAAAAAATCACCGGATTCACTTAAGAATAAATTATAAGAGAAAGAAGCAGACAGATAATAATGGAATTATTCGATATCATAGACGAAAACGGAAATCCCACCGGGAAGACCGTAGAACGGAGCATTGCCCATGCAGAAGGGATCCGTCACCGTACCGCCCATATCTGGATTATCCGCAAAAAGAATGGAAGAACAGAAATCCTTCTTCAGAAAAGATCCAGTAACAAAGATTCTTTTCCAGGGAAATTTGATACTTCATCTGCAGGCCATATACAGGCAGGAGATGAACCGATGGAATCGGCATTGCGGGAACTGGAAGAAGAACTGGGAATCCATGCAGAATCAGCGGATCTGCAGTTTGCAGGAAAATTCCCCATATCTTTTGCCAAAGAATTTCATGGAAAAATGTTCCGGGATGAAGAGATTGCTTTTGTTTATATCTACGATCGCCCGGTAGAGATCGATCATCTTACACTTCAGAAAGAAGAAGTGGAAGAGGTACAGTGGTTTGACCTGGAAGAAACGTATCAGCAGTGCAGGCAGCACAGAGATAAATTCTGTGTTCCATTGGGAGGCCTGCAGCTTGTGCGGGAATTCATAAAAAATAACAGCAATACAATAAAGGAGTGAAAGATCATGAGAAAAGATTTCGGAGCAAAACCTTATACTTATCCACAGCCAGTATTAATGATCGCCACATATGGTGAGGATGGGAAACCGGATGTTATGAATGCGGCCTGGGGTGGAATCAGCGATGATAAGGAAATTTCCATCTGCGTCAGTGAAAATCATAAAACAACCGAAAATATCCTGAAAAAAGGTGCTTTCACAGTGAGCATGGCAGATGTGGATCATATGACAGCCTGCGATTATGTGGGAATTGTTTCCGGGAACAAAGAGCCGGATAAATTTGCAAAAGCAGGATTTACAGCAGAAAAATCCGAAAAAGTAGATGCACCGATCATCAAAGAACTTCCAATCTGCGTAGAATGTAAACTGAAAAGCTACGACAAAGAAACCTGCCGTCTGGTCGGTGAGATCGTAAATGTCAGCGTGGACGAGCGTGTTCTGGATGAAAACGGAAATGTGGATGTTGCAAAAGCAGCACCGATTACGTTTGATCCATTTAACAATGCATATATCCGCCTTGGCGAAAAAGTCGGTGATGCTTTTAGAGCCGGAGCAGCCCTGAAATAAATAATATCTACAGAAACAAAAAGTCTCTTTAAGAAGAAAGAATTTAAAAACCTGTCTTCCGGAAGAGACTTTTTTTGCTTATAATATTCCAAACTCTTTAAGTGCCAGGAAAATCCCGTCCTGATCATTAGTTTTTGTTATAAAAGAAAAGTGTTTCTGCAATTCGGAAGGGGCATTTCCCATCAGAACACCACATTCCACGGTTTCCAGCATTTCCAGATCATTATAATTATCTCCGAATGCCATTGTACGGGAAAGGGGAATCTTTCGAAGTTCGCAGAGGTATTTTACTGCGGCAGCCTTGTTTACTCCATCAGTCATGATCTCCAGAAGAGAGTCGGAAGATTTTGCAATGGATAATTCCGGAAAGCATTCACGAAGATGAGTTTCCGCCTGTGGCTTAAATGAAGATAATTGTTGCATATCAAAAATCCTTTCTGTCAAAAATGTATGGCGGTGTTTCTGCATATAAAAATAACACAGAAACAAAAAAATATTGTTTAATTAAACATAACGACTTGACTGAACATATTCACAAACAGGCAGTATAGTGGAATACGAATATCTGTTTTCCATACGATGAAAGAGGGATATAAGAATGAAAAAACAGGATAAAGAGCTTTCTTCCATAAAGAGGCGGGAGCAGCGGTGCCAGCCTGAAAAAAATTTATCCAATGGGCTTAAGTTTTTCCACACGGCAGGAGAAGCTTTATCGGAACAAACTGGACATTGCCAGGAAAGCGGTATCTTATATTAAGGAAGGGGAAGTTCTGTTTCTGGATACCAGTACAACACTTCTTCTGATGCTGCGTTTTCTGCCGGATATGAACCTTACAGTTGTGACCAATTCTTTTCCGGTGATGGAAGAACTTTACAAAAATCCGAAAATACAGCTTCACATGGCGCCTGGGCTCTACCAGGAAGAGTACGCCGGGCTGCTGGACTATTCCACTGCGGAATACGTATCCAGATTTCATTATAACAAAGCTTTTTTTGGAGCCAGTGCAGTAGATGCTTCTTTTGGAGCTTCTGCCACCAGGGAGATCGAAGCAGCCGTGAAACGCTGTGTGTATGCCAATGCAGAGGAGAGTTATCTTCTGGCGGACCACACCAAGTTTGGCAAAAAAAATCTCATAAAATATAATGATGTCAGTGATTATCGGCTGATCTTTGCTGATGAGGAACTGGAACCGGAACAGAAAAACAAAGTGGTCCGACAGGGTGGAAGATTTTGTGAACAGTAAAAATACAGAAATCTGTTAACAACAGATGGATCTGCAGATTATACAGGAACATAACAGATTCACGAAAAAACTTCGGATTATTCAGTAAATTCATGCTTGTATGTGAATATACGATATGATAACATAAATCATATATCATTTTTTGTAAAAAACGCACAAAAAGGAGGAGCCAATATGCGTCCAATGCGAGAAAAAATGCATACAGGAGAGTTATATCTCCCTAACGATGATGAGATCTTCCAGGACCAGATCAAAAAACTGGACCGACTTTATGATTTTAATATGACACGTCCTACACAGCTGGATAAAAGAAAAGAAATGCTGAAAGAAATGTTTGCGGAGATCGGAGAGGACTGTTATATTGAACCGCCACTTCACGCAAATATGGCAGGTGCCTATGTTCATTTTGGCAAAAATGTCTATGCCAATTTTAACCTGACACTGGTCGATGACGGTCATATTTATATCGGGGATTACACCATGATCGGACCAAATGTGACCATTGCAACAGCAGGACATCCGATCCTGCCGGAGCTTCGTGAAAAGGGATATCAGTATAATATGGAAGTCCATATCGGTAAAAACTGCTGGCTGGGAGCCGGAGTAGTTGTTTTGCCGGGAGTTACCATCGGTGACAATGTTGTAGTTGGCGCAGGCAGTGTTGTAACGAAAGACCTGCCGTCCAATGTGGTTGCAGTTGGCAATCCGTGTAAGGTGCTGAGAGAGGTTAACGAGCGCGACAGGGAATATTATTATAAAGACAGAAAGATTGATTATTTTGAGATCGTTTGACTTGAATGGAACAGGAATGGATGAGGACCTGTCTGATGCTGAAAGAAAAGAGGAAGAATTATGGGAATGAATGAAACACCGTCAGCAGACCGTGTACATATCGGTTTTTTTGGCAGAAGAAATGCAGGAAAATCCAGTATTGTAAATAAGGTGACAGGCCAGGAACTGGCAGTGGTTTCCGATGTTAAGGGAACCACCACGGACCCGGTAAGCAAAGCCATGGAGCTGCTTCCGATGGGACCGGTTGTAATTATTGATACACCTGGTATTGATGATGAAGGACACCTGGGAGAACTTCGTGTCCGCAAGGCAAAACAGGTACTGAACCGTGTGGATGTGGCAGTTCTTGTTGTGGATGCCACCCTTGGGAAAACCAGCGTGGATGAGGAACTGATCCACATTTTTAAAGAAAAGGAAATCCCGTATCTGGTTGTATACAACAAATCAGATCTTCTGCCGGAGAAAAAAGAGGGACTTTCCCATGAAAAGTCGGATCAGAAAGCGGATACGATAACTCAGGAACCCTTCATTTACGCCAGTGCGGCCACAGGAGAGAACATCTACGAACTGAAAGAAAAGATCGCCTCTCTGGCAGTAACCGATGATCTGAAACTACGTCTGGTAGGAGATCTCCTGGAGCCGTCAGACTTTGCGATTCTGGTAGTACCGATTGATAAAGCTGCGCCAAAAGGCCGCCTGATCCTTCCGCAGCAGCAGACCATCCGTGATGTGCTGGAAGCCGGGGCAGCAGCTATTGTCATCAAAGAAAACGAACTTTCCAATGCCCTGAAAACCCTGGGCAAGAAACCAAAACTTGTGATCACAGACAGCCAGGTTTTTGCAAAGGTCAGCAAAGAAACACCGGAGGATATCTGGCTTACTTCGTTTTCCATCCTGTTTGCCAGATTTAAGGGAAATCTGAAAACTGCGGCAGCCGGGGCAGCAGCCATCGATCGGCTGAAAGACGGAGATAAGATCCTGATCTCCGAGGGCTGCACCCATCACAGACAGTGTGATGATATCGGAACGGTTAAGCTTCCACGCTGGATCCGTAATTATACGGGAAAAGATCTGGAATTTGAGTATTCCTCAGGAAGAGAGTTCCCGGAGGATGTAACGAAATACAGCCTGATCGTGCACTGTGGCGGATGTATGCTTAACGAGCGGGAAATGCGCTACCGTCAGAAATGTGCCCTGGACCAGGAAATCCCCATCACCAATTACGGAATTGCCATTGCCTACATGCAGGGAATCCTGAAACGATGTGTGGAAATGTTCCCGGATGTACGGAAAGAGCTGGATGTTTAAAGATATTTTGAATTTATGAAGCAGCTGTTTTTTGTACAGAATTTATTTTCTGTGCAGAGAGCAGCTGCTTTTTGCATGTCATTTATAAAGTAGGACAAACAAAGAAAGTTATTTTAAAATAACATTGTTATTAAATAACGGCGTTATTGAATAAAGGAGACAAACATATGAGACCTGTAAATGAGAAACTGGCGGCAGATCTTCTGGAAGCGGGAAAGCAGGAATTTCTGGAAAAAGGTTTTCAGGGAGCTTCCATGCGCGGGATCGCGTCCAGACTGTCTGTGACAACCGGTGCACTGTACCGCTATTACACAGACAAGGAATCTCTCTTTGATGTACTGGTAGAAGAACCGGCCAGAGTACTGGAAGAAAGATACCGTACTATCCAGAAGGGATTTGCGGATCAGCCGGTGGATGCCCAGGTCCAGACACTTCCGGAGGTGTCTGACGAAGGCCATTCCTGGATGGTGGAATACATTTATGATCATTTTGATGCGTTTAAACTGATCGTATGCTGTTCCACAGGAACCCGCTATGAACATTATCTGGATGTCCTCACGGAGATCGAAGTCAATTCCAGCATTGTCCTTATGGAAAAAATGAAAGCAGCGGGTTATCATCCGGAAGAACTGGATGAAAATCTGATCCATATGGTAGCAAGCAGTATGTTTAATGGCATGTTTGAAACAGTACGTCACGACATGCCCAGGGAAAAAGCTATTTCCTACATGAACAGCCTGCGAGAATTTTATTCCGCCGGATGGTTCCGGCTGCTGGGGATTCATGGATCATGAAAAAAAGGAGTTGATACATATGGAAAAAAGAAAGAACCTTCCCCGATAGCGGCGATGATCCGTATCCTTTTGGAAAACGGGGATTTCAGTAAGTGCCTGCCATGGTGCGGACTTCTTCTGATCGGTTATCTTGTGAAATCGGTAGGTTCTGCATGGTCCACATCCATGTCCCATACAGCAACTTATTACACACTCAGGGATATCCGAAAAAAGATGCTGGCCAAGCTTTCCAGAGTTCCTATGGGAACGATCCTGGATACTCCATCCGGCCAGTATAAGACAACCATCGTAGACCGTGTGGAAGGAATGGAGCCCACGCTGGCTCATTTGATCCCGGAGATGACAGCCAACCTTCTGGTACCGGTTGCCATTGCAGTATATATTTTTGTGCTGGACTGGAGAATGGGATTTGCTTCTCTTGTCACAACCGTGATCGGTATGGCTATCATGAGCCAGAGCGGAAAAACCTATGCAGTCCGCTGGGAAGGCGCAGTTGCAGTAGGAAAACGTATGGCAAATGCCATCATCGAGTATGTAGGCGGAATCCAGGTAGTAAAGGCTTTCAGCCAGTCCGCCGGATCCTATAAAAAATATTCCGGAGCGGTGGAAGAGAACGCACAGTACTATGTAGACTGGATGCATGACAACCAGAAATCTTTCTGATGAGAAGGTTTGTCTGAACCAGGTATCCTTCAGCTATGGAAATCAGGACGAAAAAGTGCTGAAAGGTGTAAACTTTACCATCAACCCGGGAACAGTTACCGCACTGGTCGGACCATCCGATTCCGGAAAATCCACCATTGCAAAACTGATCGCAGGTTTCTGGGATGTAACCGAAGGAAACATTACCCTTGGGGGAAAAGATATCAAAGAGATCCCTCTGGATCAGCTGAATCAGGAGATCGCCTATGTTTCCCAGGATAATTACCTGTTTGACCGTACCATCCGTGACAATATCCGTATGGGAAAATTAAATGCCACAGATGCGGAAGTGGAGGCAGTGGCAAAAGCTGCCGGATGCGACGGTTTTATCCGGAAGCTGGATAAAGGATATGATACCATCTGCGGTGAAGGCGGCGGACATCTTTCTGGAGGAGAGAAACAGCGGATTTCCATTGCAAGAGCCATGCTGAAAGATGCACCGATCATTATCCTGGATGAGGCAACTGCAAGTGTGGACCCGGAAAATGAGGCAGAACTGCAGAAAGCCATTGATGCGCTGACGCATAACAAGACCATCATCATGATTGCCCACAGACTGAAAACAGTCCGCAATGCCGATCAGATCCTGGTATTAAACGGAGGAAAGATCACTCAGAGAGGAACCCACGAGGAACTTTCCGCCCAGAGCGGTCTTTATGCAGATTTTATCCATGCAAGAGAAGAGGCAGCCAGCTGGAAATTGGCGTAAAGAAGATTTGTGCCTGAGATAAAAATAAGGGGGTATTGCCGGCAGTTCTTAATAACTGCCGGCAAAATACGTTCAGGAGATGTTTACAATTCCGGGAGAAAGTGCTATATTACTAGAGTTTGTATTTTAAAAATATAGAGGAGTTGTAAATAATGATCGACCAGGCACTTGCACAGGCTCTGCAAAAAGAGATTCCGGTACTTACAGCCCAGATCCGCAGCCTTTATGCGGAATTTGATAAAAAATTTCATCTCAATGGAGCGAAGATCCCCATTACTTTTGGCATGGAGCCGGACCTTCTTGGATCGTATACAAGAGGCAGTTACCACGAAAAAGAGCATTTTCATTTTTCCCTGCTGTTTATTGGCTATGCGGTAAAAAATCCTCTGAAAAAAGAGGACAGGCTGGATCTTTACAAACATGAATATGCCCATTATATGCAGCATAATTTTCACATTCCTGCAGAGTATCAGTGGCAGCACGGAACCCACGGAAGTGCCTGGAAATACTGCTGTTCCCTGACCGGCGCGGCGCCAACGCCATATTATAAAGCAGGGGAAGCCCTGATGAAACATGATTATGAGAAAAAACTCCGAAGCCCGATCCATGACCGGACAGTAACGGTACGGGATACTTACCGGAGAAAACAGCAGCATGAAAATACCCGGAACAGCATTGTGCGCTACGAGATCGGAGAGGATGTGAGCCATCCGAAATTCGGAACCGGAAATATTGAGCATGTAGAGCAGCTTCCAGGCTCCGTAAGGCTTCATATCCGGTTTGGAGAAGATCTGAAAGTGATCGACCAGAAGTGGCTCCTCCGGTCAAAATATAAATAGAACAAAATGGTATAAAAAAATCTCCGGCACAGAAAAACTGTGATCCGGAGATTTTTGAATTTTATAAATTCGATATTTTATTCAGAAACTTTCACAAACTGGCTGTTATAAAGATTCTGATAGAATCCGCCTTTTGCCATAAGTTCCTCGTGATTTCCCTGCTCAATGATACTTCCGTCTTTCATGACAAGGATCTCATCCGCATTACGGATAGTAGAGAGACGGTGGGCAACAATGAAGCTTGTTCTGCCCTGCATCATCCGGTCGAAAGCTTCCTGGATCAGCATTTCAGTACGGGTATCAATGCTGGAGGTTGCCTCGTCAAGGATCAGCATCGGTGGCAGGCACAACATGACACGGGTGATACAGAGAAGCTGTTTCTGTCCCTGGCTTAAGCTGTCTTCATAGAGAATGGTATCCAGGCCATTTGGAAGACGGCGGATAAATTCCCAGCTGTGGGACATTTTTGCTGCCTGGATCACTTCTTCATCCGAAGCATCCGGTTTTCCGATACAGATGTTATCACGGACAGTTCCATGTTTGATCCAGGTATCCTGGAGAACCATGCCATAGCTTCCGCGAAGGGCATGTCTGGAAACTTCGGTGATCGGTTTTCCGTCTACGGAAATACTTCCGCCGGTGACATCATAGAAACGCATCAGCAGGTTGATAAAAGAGGTCTTACCACAGCCGGTAGGACCTACAATGGCAATCCGCCGGCCTGGCTCTGTGTGAAGGTTAAATCCTTCAATGAGAGGTTTGTCCTCTTCATAGCGGAAAGAAACATTCTGGATGTCCACGGCCCCTTTTACATCATCAAGAGTTTTGGATGGATCCGGGCTTTCCGGTTCCTCTTCCAGAAGATCAAAGATTCTGGTAGCGCAGGCCAGAGCGTTCTGAAGCTCTGTAATTACGGAACTGATATCATTAAATGGTTTCATATACTGGTTGGCATAGGCAAGCAGTACGGAAAGACCACCAACAGTCAGATGACCGCCCGGGATCAGGAAGGCGCCTACAAGAGCCACACCTGCATAGATGATGTTGTTGACACATCGTGTGGACGGGTTGGTGAGGCTGCTGTAAAAAACAGCTTTCTGACTGGCATTTCGAAGCTCCTCGTTGATCGAAGCGAAACGCTCGGATGAGCGGCTCTCATAGCCAAATGCCTGAACCACTTTCTGGTTTCCGATCATTTCCTCGATCAGTGCAGTCTGACGTCCACGGGCATCGCTCTGTGCACGGAACATCTGGAAAGAATGGGAGGAGATGAATTTTGCCACAAAAAAGCTCACCGGAGTCAGGACAATGACCATCAGTGTGATCCACACGTTTTTGGAAAACATGAAGATCAGAGTTCCGATGATGGTGATGATACCGGAAAACAGCTGTGTAAATCCAAGGAGCATACCATCAGAAAGAATATCCGTATCCGCAATGACACGGCTGATGATATCACCGGTGCTGTGTCCGTCCAGGTAGGACAGCGGAAGTTTCTGGATATGGCGGATGGATTTCGCACGGATATCCTGTACTGTGCGGTAGGTCATACGGTTGTTGATGATGCTCATGACCCAGGTGGCAATACCGGAAAGCACGATCATGACAAGAATACGGGAAAGATAAAATCCCGTTCTGCCAAAATCAACTTCATGGGCAGCAACCACCTCATCAATGGCATAGCCGAAAAGTACGGGAACATACAGCTGCAAAATGACAGTAACTGCGGCAAGGATCACACTTAATACAAGAAGAAAACGGTATTTTCCGATAAAGCGGAGCACCTTGAAGAAGGTTGCCATGCTGTTTTTGTTCTGGGATTTTTTGTCTGTTTTGCTCATGCCAGGACCTCCTTTCCGGTTGCTTTTTCATATTTGATCCGTTCTTCCGGGAATTGTGAGAAAAAGATCTCACGGTAAGTTTCACAGGTGGAAACAAGCTCCTGGTGGGTTCCTTTTCCGGTGAGCTGGCCGTCGTCCAGTACCAGGATCAGATCGGCCTGGCGGATGCTGGCTGCTCTCTGGGATACCAGGAAAGTGGTGGTGTTTCCGCCAAGCTGATGGAGAGACTTCCGAAGTGCCGCATCTGTGGCAAAGTCAAGAGCACTGGCACTGTCGTCCAGGATCAGGATCTCCGGCTTTTTTACAAGGGCGCGGGCAATGGTAAGTCTCTGGCGCTGGCCACCGGAAAGGTTACGGCCGTTCTGTTCCAGACGGAAATCCAGTTGGCCTTCTTTTTTCTCCACGATCTCACGGGCCTGGGCAGTGGTAAGAGCCTCCCACATTTCCTCATCTGTGGCATCTTCCCGTCCCCAGCTTAAGTTTTCGCGGATGGTTCCCTGGAAAAGCGCAGCCTTCTGAGGAACCACGCCGATTTTTTCCCGGAGCTCATTCTGTGAATAGGTCTGTACATTCTGACCATCCAGGATAACAGTTCCGGAACTTGCGTCATAGAAACGTGCGATCAGATCCACAAGGGTGGATTTACCGCTTCCGGTACCGCCGATGATTCCGATGGTAGAGCCTTTTTTTGCGGAAAAAGTAATGTCTGAAAGGCTGGGTGCGCCGGTTCCTGCATAGGAGAAGGTCACATGGTCAAAAGCAACAGCACAGTCGTTCTTTGCAGCTGCCGGTGCGGAAGTTTTCTCCGGGTAAGCCATGGTGGAGTCTACTTTCAGGATTCCGGCAACACGGTCTGCACAGGCCATGGATTTGTTCAGGGTAATGATCAGGGAAGCAAGTTTGATCAGCTCCACGATCATCTGTGCCATGTAGTTGTAGAGGGCAACGACTTCACCCTGCTGCATGTTTCCCAGATTGACCTGTACACCTGCAGTCTGGATCAGGATTACGGTTGCGATATTGATCAGCACATAGGTGGCCGGATTTAAAAGTGCGGAGATTTTTCCCACAAATTCATTCAGTTTTGTGAGAGCAAGGTTGCTTTCGTCAAACTCTGCAACTGCGTGATCTTCCCGGCAGAATGCACGGATCACACGGACACCGGTCAGGTTTTCTCTGGTAAGGCGTGTGACAGTATCCAGGCGTCCCTGTACTTTTTTGAAAAGAGGGATACTTAAGAACATGATCACAAAGACAACCAGGAACAGGATCGGGATGGCAACTACGAAGATCAGCGCACAGCGCACGTTGATAGTAAAGGCCATCACCATGGCACCGAAAACAATAAACGGGCTTCGAAGAAGAAGACGAAGGCCCATATTTACACCATTCTGTACCTGGTTTACGTCATCGGTCAGACGGGTGATCAGGGTATCGGTTCCAAGGGTATCCAGCTCTGTATAGGAAAGCTTCTGGATATGGTCAAAAACTGCCTGACGTACTTCTGTGGCAAAACCTACGCTGGCTTTTGCTGCGAAAAACTGGGCTGTGATGCTGACTGCCAGTCCTGCGGCTGCCATTAGTATCAGGATAAAAAATTTCTGTACGATGTAGCCGTGATCGTTATGGGCAATACCCACATCGATGATCTGGGCGATGACGATAGGCACCAGCAGGTCAAACACAACTTCCAGAAACTTGAAAAAAGGAGCCAGAATGCTTTCTTTTTTGTAGTTTCGAAGATATTTTGCGAGTGTTCGCATTTCTTTTTCTTTCCTCCATTTCCTTTTTATTACAATAAACCTCTGTTATTATACTCCCTTAGGGATGATACGTATAATATTGTTTTTAATGCATTATAATATAAATTTTATATTGAAGAAAATGTGAGTTTATGGGAAGATAACCATAGTATCTGCAAAAATGAAAAAATCATTAGTATGCAGATTGCAGATATCCGTTTGTTTGAACAGAGACAGGGCGTGTTTGATGCGGATCATCCGGGAACGGAATGCGGAAATCACAGAAAGTATCATATACAATTAAAAGGAGAACGATATGGAGATCAGACAGTTGGAATATTTTCATGAGATCGCGGCAACAGGAAGTATCCATGAAGCCGCAAGAAGGCTGAACATGTCCCAGCCGCCCTTAAGCTACCAGATCAAACAGCTGGAAGCAGAGCTGAATGTGAAGCTTTTTGAGCGGACCAGGGCAGGGGTGACACTGACAGAAGCGGGAAAGCTTCTTTATGACAGGACGGAGAATATTTTAAATTATGTCCGTTCTACAGAGCTGGAAGTATCCAAGGCAGGGAAAAAGCAGGTCTTACGTATCGGGATCACGCCCACCACAGTAACTACCATTATGCCTTATATTTCCAGATTTTCCAGAGAGAATTCCGATGTAAACTTTGAGGTGCGGGATGCTATCACTTTTACACTTTTGAATTATCTTATGGATGGGATCATTGATGTCTCTGTAGTACGGACACCTATCAAGCTGGAGGGATTAAATTATCTGGAGCTTTCGGAAGAACCCATGATCGCGGTTCTTCCTCCGGCATTCCCGGAAAACGGAACAAAAAAAGAGGGCATCAGCCTTAAGGAACTGACCGGACGCCCTCTTATTATTTACCGGCGATATGAAGAATTTCTGATGAAAGCCTTTGGAGAAAAAAATCTCCAACCGGATATTTTCTGTGTCTGCGACGATCCCAGAGATGCTATGCTCTGGGTGCAGGAAGGCCTTGCGACTGCCGTTTTTCCAAGATCCATGGAAGACCTCTGTACAGATCTTCCGATCCGGATCATCGAAGAAGAGAAGCTTACGACTAGGATCCTTCTTGCCTGGAAAAAAGACCGCAGGCCTTCCGCTGTAATGCAGGAGTTTATCAATATCTGTGAGGAATATAAAGAAATCAGTCTTTGAGATGTTCCTCTTTCCAGTGTTTCCACTTCTGAACGGCTTCCGGATTCTGTTTCTCCAGCCGTTCTTCCAGTTTCTTTCTGCGCTGTTCCAGCCGTTCCAGAACTTCCGGGTGTTCGGCCAGGATCTTTTCTTTCAGTTTGCCACGGCGTTTTTCCAGAAGCTGAAGGATCAGTCTCCGGTCGGAAGTCAGCTCTTCCGGCAGTTCGTCCATATGTAACTCGATCCTTCGGAGAAGTTCATCTTCATCCAGAAGCCCCAGGCCATGCCAGTTATCCAGAAGTTCTTCCAGACCTTCTTCGGAGAGACGTTCAATATCCGGGATCTGATGTAACTGTTCGATAATGTGGTGGACAGATTCCTCGATCTCTTTTACTGCATCATCTCCGAAAGCCCAGGCAAACTCTTCCAGAGTATCTTCTTCCTCTGCCGGGAGAAAGGCGATGCTGCGGCGGAGAAGTTTTGCCTCGTCCTCCTTTGGAACATCCAGTTCATAAGGAGCTTCGATCCCTGCGTCATGTAAGGCGGCAAGAATGGTACGGCGGACCATACCGTCCTTGATCATATGGCCGATGCCGAACTGACGCAGCTGGTCATTGATCTGAGTGGAATGTTCGGTGAGGTAAAAACGGATTCCTCGTTTTTTCAGGCTTGCAGAGATGGCATCCAGCCGGTCGGCAGCAGTAACGTCAATGCTGTTGATGGCACTGGCATCTACGATCACCACTTTCGTATCTTTCTGGATGCTGTTTTCAATATCCTCCTGAAAGATCTTTACATTTGCGAAAAACAGGTTCTCACTGAAACGGTAGATGACAACGCCTTTGATGGGATAGGCGTAACGGTTTCTGGAAAGATCAAAATAAACATCTCTGCCCGGGATCATACCACGGAAAGAGCGTGGCGGGTTGGTAGCTTTCAGGATCACAGCTACGAAAGAGAGCAGGATGCCGATGATAACGCCATAGATGGTTCCAAGGCAGAGCACGCTGAAACCGGCAGCCATAAAAATGTAAAATTCTGTGCGGCTCACTTTGAAAAGACGTACAGCCAGATGGGTTTCCACCACATCCATCAGAGCAGAGATCACAATGGCTGTCAGCACAGGAACCGGAAGATATCCGATAAATCCGGTGCCAAAAAGAAGGATCAGAGCCATGGTGATCCCGGCAGTGATGGAAACTGCCTGAGATTTTCCTCCGTACTGTTCATTGAGAGAGGTACGGGAGATACTGCCGTTTACCGGACAGCATCCCACAGCGGCAGCCGCAATGTTTCCCGCTGCACAGGCCAGGATCTCCTGACGGTCGTTCAGTTTATAGTCATTGCGAAAGGCGAAGGTGTTTTCTGCAAGAAGGGTTTCCGCCATAATGACAACGGCAACCATAAGGCCGCGGCCTGCTGCCTGGGTCAGATCAACAGTTCCGAAATCCGGGATCACCAGGGAAGGGAGGCCACGTTCTACAGACTGCAAAAGCACAACACCCTTTTCATCCACATGAAAAACAACGGTGGAGAGAACACCCAGGGCCATGATCGCGATGGCCATGGGGAATTTCGGCGCCAATTTTTTGAATATGCGGATCAGTATCAGCGCACCAAGTCCCATACAGAGGGAAAGCCAGCTGATATTTTTTGCGGCAACGAAGATATGCTCTGCCAGCTCCAGAAGTTCACCAGAACCTGCCGGGCTTCCCATCAGTTTCGGAATCTGCATCAGGATGATGGTGACTGCGATACCGCTGATAAAACCACCCATTACCGGTGTGGAGATGAAATCCACGATCTTATCCGCATGGAGCAGGAAGAACACAAACAACCACAGGCCTGCAAAAAGTGCAATGGCAGGGACATAATCCATGGCAGCTTCCGATTCCGCGGCAATGCCAAGGGTAGACAGTGCGCCGCCTACAATGGCAGCAGGTGCCGCGTCAACTCCGAAGATAAACTGCCTTGAAGTGGAAAAGAGCGCAAACAGCAGGATCGGCAGAACAGAGCCATACAGTCCGTATACCGCCGGAATTCCGGAAATCTGGGCATATCCCATGGAGATAGGAATGGAAACTGCGGCGATGATGATACCGGAAAAAATATCTTTGAGAAGGTACTCTTTCCGGTAGCCCTGCAGCGTGGAAAACAGGGAAAGCTTCATATAGTCACATCCTTTTCTGAAAAATATTTTCTATTATATACCAAAGAGAGCCTGCGGGAAAGAAGCAAAGCAAAGGTTCCGGGTGAAAAATCGTGGACAAAGGATATCTGCCATATTATAATAAATGCGAAATTACAGCTGTGTGGGATGCGAAATCCCGTACTTTTGCTGTGTGAAAAAAGATCATCAATGAAAGGTTAAGATATAAATGAAAAAAGCGATCATAGCAATGAGCGGCGGTGTGGACAGCTCCGTGGCAGCTCTTTTGACAAAAGAATCCGGTGACGAGTGCATCGGTGCAACCATGAAACTTTACAACAACGAGGATATCGGTGTCCACAGGGAAAAGACCTGCTGTTCCCTGGACGATGTGGAGGATGCCAGAAGCGTAGCCTATCAGATGGATATGCCTTACTACGTATTTAACTTTACCGCAGATTTCCATACAGAAGTTATGGACCGTTTTGTGGAGGCCTACGAAAACGGATGCACCCCCAATCCATGTATCGACTGCAACCGTTATCTGAAATTTGACAAAATGTTTCACCGTATGCAGGAGATCGGCTACGATTATATTGTAACCGGACATTACGCAAGAGTGGAATACGATGAGAACAGAGGCCGATATCTTCTGAAAAAAGCAGTGGACGACACCAAAGATCAGTCCTATGTGCTCTATATGCTGACTCAGGAACAGCTGGCACATGTAAAACTTCCTCTTGGAAGCCTCCGGAAAGATCAGGTCCGTGTCATTGCCGAAGAGCATGGTTTTATCAATGCCAGAAAACATGACAGCCAGGATATCTGTTTTGTGCCGGATGGCGACTATGCGAAATTTATCGAGAAATATACAGGCAAAAAAACACCGGAAGGTGATTTTGTAGATAAAGAAGGAAACTATATCGGACGCCATAAAGGAATCATCCATTATACTATCGGTCAGCGCCGTGGTCTTGGTATTCCGGCAGCCAGCCGTCTTTATGTCTGCGAGATCTCCCCGAAGACTAATACGGTTGTTCTTGGTGACAACGCAGATCTTTTCAGCAGTGAGCTGGAGGCAGACAGTGTAAACCTGATCTCCGTGGATAATTTAAGTGAGCCGAAGAGAGTGACTGCCAAGATCCGTTACCGTCATAAAGAGCAGCCAGCCACTGCATGGCAGACACCGGACGGCATCCTTCATGTGAAGTTTGATGAACCGCAGAGAGCGATCACAAAAGGCCAGGCTGTGGTAATGTATGACGGAGACGAAGTTGTAGGCGGTGGCGTTATAAATAAAATCTATAGCTAGTCATAAATAAAGGTGAGAACCTAAATAGATAAATCCCATTGACATACTAGGAAAAGGGTGATATGATTGCATCATCAAAAAACGGAGCACACAAAACAAGGTGAGCAACGTGATGATCAGGAGGAAATCATGAAGGTTTTACAGAAGTCAACAAGGGTGTTTATCGAAGAAAAGCGAATGTGTTGTTGTCGCTGATAAGCAGATGATCATGAAGAATTAATACACTATATCGAATATAAAGAATAAAAGAAAAGAGGACAAACACATGAGCAAAATTACAAGAGATCAGAGAAAATTCAAATTTGAGACATTACAGCTTCACGTAGGACAGGAAACACCGGATCCGGTTACCGATGCAAGAGCAGTACCGATCTACCAGACATCTTCCTATGTATTCCGCAACTGCGATCATGCAGCAGCACGTTTCGGACTTGCAGATGCAGGTAATATTTACGGACGTCTTACAAACCCGACAGAGGATATTTTCGAGAAGAGAATCGCAGCACTTGAGGGTGGCTCTGCAGCACTTGCAGTAGCATCCGGTGCAGCAGCTATCACTTATACGATCGAGAACCTTGCACAGCAGGGAGACCACATCGTAGCAGCAAAGAACATCTACGGTGGAACAACAAACCTTCTGGAGCACACACTTCCGGCATACGGAATCACAACAACATTTGTTGATGTATTCAACCTTGAGGAAGTAGAGAACGCAATCCAGGAGAACACAAAAGCTGTTTACATCGAGACTCTTGGAAACCCGAACTCTGATGTTGTAGATATCGAGTCTCTTGCAAACATCGCTCACAAACATAAAATCCCGCTTGTTGTAGATAACACATTTGCAACACCTTACCTTGTAAGACCGATCGAGTACGGTGCAGATATCGTTGTTCATTCTGCAACAAAATTCATCGGCGGTCATGGAACCACAATCGGTGGAGTGATCGTAGAGGGCGGTAAGTTTGACTGGGAGGCATCCGGTAAATTCGCATCCCTTACAGAGCCGAACCCAAGCTACCATGGTGTAAGCTTCACAAAAGCTTGCGGACCAGCAGCATTTGTTACAAAGATCCGTGCAATCCTTCTCCGTGACACAGGAGCAACTATTTCTCCAGTAAGCTCCTTCATCTTCCTTCAGGGACTTGAGACACTGTCTCTCCGTGTAGAGCGTCATGTTGAGAATGCACTGAAAGTTGTACAGTACCTGAACAACCATCCGCAGGTAGAGAAAGTTCATCATCCGTCTGTATCCACAGATCCAAGCCAGCAGGAGCTTTACAAGAAATACTTCCCGAACGGCGGCGGTTCCATCTTCACATTCGAGATCAAGGGAGACGCACAGAAGGCAAAAGATTTCATCGACAACCTTGAGCTGTTCTCACTTCTTGCAAACGTTGCAGATGTAAAATCTCTTGTTATCCATCCGGCTACTACAACACACAGCCAGTGCACAGAGGAAGAGCTTCTTGATCAGGGAATCAAACCAAACACAATCCGTCTTTCTATCGGAACTGAGAATATCGATGATATTATCCAGGATCTTGACGAGGCATTCAAAGCAGTTCAGTAAATAAGACAATTAAATAAGAAGAACACCTTCTAATATCAATAGCACAGAAAAAGTCTGCACCAGAAACATATAGATCATATGTCTGGTGCAGCTTTTTTGTTGCAAAACAGTATATACATTTACGCAGTATTGCTCAGTACTTTCACACTGCAAATATCCATATGACATGATATGTTTTTTAAACTGATTTCACAAGCTCCTCCAGTGTTCCGAAAGTATATCCCATCTCTTCCCATTTTGTTAGCAGTTCATCCAGGATCTCTGCGTTGGTGGAGGAAGTGCTGTGCAGCAGTACAATAGCACCTGGATGGATCCGTCCCAGAAGCTTCTGAAAAGCTTCTTCTTTCGTGGGCTGATTATCCTGATACCAGTCCACATAAGCCAGGCTCCAGAAAAAAGTGTGATAGCTCAGATCTTTTGCCATCTTAAGATTTTCCGTACTGTAGATTCCCTGGGGCGGGCGGTAAAATTTCGTCATTTCGCTGCCAGTTGCTTCTTTATAAAGAGCTTCCACATCTTCCAGCTGTTTCTGAAAAGCTTCTTTTGTGGAGATGCCGGACATATCCGGGTGGGTCATAGTGTGGTTGCCAACGGTATGGCCTGCATCCACAATTTCCCGGATCATTTCCGGTTTTTCCTTGATCAGTGTTCCTACAACAAAGAAAGTTGCGTGTACCTGGTGTTTATGTAAGGCATCCAGGATCGCAGGCATGTTTCCATTCTCGTATCCTGCATCAAAAGTAAGGTAGATGATTTTTTCATCCGTATCCTGTGCATACCAGGCATTATACTGCTTCAGCTCTTCAATAGAAGCATTGCCTGAAGGCCTTGTTCCCTCTTCCTGGAAGCCAAGTCCCCAGTTTTCACTTTGAGCAGCCAATGAAGCAGAAGAGGCCGGGCTGTTTTTTTCAGAATTTTGGCTGGTGGCTGGACGGGAAGTAAAATGAGAGGAGATTTTTCCCACAAGACTGCCCAGAGCAAAGGCCATGATAAAAAGAAACATAAGACGGTAGATTCGCTTTAATTTCATAGGAACCTCGGGAGAGCAGAGTTATTAATAAAATTATGAGAAGAGCTGGAAGAATATGATAAATGTTTATAATACAAGTTCCCACAAAAGACAAAAAATAAGAGCCATCAGCGATCAATTTCTTCTGCCGATGACTCTTTCAATTTTCATTATCCAATGGAATATACCTCTCATTTCTTAGATTTAAAACTTATACGGAATTAAAATTTACGTTCTCGGTGGTCCGTACCTCCTTGGTTTAATTATGATGGAAAATCTTTAAATCTTCTGGTGGACTGTACCTCTCTTTCTTAGATTATTGGAAGTAAGTTATGTTTTCGGTGGGTTCACGCTCCTTTTTGATTTGTTTTTTTGTTTTCCGTTTGTTTTATTTGATGGTTATACTATAACAGATAAAAATGATATTGTCAACACTAAATTTTAAAAATAATAAAAATAAATTAAAAGAGAAAAATAACAAGAATATATCATATAAAATATTCAGATAATATAAAACATCTTAAAACATAGAGGAAAGGATTACATTCGCAGATGCCGGAAGATAATATCTGTTAAAGGAAAGCATGGCAGTATAGCCAGCAGTTTTTTACACAGCGTATAGACAGAACGTATTTCGGATAAGCTATCTTTATGAACATAAGAAAAACCATAAAGAACTGTAAATTGCGTAGAGAACCATGATCAGTCAGCATTATCACAATAATATTATTTTCAAGGAGGGAAAACAAAATGCTACGTTATCTGCCTGTTCGAAAAATTCACGCAAGACAAGTTCTGGATTCCAGAGGAAATCCTACTGTGGAAGCGGAAGTAACAGTGGGAGAAGGAATCGTAGGGATCAACGGATTTACGGGAAGAGCCATGGTGCCGTCAGGAGCATCTACAGGAAAATTCGAAGCAGTAGAGCTGCGTGACGGAAACCGTGAAGAATATCTTGGACAAAGTGTAAAAAAAGCAGTAGAAAACATTAATACCCGTCTGGCGGATGCCATCATCGGGGAAAATGCCCTGAACCAGGCATGGATCGACCGTCTGATCCTTGATACGGATGGTACGGAAAACAAAAGCAGCGCAGGAGCCAATGCCACTCTTGCCGTATCTCTGGCAACTGCCCGTGCAGCAGCAGGAGCTTTAAGGATCCCGCTGTATCAGTATCTGGGAGGCTGTCATACAACAAAACTTCCAGTACCTATGATGAATATTTTAAATGGGGGAAAACATGCGGATAATACAGTAGACCTTCAGGAATTCATGATCATGCCTGCAGGGGCCGGCTGTCTGGAAAAGGGAATCCGCATGTGTGCGGAGATCTATCAGCATTTAAAGCTGCTTCTTAGGGAAAAAGGTCTTTCAACAGCAGTAGGAGATGAAGGCGGTTTTGCTCCGGATCTTGCAGACTCCAGAGAAGCACTGACTCTGATCGTCCATGCAGTGGGAAAAGCCGGCTACAAACCAGGTGAAGAGATCTCCATTGCCATAGATGCAGCTTCCAGCGAACTTTACGATGAGGAAAAAGGAGCATATTTTTTCCCAGGGGAAAGCCGCATGAAAGGGGAAAAGATCTACCGGGATGCCAGAGAAATGACAGCATACTATGAAGAACTGGTGGAAGAGTTCCCCATTGTGTCCATTGAAGACGGACTCTGGGAGGACGACTGGGATGGCTGGAAATATCTCACAGAACATCTGGGGAAAAAGATTCAGCTTGTCGGAGACGATCTTTTTGTTACCAATATCAAAAGGCTTCGCTGCGGAATCCAACTGGGAGTTGCCAACGCGATTCTTATCAAGGTAAATCAGATCGGAACTCTGACAGAAACTCTGGATGCAGTGGAGATGGCTCAGCATGCAGGCTACAGGGCCGTGATCTCCCACAGATCCGGTGAGACAGAGGACTCTTTTATCGCAGATCTGGCCGTAGCCTGCGGTGCCGGCCAGATCAAAACCGGCGCACCCTGCAGATCTGACAGGAATGCGAAATATAATCAGCTGCTGCGGATCCATGAACAGCTGGGATCTCTTAGCAGATATGAAGATCCTTTTGAGAAAAATGACACTAGATCAGAAAGAAAGCATAAAAGGTAAAAACTGTAGTAAAAGATGTATAAAAAGCAGAAAGAAACTCAGTATCGGAGAAGCAATCCACAGAAGGAAAAGTTAAGCTGGAGAGAAGAGCTGATTTGGGTATAAAAACAGTGTAGAAGAATAAATAAGTCGGAGGTCATAGATAGAAGAGTGACTTCCGGCTTTTTTGTATATTGTAGGGAGAGATGGAAATGTTATAATGTTTATAGAGGTAATAAGAGAATGTCGCCTGTTATGCGACTTCAAAAGGGAAAAAGTGTACTATTCTGAGATCAGACAAGAGACTAAGAGAGTCAGGAGGATAACGTTATGAGTAAAAAAGGATATAGCAGACCAGGATTATTTGGATCAATCAACCATTATGATGCCAATGGAAAGAAAATAGGAGAAAGCCGGCCGGGATTATTTGGTGGTATGAATGATTATGATGCAAATGGAAAGAAAATTGGACATAGTTCACCATCATTTTTCGGCGGTATGAATCATTATGATAATAATGGACATAAGGTAGGAGAAAGCCGGTCGGGATTATTCGGTGGAGTGAATCATTATGACGATAAGGGTCATAAGAATGGACATAGCAATCCTGGTATTTTTGGTGGATTTAATCACTACGATGATTAAAAATTGTAAAAGGCGGTACAGATATGGCAGATCAGAAGCTGATTGATGAAGTAGGAAAATACATAGACAAATATTATGAACCTGTAAAAGATGATATCAAAATGGATAAAGAAATGCTGTCTATTTTTGATAAAATTACCAGGTTTCGTAAGAAGAGAGCTGAGGAAAAAGCTTTACAGGAACAGCAAATTCAAGAGAGCAGCCAGATAGAAGAATCAGCACCTGAAGAATTTGATGTGTCAACCATGCAGAAGACAAAAATAAAAAAAGGTATGTCTTCTACGATGTCAGTAAATCGAAACATTGACAATCTGATGGATCAGCTGGAAGAAACTTTTTCACAGAGATTGCTCCGTATGATTGACGAGCGTGGTATGACGGATTCAGAAGCATATACAAAGGCCTATGTGGACCGTCGTCATTTTTCTAAAATCAGAAAAGATGTCAACTATGCTCCGAATAAGAAAACTGTATTGGCTTTTACAATAGCTTTGGAATTGTCACTGGATGAAGCGAAAGATTTATTGGCAAGTGCCGGATTTGCATTATCCAGAAGCTCTAAAACAGATATTATTGTGGCATATTTCCTGCAGAATAAGATTTACGATATGTTTGAAATCAATGATGTGCTGGATGCGTATGGGCAACCAGTATTTTAACAAAATATTTTGGTGCGATGTCACCTGACAGGCGACCAACTTAGTTGGTTCTGTATATAAAATGTGATTAACAATAAATACCAGAGGAGATAATCCCACAAGGGGATACCACAATGGCTCGAAAATAAGCCAGTAAGGAGGAAATCACATGAATACAGAATTAACTGAGTTGGTTTTTATTTTGGACAGAAGTGGATCAATGGGCGGTCTGGAAAGTGATACGATTGGCGGTTTTAACGGCATGATTACAAAGCAAAAGGCGCAGGGAAAGAATGTGAATGTGACCACTATTTTATTTGATGATGAAGTAGAGATTATTCATGACCGATTCCCGGTGGAAATTATCGAACCACTTACAGAAAAGGAATACTTTGTGCGTGGTTGTACCGCTTTATTGGATGCTGTTGGAACAGCAATCGAGAAAATGGAGAATGTTCAGAACCATCTACCGGAAGATCACCGCGCGGGGAAAATTATATTTGTTATTACCACAGATGGATTGGAAAATTCCAGTGAGCATTTCACGCAGGAGCAGATCAGACGAAAAATAGAAGCAAAGAAAGAATGTGGATGGGAGTTCCTGTTCCTGGGTGCGAATATTGATGCGGGAAAAGAAGCAGAGAAGATCGGGATTGCCAGAAACAGATCTGTGACATATGAGAATGATTCTGAAGGTGTTGAATTGAACTTTAAAGCAGTGGGAAGGGCAATTTCAAAAGCTGTTGAAAGTGATGCAATAATGGATTTTATGGATGACCACTGGGCAGATGAGATTCAGGCATATAAAGCAGGGAAAAAGTAGTAGACGACGCAAAAAGAGAAAAAACAATTTGAATATTCAATAGTAGAGTGGATACATTAGATTTTTCAAATGAATCATTCGCAAAGTCGAAGCTCCCATTTGCACTTATCATTGAAGAAAAATATACAGTATGGTACAATAATATGGATTGAAAGTGTAAGAACGAAATTGAAAAAATATACTTTCAAAATACAGGAAAACCATAAGTTTTGTATAACGAAGAGGTAATACATATGGCAGTATCATACAATGGATTATGGAAGCTATTGATTGATAAAAATATGAAGAAAGTGGATATGATGAACCAGGTTGGAATCAGCAGCAGCACTGTGGCGAAAATGACCAATGGAGAGTTTGTTTCCATGAAGGTTTTGGAAAAAATCTGCGAGAAGCTGGATTGTGATTTCGGAGATATTGTCCATTATGAACGCAAGCTGCAAAGCGGTTGCGTTCATGAGCAAGTAGCAAAAGCGGATTGCGAATGTCCGCTGTGCCAAGAAACGAAGGATGGTGGACAGTAATGGAATACAGTGCAGGACTTACATCAAAATTATTCTGGCTGCAGGAATCCAGAAAGACATCAAGTTATATTCTGGATGGATACAGCAAAGCGGATATCCGGAAGATTGCCTGGGAAGAGAATATCTATCAGGTAAAAGCAGAATATCGTGCCTATGAAGTGCTGAACGGAACCTACCGCAGAGTATCCGCTTTACCAGAGGCAGTGCTTAAGACATTTACTACCTGTGATGTGGAGACAGCCAAAATTTTGAACTTAATTGCAATTCTGATGGACAGCCGATTGTTCTTTGAATTTCTTCATGAAGTATATGATGAGAAGATTCGATTAGGTGAGAAAGAAATCACAGACCGTGATCTGAATGTATTCTTTTCAGATAAAGCAATGCAGAGCGATGTAGTAGCAGGATGGACAGACACCGCAGTGCGGAAACTGAAACAGTGCTTCACCAGAATGATGTTTGAAGCAGGTTTACTGGAAAGCAGTGCTAAGCCAAGAACCATCAAGCCAATCCATATTGACTATCGAACGGAAGAATTACTGACTGCAAATGGTTTGGGAGAATACTTGAAGGCAGTGAAGGGAGTCTAAGGATGGCAAGATTAAGTTTGGAAGAAAGATTGAATCGGATTGAGGATAAGATATCTGAAAAGTCTTTCCGTGAAAATAAAGGACTTGGAAATGAAGTCGGATATTATGTGTTTGATTACGATCCGAGAGCAGAGCTGGAAGTACGAAATCATATCGCATACTTAAAAGACAGAATCAACAATGGCAATAAAGATTTTAAAATCATAGAATTTGACCTGTTTCATACGATGATTCAGGTATTGGAGGAAGAAGGATATCTGGAAGCCTTCTTTGATCTGGAAAAAGACAATGGCTTTTTTGATATGGCAGACAGTCTGGTAGAGACATTAGGACTGGATGAAACGAACGAATTGAACCTGATTATTTCAAAGATTCTACAGGAAGATCTGACAGACAGCGTGATTTTTCTGACAGGAGTTGGAAAATGCCATCCGATCATTGCAAGCCATAATATTTTGAACAATTTACATCAGGTACTGGACAGTGTGCCGGTTGTGATGTTTTATCCTGGAGAATACAGCGGACAGGATCTGAAATTATTTGGAGCGATGGATTCCAGAAATTATTACCGGGCATTCCGGCTTGTGTAAAACAAAGGAGAAGAAAAATGCAGATTAAAGAGATGTTTGAGAAACAGATTGACCGTGATATTAAGGGCGTAATCAAAGTAGGTCAGTTTGATGAAGAAAACGTATATCAGGAATTGGACGAATATGTAGTAACAAAAGAACTGTTAAAACACTTCCGTGATTTTTTCGATAACTATGAGAAAGGGATCAATAACAATACAGACAAAATGGGTGTCTGGATCTCCGGTTTCTTTGGAAGTGGTAAATCTCACTTCTTAAAGATTCTTTCTTACCTGCTGAAAAACAGTGTGGTAGAAGGAAAGAGAGCCATCGAGTACTTTACAGACGGAAAGAAAATCGATGATCCGATGCTGATTGCCAAGATGACCAATTCCGGAACGATTTCTTCTGATGTCATGCTTTTTAATATTGATTCCAAAGGATCTGCAAAGGTTGGATCAGGGAAAGAAGCTATCGTGGAAGTATTCATGAAGGTATTCAATGAAATGCAGGGATATTGCGGATCTATTCCGTATCTTGCAGAATTTGAACGCCAGCTGGACAACGAAGGCAGATTTGAAGAGTTCAAAGAGAAATTTGAAGAGATTGCAGGGGCACCATGGGAGAAGAAGAGACAGGCCTTTGCAGTTATCCAGGATAAAATCGTAAAAACCATTGTAGCGATGGACTTCATGAGTGAGGAAGCTGCCCGCAACTGGTGTAAGAATGCAAAGGGAAGCTATGACCTCAGTATTGAAAAGTTTGTATCTCTGGTCAAAGAGTACTGTGAGAAAAAAGGACCGAACCACCACGTTATTTTCCTTGTAGATGAGATCGGACAGTACATTGCTGATGATACTCAGTTAATGTTGAACTTACAGACTATCGTGGAAGATCTGGGAACTGCCTGCAGAGGAAAAGCATGGGTGATCGTTACCAGCCAGGAAGATATTGACTCTATCACAAAGACAAAAGGAAATGACTTTTCCAAGATTCAAGGACGTTTTGATACCAGATTATCACTGTCTGCATCCAATGTAGATGAAGTTATCCGGAAACGTATCCTGGAGAAAAATGAGATTGCAGAATCTGCATTGAAGCTGTTGTACGAGCAGAAAGAATCTATTATCAAGAATTTGATCACATTTACAGCAGATACAGCAGATAAGAAATTATATACAGATAAAACAGATTTTGCAGACTGTTATCCGTTTATTCCATACCAGTTCAACTTGCTTGGACAAGTACTGACAGCGGTGCGTACTCATGGAGCCAGCGGAAAGCACTTATCCGATCAGTCCCGTTCCATGCTGGCATTGTTCCAGGAATCTGCCATCCGGTTAAAAGACAGCCAGGAAGGTGTACTGGTACCGTTCAGCTATTTCTACGATCCGCTGCATAAATTCATTGACCATCAGCACAGCCAAGTCATTACCGATGCAGAAGACAATAGCAGGCTGGACGAGTTTGATGTAGAGCTGCTGAAAGTGCTGTTTATGATTAAATACGTGAAAGAGATCAAAGCAAATGTAGATAACCTTACTACGTTGATGATCTCCAATATTGACGACGACCGTATTGAAATCCGTGGAAAGATTGAAGAATCCTTAAAGAAACTGATCCGTGAAACACTGGTGCAGAAGAATGGAGAAATTTATATTTTTCTGACCAATGAAGAGCAGGAAATCAATAATGCCATCAATAATGAATCAGTAGAAATGGGAGAGATTATCGGAGAGGCTTCTACTGTAATCTTCGAGGAAATCTTTACAGACAAGAAATATCGTTACAGCAGCCGTTATTTATTCCCATTCAACCAGAAGGTAGATGAGCGCTACTTCAAGGGAAATCAGTCCAATGATATCGGAGTATCCATCATCACGCCATATGGGGAAGATTATCCGGATTCTGCCCTGCGTATGCTTTCCGCACAGGAACATAGTGTGATTGTAAAATTACCGAACGATAGTACCTTCCTGGATGAGATTACAGATTCTATCAAGATCTATAAGTTTTTGAATAAAAATGCTTCCGGTGCAAGAGGAAGTTTTGACAGCATTCGCCGTGCAAAAGAAGATGAACGTATTGAAAAGAAAGACCGTATTCGCATCTTTATTGAGGATGCCCTGAAACATGCGGATATTTATGTGAACGGAGATAAAGCAAATATCTCAGCCAAAGAACCGGCAAGTCGTATCAATGAAGCACTTGGCAAGTTAGTAGCTATGCAGTATAACAAGCTAACCTATATGGAGACAGCACCGGAGCTTTCTGATATTGCTACAGTATTCAATGGCAACGATGGACAGCTTTCGTTCCTTGGAACCAGTGATACCACACCAAATAAACTGGCACTGGAAGAAGTGATTCAGGTCATCGGTCTTAATAATGCAAGACATATGAAGACATCTCTGAAATCTCTGCAGGATAAATTTGGGGCAGCTCCGTATGGCTTTGATCCGAAAGACGTGCAGTGGCTGGTTGCCATGCTTTTCAAGATGGGAAGAGTATCTTTGACATACAACAGTCAGAGTTTATCCATGCTGTCTAATACAAAAGATGAGCTGGTACGCTATCTGACAAAACGTGAATTCGTAGAAAAACTGCTCATTGATATCAGGGAACGGGCGACAGATGGACAGATTCGTTCTGTAAAAGAAGTATTGAAGGATTATTTTGGGTATTCCTTATCCAGCGATGATGACGATACCATCATGAGAAGCTTTAAGAATAAAGCACAGGATAAGTTGGATACTTTCGGTGAAATCATGATTGAATACCGTGTGAATCCGAAATTGCCATGCAAATCACTGATGGAACAGGCAAAGAAGAATTTGGAAGAGCTTGTGACCATTAAAGAACCGGTAGAGTTCTTTAAAACAGTAGATAAAAAGCGAGATGATCTGTTAGACGATGCAGATGATACCGCACCGGTATTTGACTTCTTCAAAGGCGGTCAGAAAAAAATCTTTGAAACAGCACTGGAACAGATCCAGATGTTTGAAAACAGTAAGACCTATGTCCGTGAACAGGAAATCATGGATAATGTTGCCCAGATGGAAGCTATTGTGTCAGCGAAAAATCCATTTAGCCAGATTCAGAAACTGCCGGATATGTCTATGAAGTTTGTACAGCAGTATGGAGCTTTACTGGAAAAAGAAGCAGAAGAGATGCGCCCGATTGTAGATGATGATCTGGAAAAAGTGTTACATACGCTGGATGAGAAAGAATTTGCATCTGTATTCAGAGATAAGTTTGTAAATGCTTTTGCAGAACTAAAGCAGAAACTGGATACATCCCATGAGATTGCCGCAGTTAAAAATATCAAACTGGAAAGTGATACCTTGAAGCTTCGTTGCATGGATGAGATTACAGAATATGAGGATGCACATCGTCTGCCAGTAGTTCCAAAACCACCAATTGATCCGGTAACACCACCAACAGGTGGTGGTCATACAGAGCCACCGAAGCCGGTAACTCCACCAGTTCAGCCAAAACCAAAGAAACGTAAGAATGTATCTATCAGTAACGTGGCAGGTGCGAGAACCTATTCGATTGAAAATGAACAGGATATTGATAAGTTCCTGGCAGAGATGAAGAAAAAATTATTAAACGAGCTGGATGAAAATACGATTATTACATTGAGCTAATCATTCCAGTGGGAGGAAACAGTACATGAACAAGAATGCAATAAAGAAATTTGCCATAGAAGCAAGAAAAAAACTGATCGATTCTGTTACAGATAAAGCCGGTATGCTCGGCATTATAGAAAAATCATGCAGTGAACCGATTACTAAGGGAGCAGACTTTGAAGTATATCAGACGGTTGCAGGAACAGAAGTAACGTTAAATAAAAGACAGTGTGAGCAGAGAAGACGGCTGGTAGCTCAGATTGAATCCCGTGGTTTTGAAGCAGTAGTAGAAGAAGTAGCTTATACCTGGTTCAACCGAATCTGTGCAATCCGTTTTATGGAAGTTAACGATTATCTTCCAAACAGAGTTCGTGTACTTTCTTCCGAAAAAGAAGGAAAGATTGAACCGGATCTTGTGACACAGGCACCGGATGTAGATTTAGATTTGACAGCACAGGAAAAAGAAGAGATTATCAACTGGAAAATGAGTGGCACGTCAGAAGATACAGATAAAATGTATTGCAAATTATTCCTGAAACAGTGTCATCAGTTGCATGATATCCTGCCGGGACTGTTTGAGGCAGATTCCGATTATATGGAATTGTTGTTTGGTATTTCTTACACAAATAAAGATGATGTCATCTATATGCTGGTTAATTCGGAGACAGGTATTCCAGAAGCTGATTTTAATGTATCTACATTGGATGAAGAAGGAAATCCGACAGGACAGGTGGAAATTATTGGATGGCTGTATCAGTATTACAATACAGAATTGAAAGATGATACCTTTGCAAAGCTGAAAAAGAATGTAAAAATCACAAAAGAACGAATCCCGGCGGCAACCCAGCTTTTTACACCGGACTGGATTGTGCGTTATATGGTAGAAAACTCTGTGGGAAGAATCTGGATTGAGCATTTACGGGCAGTAGATCCAAGTACAGATGAAAAAGCAACTGCAGAAAGATTCGGATGGAAATACTATCTTCCGGAGGCAGAGCAGGAAGAGTTCGTTAATATAAAACTGGCAGAAATCCGTACCACATACAAAGATCTGAAACCAACAGACATTACATGTATTGATCCATGTATGGGAAGTGGGCATATTCTGATTGCGATGTTCGATGTGATGATGGATATCTATGAAAGTGCCGGATATGACAAGCGAGAAGCCGCATTTGAGATTGTTGAACACAATATTCATGGATTGGATATTGATCAGAGGGCATATCAGCTGGCATATTTTGCAGTTATGATGAAAGGTCGTGGGTACAATAGGCGGTTCCTGCGTGGAAGAGATGGAAAGCCAGAGCCGAAAGTCTATGCGATTGTAGAGAGTAATGAAATCAATCGGAAGCATCTGCAATTCTTTGGAACACATTTAAGTGAGAAGGAAAGAAATCTGGCTGTGATGCAGATTGAAGTATTGCTGGATACATTTAAAGATGCCAGAGAATATGGGTCTATCTTAAACGTAGATGCATGTGATTGGGATGTGTTGGAAAGATATGTAGACGATTTGGGTACAACTGGACAGATTTCATTTGAGAGTGTGGGAAGTGAAGAAACACAGAAGCAGTTGAGAAAACTGGTAAGAGTAGCGAAAAATCTGGGACAGAAATATGATGCAGTAGTGACGAATCCACCGTATATGGGCGCTTCTGGAATGGGAGCAAAACTATCAAAATACGTGAAAGATAATTATTCCGATAGTAAAAGCGACTTTTTTGCAGTCTTTATTGAAAAATGTAGAAAATTATCTGAGAAAAATAGATATGTTGCTATGATTACACAACCATCATTTTTATTCTTGAGTTCATACGAAAAGTTAAGAACAAAGATTTTAAATGAAGATACAATATTGAGTATGTTGCATATGGGAAGAGGAATATTTGGTATCGACTTTGGTTCTGTAGCATTCTGTATTAGAAATAGAAAAATTTTTTCTTATGTTGGGCGGTATTATAAATTGTATGAAAGAACATTCCAATATATTGATCCTGAAGACATAAGAGACATATTTCTAAATGCAAAGCACAATAAAAATTATAGATTTGATTTTTTGAATTATAATTCAAGAGATTCAATAGAAGAACGAGGCTATCTGAATCAGATTGAATATGTAAAAAATCAAGATGAATTTGAGATAATTGAAGGTGTTCCATATGCTTATTGGGCTGATAAGGGAATACAAAAAGCATTTAAACAAGGGAAGCCATTAGGACGCTTAACTACTGTAAGGAACGGCTTAAAAACAGGTGACAATAACGAATTTCTACGTTATTGGTGGGAAATTAATTTTAATAATGCAATGACAGATGCTAATTCAGCAGAAGAAGCTATAAAGTCAAACAAAAAATGGTTCCCATACAATAAAGGTGGAGATGCAAGAAAATGGTATGGAAATGAAGAATATGTTATAAATTGGATGAATGGAGGAGAAAGAGTTATTGGAGCTGCCAAAAAAGAAAAACGAAATGTACAAGATTATCCAGATAGTATGAAATTTGTTCCTTCTGGGACGTGGTCATTGATAAGTGCCGGTAAACCAACTTTTAGATTAAAAAAACATAACATTTCGGATATTGCTGGCATGTCATTCTATAATGGCAATGAGAATACAGAATATTATCTTGGATTCTGCAACACTGAATTAGCCTGTGAAATATTGCAAATGTTGGCACCAACAATAAATTATCAAGCAGGTGATATTGCAAGGCTCCCAATTATCATGTCAAAACAGTATTATGAGGAAATAACCAATCTTGTTAAGAAATGTGTTCAGGGGGCAAAAACTGAATGGGATTCATATGAAACGTCTTGGGAGTATAGTAGGCATCCTTTGGTTCATTATGGGTTAAATAATGTCAGATTTATTGGCGATGCATATAATGAATGGGATAGGGAATGCACAGAACGTAATAATTCAGTACTTAATGCAGAGACAAGGATAAATGAATTGTTTTCTGTAATATATGAAGTTGAAGATAAAAACTTGGATAAAACTAATGTAGATGTACTTTTAAGAAAGGCAGATAAATGTACGGATATTAAAAGTTTTGTCTCGTATGCGGTAGGATGTATGTTTGGAAGGTATTGTCTTGATCGAGAAGGATTGGTATTTGCAGGTGGAGATATTGATGATATATATTGGAAATGTCAAGGCGTTTCACCTTTAGAGAACAACGGATTACCGTTGGATGGCTATACTGGAGTAAGTTTAGCAGAGTATCACTATGGATATCTTCGAGATAATAAAGAGTGGAAAAAAGCAACACGTCTGCACTATAGTGTTGATTACGATAATGTGATTCCAATTACGGATGAAGAATATTTTTCTGATGATATAGCAGTTCGTTTTGTAGAATTTGTTAAAACAGTCTATGGTGCAGACTCATTAGAAGAAAATCTTGATTTTATTGCAAATGCATTAGGAAATAAGGGCGATACTTCCAGAGAAGTTATCCGTAATTATTTTTTGAAGGATTTTTATACAGATCATCTGAAAGTATATCAGAAGAGACCAATTTACTGGTTGTTTGATAGCGGAAAACAAAATGGATTTAAAGCACTGATTTACATGCACCGCTATGATGCGGATACTGTCGGACGTGTAAGAACAGATTATTTGCACAGAGCACAGAAGTATGTAGAAACAGCGATGCAGAGTGCACAGTATACTATTGATAATGCATCATCAGCTTCAGAAAAATCAAAGGCAACCAAAGCAGTGACGAAATATACAAAGCAGCTTGCAGAAATGAAGATTTATGATGAAGCCATTGCGCATATCGCCAATAAGAGAATTGAAATTGATCTGGATGATGGCGTAAAAGTGAATTATGCCAAATTCCAGGGCGTAGAAGTCGCCCAGGAAGGAAAGAAAGCTTTAAAAGTGGATCTTCTGGCAAAATTAAAATAGAAAGTGGGAAAACATAGATGGATTTATTAAATATACAAGATCAGTTGAATACAGAGTTTTCCAGGGAAGAAACTCGTATTATATTCTGGTATGATGATAAAGGAGAATATGAAGACGAAGTATCTGAATTACAGTTGGATAATGCAAAATTACATATTTTGGATGGAGCGAACTGGTTTTATTCCAAATGGTTATTAAATGAATCAGATACAGAGAGCAAGTATCTTGTATATGCACCATTTCCAAAACCAAGTGATGCAGAAAATCCATTAGCTGATATGTATTATTACTCGGTTCCGTACTACACGGACCGAGTATCCCAAATGTCGCAGGAGATTGGAATTGATAACCGATTTAAAGAACATCTGGCACAGTACAACAACTTCTGGAAAAACAAGAATCGTATTGAGAAATTTAAAGAGCTCGGCATAGACCATTTCAATGTGGAAACCATTGATATTGGTCTTATTGCCGTGCTTACAGATGTGAAGACGCCAAATTTTGAAGAAATTACAAGGCAGTTGTTATTAAACGACAGTGAAGCATACATGAAAGCACTTGAGGATAACGGACTTTTAGAAAAGTTCTGGGAATTATGTGAGAAATATTTCGGATATCAGTCTGAAAATTCGAACGTAGATGATCTGGCAGCATGTATGCTCTTGACTTATGCATCAGTAGCGTTGAAAGATACATTACCGACTGTTTTGAAATCTTATGTATTGAAAAAGAAGAATGATGTGGTTGTATTTGTTCGGAATCTCATGGACAATGTACTTTATCAGGATGCGTATGATGTATTATCAGAAAAAGTGGACAAGACGTTACGAGTGGTGAGTAGAATCCGGGATGAACTGAAAAAAGATGCTGACAAATCAAAAGATCAGTCTGCACAGCTTCTGGATATTGCAAATTGCGATGCTTTTCGGGAACTGGATAATATCTTAATTGACTGGGCACTGGATCAGTTGAATGATGAGATCCTGGATGCTCAGATTGATGGCATGAATCTTGCACAGATTGCAGAGCAGCGGACAGCAAAGCCCTGCCATTTTGGAAATGTATATAAAAATGAATATCAGGCAATCAAATATGCTTACCAGATGATGAAGGCGGTATCTGTTTTGGAAATGACCAGTGATATCAAGGCTATGGTGGCTGAGTATCAGAAACAGACATATTTGGTTGATTCTTATTATAGATGGTTTTACAGTGCCTATGATTGTATCGAAGATGCGGAGAGATTTTCGAAGGTAAGAGAACGGATTGAGAATATGTATTCCTTTACTTATCTGCAGAAAGTAACACCGAAATGGAATCAGAAATTGACAGATAATCTGATGGCGGATACCGGATTAAAACGTCAAGAAGACTTTTATCGGAATTATCTGAAGGCTTATGAAGGAAAGAACCGTGTTATCGTTATTATTTCTGATGCATTCCGGTATGAGTGTGCAAAGGAATTGATGGAACGATTGGAACTGGATGAGAAGTGTACACCGAAGCTGGAGTGTATGATCAGTGGACTGCCGTCTGTAACATCAGTGGGCATGGCAAGTCTTTTACCCCATAAGGAATTACAAGTAGATGATAAGTTGAATGTCACAGTAGACGGACAGAGTTGCGGTGATCTGACATCCAGAGACAAGATCTTAAAAACACAGAATGAAAGTAATGTTGCATTAGCTTTTGATGAAGTGGTAAGTGCCAATAAAGAGAAGATCCGTGAATTGTTGCAGAAAAAGAATATTGTATATATTTATCACAATCAGGTGGATGCTCGTGGCGATAAGCCTGTCAGTGAAAATGAGGTATTTACAGCGTGTTCAGAAGCAATCGAAGAGATTCATAAGCTGATCAAGAAACTGACCAGCTATATATCAGCACCGAAATTCTTTATTACAGCAGATCATGGTTTCCTGTATAAGAGAGACAAGCTGCATGAATTTGATAAAGTATCCTATGACCGGGAAATCTGTGCATATTCCAATAAAAGGTTCCTACTTACAACACAGAAGGTAAACGAACCGGGAATGAAGTCCAGATTGATGGCATATATGAATAATTTATATGTGACGACACCGATCGGAGCAGATATTTTCAAGGTAGCCGGCGGTGGACAGAACTATGTGCATGGTGGTTCTTCTCTTCAGGAGATGCTGATTCCTGTAGTTGAATTGACAACGAATACCAGAGCTGTTGCTTACGATTATGTGGATGTGATTCTGACCTCTGTGAACCGAAAAGTAACGAACCTGATTACTTACTTTGATTTTATACAGACAGAAAAAGTAACTGATACCATGAAGGCAAGAAGTCTGGTGGCATATTTTACGACAGAAGATGGCGAGAAGATATCTTTTGACGTACCGATTGTTGCAAACAGCCGGGAAGATGCACCAGAAAAGAGAACATTCCATGAGAAATTTACATTGAAGTCCAGAGAATATAAGTATGGTGATAAGTACTATCTGGTACTGGCAGATGCGAATGATGAGAAGAATATTCTGCAGCAATATGAATTTATGATTGATATTGCATTTGTGGATGACTTTGGATTTTAAGTAAAGGAAGCATATGTGATGAAAACAAGATATGTCAGAAAAAGAAATCATTATACAATGCTTCGCCCTAATGTTCCGGTAAAAAAGATGTACTGGGAATTTCACAAGGGTGATAATGATAATTTGCCTTCTGTTCCACATGGACATTCTTTGGATGGAAAATATAAATTGGAAATTTGGAGCGGGAAAATTTACAATATACAATCAGGAAAATTAGAGTATATTGCCAAGAAAAAAGATATGAAAGCACTTCAGAATTATCCAGGATTTATGGAATTTGTAAAAGAATGCCGTGAAGATTATATGGAACGAAATCCTGCTATTGTTTTGCCGAAGCTAGTAGCCACAAGTAGGAGAAGACATTATTATCAACGTATCAAAGAAAAAAGCGAAACAATTATTGTCGAAACAAGAGTGAACAAAGTTTAACAGAGCAAATATAAGCAAGGGTGACTTGATGAAAGATTCGGAAAAGCAAAGGCTTTATCAAAAAATAGGGACAAAAGTTATTCATAAAAAATACGGAAAAGGAAGAATTACAGGGAGCAGTAATGGGAAAATTAGCGTTTGCTTTGATTCCGGAAAAGAAGCCGTGTTTCAGATAGACATGTGTGAAAAGTTAGGACTAATGAGCATTGTTGCATCTGAAATAACGGGTGTTCAAAAGAATAACCATGTTCGGAAAGATGAAGAGAACCATAAACCAATAGCACTACAATCAAATATACTGGTAGAAAAGATTACAGACGAACTGAGAAGTTATTATGGAAGTGAAAATAAAACTGAAGAGGTTAAACTTTTTTTAAATATTTTACAGAGTAAAGTTGATGTAAGAGAACTTATGGGCATTGATGATCAATATGATACATTGAAAAATATATTTAATGATTCTAATTCGTTGAAAGAAATCTGCGAATATATCGGAAATAGCCTACATGTCGAAGCGTTACTCAAGAAAATTTTGTTCTGTGTTGATAAAGAGAAATTTGAAAAGATTGTTCACGAAAAAAGAGGATTTTATAGTGTATTAGAATCTTTAAATATAGTATCCAAGAAAATATCCTTGAATAAGAAGCTTGAAGATTACGATTCAAAAAGTGTGCTGATTCACATTGCACGTACTTATCAAATGAGAAATATGAATGCACATATGTGTATAAAGTGGACATACCAGGAAGTATTTAATAATTTGGACAGCATTTTGATAACGTGTATTTTCACAGTTGAAAAAAATCGAGAAAAATTGCTACAGTATTTGGAACAGAATAAAACAGAAGACATGCTATCATGCATTGAAGAATACAATGATGTGTACTTATGGGAAACAAAGGGACAAAACTCAAAGTGCATAGTGTGCGATGAAAAATTGGAATATTCCGAGAAAATATTATTGCAGTATATGATTCGAAATCAAATACACAGCGTTCAAATGACAGGAAAATATTGTAAAACATGTGGAAAAGTATATGTTTTGAAGTCTGACTTATTAAATGAACTGGAAAAAGAAAATATAACAAGCAAGGATAAAGAGAAAAAATTACGAGTAAAAAATAAATATGTGTATGGATCGACGTTGGTATATGATGAAAATAGTATTTAATAATGAAAATCGGAAATATACAATGCTGCGTTTTCTATATTGAGGCTTAAAGGGCTATTTTTAGAATACAAAAGAGGTGAATTTTATGGAAGTTAAGTATGCTGAGAAACCAGAAAAATGGCCAGATAATGCTAGAGAATATGTATTGGATAGAGTATTGAATGCAACAGAAGAATTTCGTGATAATCCGAGTTATATTACGAAAGAAAGATTGCTTTCATGGATCAGTGATTATGATTTGAATCAGCGCTCCTATTTAGGATTGTATAGAGTAACTGAATATGAAGTATCCATAATCAATACACTTTATCTTTACGGAGCAATGTCAAATATAAATGCGTTGAAAGCATATTTATATGAGTTGGTTGGTGAAACAGCTAGATTGCAAAAAAATATGGCTTATATGTCTGAAGTTATTAATGAAAAAGAAGGAATCGGTATTGCGGCATATGAACAAGGATTAATGCTGCAACTTAAATTGTATTATTTTTCGTATCTAAAATTTACGGTAGAAAAAAACAAGAGTTTCTCAGAACAATTGATTTCTGTAGTAGAGGATAGTATGAATCTTTCAAAAACAGCAGAAGAGATTGATACAATAACTAATGCATATGTCAATTTGTTAAACGATATAAGTTATATGCACGGAAATTTAAGAGATGGAATATGGAAATTTGAACGAGATGAGCTGAAGAAACTTTTCGCATTAGAAGCAAGACTTATTGAATTAAATAAGCAGTCTCCAGTTGTAAGACCTTTAAAAGGTGTTCTTATGACACAATTAAGTAACTTTATATTGAAATCGAGAAATAACTATAATGAGGACTATATTTGTAAGTATATATCAGAGGACGTTGCGCGAGAATCTATAAAAAACCATGAGATTTGGATGCGAAAGACACAAGATCTTAATGATGAGAGAGAACAAAAGGTTATTCCGGAGTTATTTGAAGATTCATCATGGATTAAGGTGAATTGGGCCAAAGATATTGATTTTACAGCGACAAGAACATATTATGTTTCTTCATTTAGTAAATCATATGATAATCCAGATATGCAGGAGGATTATGGTAAGTGTGTATATGGATATAAAGGAGATCGATTGGTGGAGCTTTTAGCTCCAATAGGTATACACCATTTAAAAAGAAAAGATAATGCTGATGCAAGTTTGCCGTTAAGAACAACAAGACCATTTCTGTCACAGGTAATTGCATTTGATGTTTTATATGATCGGGATGCAGCAAAGCAGGAATTGAACTTTTTGATGGATGTTATCGACAAGTTTAAAATGTCAAATCAAGACAAAAAGAAATTTTTAGAGGAAATATTACAATATTGGATATTATCAGTCAAAGATTCAAAATGGGAAAAAGAACGAGAACGTAGGTATGTTTTGTTTATATATTTAGAATACGATTATAAAGAAATGGAAATAGATGATGGGTGGTTAAAATTGAAAACATCAATTTTTCTATTACCTGATTTTATTTTAGGTAATAATCCATCCAAAATAGAAATTCAGCGACAAATAGATGGAAAGAGAAAAGGAACTTCTATGAAAGATTATATCTTTTGCAAAAATTGTTTATCAAGAGATTATGATGCGATTATTGCAAATGTAAATAAATGTCCAATATGTGGTTCAACCAATATTGAGAATGTTTATCTAAGAGACGAAGAAGAGATATAAAGAATAGGGGATAGAAATGGAAAATATTAAATCAGATGGATTAAATGAAACAGAAGACAAGCGAGAAGAAATAAAGCAAAAACTCCGTCAATACTATGATGGTCGCATCGTTCGCAAGGATTTAACAAAGTCCATCCGTGAAGGAGCTAATGTTCCAGTTTATGTACTGGAATATCTTCTTGGACAGTACTGTAATTCCGATGATGAAGAGATCATTGAAGAAGGTGTAGAGAACGTAAAGCGTATTTTGAGAGATAACTATGTGCGTCCGGATGAGGCACAGAAGATTCTCTCTCTTTTGCGTGAAAGAGGCAGCTATACAGTAATTGACCGTATCACGGTTGTATTGAATACAAAGGAAGACCGTTATGAAGCGACATTCTCTAATCTGGGTGTGAAAGGGATTCCGATTCATCCGGATTATGTGAAAGATTATGATCGTCTGCTCTGTGGCGGTATCTGGTGTATTCTGCAGATGGAGTACGAATTTATTGAAGAAGATAAGAAAAATACGCAGCCAATCCGTATCCGTAAATTGACACCGATCCAGATGCCACATGTGGATATGGATGAAGTGAGAAATGGAAGAAAAGCATTTACCAAGGATGAATGGATGGATGTCCTGCTTCGTTCGACAGGATTGGAGCCGGAAAGTTTCAGTGAGAGAGCAAAATGGCTGTTGATTGCACGTATGATTCCGTTGGTAGAGAATAACTTCAACCTTTGCGAATTAGGTCCACGTTCTACTGGTAAATCTTACATATATGAGCAGATTTCTCCGAACAGTATTCTGGTTGCCGGAGGACAGACAACGGTTGCTAATCTTTTTTACAACATGTCTAACCATACGGTAGGTCTTGTAGGTATGTGGGATTGTGTGGCTTTTGATGAGGTTGCCGGCATTAAATTCAAGGATAAAGATGGTATCCAGATCATGAAAGGATACATGGCATCTGGAGCATTTTCACGAGGAAAGGCAGAGATTCAGGCAAAGGCTTCTATGGTGTTCGTAGGAAATATCAACCAGAGCGTAGATACCCTTCTGAAGACTTCCAGTTTATTTGATCCATTCCCACCGGAAATGGGAACTGACACCGCATTCCTGGATCGTATGCATTGCTATATTCCAGGCTGGGAGATTCCAAAATACAGACCGGATTCTTTCACCAATGATTATGGATTTATTACAGATTATCTATCTGAATTTATGCGTGAGTTGCGTAAGGACAGCTACAGTGATCTGATGGACAAGTATTTCCGACTTGGAAACAACCTGAATCAGCGTGATACCATTGCAGTCCGCAAGATGATTTCCGGATTTACAAAACTGCTGTATCCAGATGGAGAGGTAACAAAAGAAGAATTACGTGAGATTGTGGAGATTTCCCTGGAACTTCGCCGCAGAGTAAAAGAGCAGCTGAAGAAGATCGGAGGCATGGAGTTCTATGATGTAAACTTCTCTTATACAGATAACGACAGCTTTGAAGAGCATTACGTTTCCGTTCCAGAGCAGGGCGGCGGCAAGCTGATCCCGGAAGGCATGGGAAAACCAGGCTCTGTATATACCGTTTCCAAATCAAAGACAGGAATGATCGGTTGCTATATGTTGGAAACACAGATGATGCCTGGTAATGGAAAACTGACCTGTACTGGTATTGGATCAGGAAAAGAACCGAAAGAGGCAACAAACACAGCATTTAATTACCTGAAAGCCAATGGAAATCGTATTTCCGGTCAGATCAGTACCACTACAAAGGACTATATTATCAATTATCAGGACATGCAGGGCATTGGAATGACTGGAAATCTGGCACTACCGACATTGATTGCAATCTGTTCTGCAGCATTAGGAAAGACACCGTTGAACAGCCTTGCGATTCTTGGTGAGATTAGTATAGGTGGTACTTTAATTAAAGTAGATGAGCTGGCAAGTACCTTGCAGGTATGTCTGGACAGTGGAGCAAAGAAAGTCTTACTGCCAATTACTTCCGCAGGAGATCTGGGAACTGTGCCATCGGATCTGGTTGGAGCATTTAGTCTGATTTTCTATTCTTCCGCAGAAGAAGCAGTATTTAAAGCACTTGGTGTAGAATAAGATTTGAACACAGTACAATAGCAGACAAGAAGGTGATGAGTTATTTTTGAACAGGATTTTGAAGAGATGCTGAGGCAGCACCAGGCATCTTTGGATGATAGAAAGAAATTTACTGCATTGGTAAAAGACTTATTTCCAGATCAGGCGAAGAATGTCAATTTACTGTTGATGGCATATAACATGGGAATTGCACAGGATATTCAGAGCGCATCCCATATCAATAATACCTTTGCTTTCCGCTATGTGAAGCAGCTTATGGATGATTTTGGCATGAGCCGTGTCAATGCGGACTGGATTGTATCGGTGTGGTGTTCTTGTTATGGAGGAAAAGTACTTGGAAAAGCCTGTGACATTTCCATTCAGAAGCAGGGAAGCGGACCGGCGATTCAGGGAGAACAGTCATCTTCAGGAAAATCGTATGGGGATCTTTTTACATATGAGAAAAGCCGAAGGGGTAAAGGACTTGCTGTGACTGGATTTCGTGGTGATAAGAACAAAACGATTATTTTCCAGAACAGATCCGGGAATACACCGGTAGTGGAGATTGCAGATGACAGCTTCAGCAATTCTTCAACAGAGGAAGCCATTCTGACAGAAGGAATAGCGTACATTGGACGAAATGCTTTTTCATGCTGTAACAAATTGCATCAGGTGGTATTGCCAATCAGTATTGAAGAGATTGAAGATTCAGCTTTTGCAAATTGCAGTAGTCTCAAATCAATCTCATTGCCTATGGCATTAAAGACGATTGGGGATGGCGCATTGAAAGGAACAGGTCTGCGGACTATCGAGATTCCGAAGAGTGTGTTCTGGTTAGGCGATGGACTGGTGGCAGATTGTCAGTCAATAGAGCATGTAACGATTCCGGAGAATATTGGAAGAATCCCGGATCGTATGTTTGAAGGCTGTACGAAACTAAAAAAAGTCGAATTACATGAAAAACTGGGAGCTATCGGTGAACGGGCATTTTTTTGCTGTAGTTCCTTAGATTTTATTGTGATTCCGGACAGTGTAAAACAAATCGGGCAGGACGCATTTACCAATACAGATAAACAGTTTATTATTCAATGTTCTTTTGGGTCTTATGCAGAAGAATACGCAAGGAAGAACAAATTTAAATATCAGCTGGTATAACATAAGTTTCAGTATGTCGCCTGCTATGCGACAATGAAAGAGAAGATTTACGGTATATTGACTGAGTAAAGAGGTGAGAGGATGGGACTTTTTGATGCACTATTTGGAAATCGAAACCAGATTCCTACGGTGACAACGATTTTGCCGGATGCAGCGAGACAGGAGATCATTGCAGGCAGACTTCCAATTTTAAACACAGACAAACTGTTCCTGAAACGTGGAGAAAAGATTCACTTTATTGATAAGGCAATCAATATGGAGCAGAAAACAGTGAAAGAGTTCCGTCATGTGGGAGGAAGTGCCCCGGGATTATTTGAGGGAACCAGATGGAGTTCCGGAAGAGGAAGAACGGTAGAGCATACAGAACTTGTACAGCACCGGGGAATCTTATACATAACGAATCAGAGGATTGTGTTTCAGGCAACGGAATGGGGATTTGACAAGACCTATCGTTATCTGACCGCAATTACTCCATACAGCAATGCCTGCGAGATGCAGTTTGGAAATAAATCCTATTGCATGATCGTGGCGGATGGAAGTGTAGTAAATCAGGTATTGCAGTTGATAAAACAAAGGAGGCAGATACCATAATGGAAGGACAATTAAAAAATGGAACAATTCTCACTTCAGAGAGTGGAAACAAATATGAGGTAGTCAGTCTCCTGGGAGCCGGTGGGCAGGGAGAAGTCTATGATGTGAAATGTAGAGGTAATCATTATGCACTGAAATGGTACTTTAAGGGCAGTGCTACTGAGCGTCAGAAAAAGATTCTGGAAACAATCATTGCCAAAGGTTCACCAGATGAAAGTTTTCTCTGGCCTATGGAGTTGATTGTGCCAGCGAAAAGTGATCTGTATGGTTATATCATGCCTCTTCGACCAAAGAATTATAAGAGTATCGTGGATCTGATGAAGAAACGTGTGAATCCGTCTTTTTATACGTTGTGCAGAACTGCTTTTAATCTGACCAGAGGCTATCAGAAATTACACGCAATGGGTGCAAAGTATCAGGATATTTCTTTTGGAAACTTATTCTTTAATCCGGATAATGGAAATGTACTGATTTGTGATAATGATAACGTATCCTTTGATAACAGTAAGCCAGGTGGAGTTCTTGGGACACCGGGATTTATGTCTCCGGAGATTGTAAGAGGTGAGAAACGCCCATCCAAAGATACAGACCGATATTCACTTTCTGTGCTGTTGTTCTATCTTTTTATGGTGAATCATCCACTGGAAGGAAAGCTGGAAGCGAGTATCCGTTGCATGGATATGGCAGCCAGAGTGAAGCTGTATGGCACAGATCCGGTATTTATCTTTGATCCGAATAATAAGACGAACAGACCGGTGAAAGGAATCCATGATAATGCAACGATTTACTGGCCGCTGTATCCGGAGAAATTGCGTCAGATGTTTACCAGAGCATTTACAGTCGGACTGAATGAGCCGAGCAAGCGTATTACGGAGCCGGAATGGATGACGTTATTCTCTAACATGATGAGTGGAATGTTACAGTGTTCCTGCGGTGCTCAGCTTTTCTATGATGAGGATCTGGAAGCAAAGGGTGTGGCACATACCTGTTGGAACTGCGGAAAGACAGTACAGGTACCAAATAAAATCATCATTGGGAAGAACCGGGTACTGTTAAATCAGAATACGAAGCTGTTGCATCATCATGTTTATGATGATTTTGATATGGATACCGTAGTCGGTTCTGTGGTTCAGAACCCGAAGAACCCGGCACTTTGGGGAATTCGGAATGAGGACAAGGTGAACTGGACGTATCAGAAAGCAGATGGCACGCAGATTCCAGTTGCCCCAGGAAAGACAGCTGGAATTGCAAAAGGTGTAAAGATTTTATTCCCTGAATCAACAGGAGAGTTCAAATAAGGATTGAGAAAATAATAAAAACACATGTGGGAGGGATTTACCATGGAAGTATTACAAAGACCAGGTGGAGAGTTAGCAACAAGACCGATTCATTTTTTTTGGGTAGTAGATTGTTCCGGATCTATGTATGGAGAGAAGATTGGAATTGTAAACAATACCATTCAGGAGTGCATACCGGAAATGCGCTCGGCAGCAGACAATAATCCAAATGCACAGCTTCTGATTCGTGCATTACAGTTTTCTTCTGGAGCAAGCTGGATTACTTCCAGTCCGGTGCCGGTAGAGGATTATGGCTGGGAAGATATGGATGCCAATGGATTGACAGAATTGGGAAAAGCATTTGACCTTCTGGCTGCACAGCTGAATATTCCACCGATGCCGGAGCGTGCATTGCCGCCGGTTATCGTGCTTCTTTCTGATGGGCAGCCTACAGACGATTACAAAAAGAGTATGGATAGACTGAAAAAACTTCCTTGGTTTCGGAAAGCAGTGAAGATTGCGATTTCTATTGGACAGGACGCAGATGACGAAGTATTGATTGAATTTACCGGAAATAAAGAGCTTGTTTTGCAGGCGAACAATGCAACAGCATTGGCAAAGATGATTAAATGGGCATCCACGACAGCGTCTATGGTATCCGCACCATCAAGCAAGCCTATGAATTCTGTATCAACAGAAGCCACAGCTGCAACTGCGCCAGGAACTTCTGCAGTAGCTTCCATACCGGCAGATGATCCATTTGCTCCAGCAAATAATGGAGCACCGCTGGTACTTGATATGAGTAATATTCCAAATCCAGATGATTTTGATGAAGGAGCTGTCTGGTAGGAAGAGGAGACGTCGGATGAAACGCTATATATGTGACGGAATCGTCAAGGGTGCGACTCACGTAAGAAATCAAATGCCTTGCCAGGACAATAAACGAATCGTAGAGATATCAGATAAGCTTGCTATTATTGCAGTTGCAGATGGTCATGGAAGTTCCAAATGTCCCAGAAGTGACAGAGGTTCCATGATCGCTGTTAATTCTTTCTATGAAGTCATGAAGAACTATCTGAAGGTCTATGGAGAAGACGAAGCAGGCCTTTCCAATCTGATTACGTTTCTTAACCGGGAAGGTGATATGCGATTCGCTCAGGATGTATGCGAAGAGTGGCAGGCAAGGGTAAAACAATCTTTTTATAAAAATAAAGTAGATGGAATGACCGATGAAGATGGAAATATCAAGTGGCCGTCTGTATTTTCTCTGTACGGAACGACGCTACTCGGAATGCTGGTTACAGACAGCTTTGTATTTTCATTTCAGATTGGAGATGGAGATATCAGTTTTGTGACAAAAGAAGAAGTCGCACCACTGGTGGAACCAGAAAAATTTTTGGGAATAGAGACTCATTCATTGTCAAAACCGGATGCCTGGAGAAAATCAGTGGCATCGGTACGGAGACGAGAAATGGAGAGTGAAGAGCCATATATGTATATCCTTTCTACAGATGGATTTGCTAATAGTTATACTTCGGATGAAGAATATCAGAAGACATGCAAGGACTATTTGCAAATGCTTCAGGAGCATGGAGCAGGCACTGTGAAGGAAAATCTGAAGAACTGGCTGACGGAAACCAGTGAGCTGGGGTGTGGGGATGATATTACAGTAGTTATGGTGTATTTTGCAAAAGAGTAAGGAGCTACGGGAAAATGATTGTAGATCGCTATTATTATCATCAATTAAATAAAAAGGAACAAGCGATCTACAAAGCATTTTATAATGGTGTGATGGCATATCAGGAGATTATTCCAATTCCAGTGAGTGGTGAATTTACTCATAATAGTTTTGAGCATATTTTTATGGCATTAACAAGGGATAATCCATTAATTTATTTTTTGAATCAATCAGCATGTAGTATTGCCCATGATATATTTGGACATATTGCAATTTGTCCGCAGTATTTTTTTTCGAAAGAGAAGATAAAAGAATATAGTCGAAAAATTGAAAAAGTGGTGAACGAACTTGCAGGAAAGCTGCATCTGTTGGAGTGCAGTGATTATGAAAAGGAACTTCGAGTACATGACTGGATTTGTCAGAATGTTGCATATGATTATGAAGGAACTGATAAGGATAAAGTGTCAAGGGTGATTGCTTCTCATAATATCCTTGGCGTTTTTGCATATCATAAGGCTCAATGTGAGGGTATTGCAAAGGCAGTGAAAGTTCTTTTGAATGCGGTTGATGTGAAATGCATTGTTGTGACTGGTACGGCAGGAAAAGATGGAAATATGGGTCCCCATGCTTGGAATATTGTAAATATTGACGGAGAGCCATATCATTTGGATGCGACGTGGGATATAAGTTTGCCTGAATCGATGAGAATTACTTATGACTATTTCAATCTTACCGATGATTTGATGAATTTGGAGCATAATCCGGAAAATGTGCTTCCGAAATGTAACAAAGGCAGTGCAAATTATTTTATAAAAAACAGATGTGATTTCCAAACTCGTTATACATTATTAAAATATATACAGGCGCAGATTGAACACGGAAAAAAGGAATTGGTATTTCGGATAAATGGGCGGTTAAAAAATGAGAATATTGTTACTGTAATAGAGGAATTTTTGCGGAAAAAATATCAGGATACAGAAGCAGAAAAAGTTGCTTCTTTATATAAAGCAAATAAGAAAATCGGTGTTTATTATATGAGAATCAGTTAAAACAGATGGGGTAAGAACTATGGAATATGGTGTTATAGGTAAGGGAAAAAACACGAGTGAAATGGCTGATAAAGTCATTAACAGTATACTTGAAGAATATTCACGTGAATTGTTTAATTTTACACGAGCTGAATTTGATAGTATTGTTGAGTATGATGTGCTGAATATTATGGCATATTATTATTCTAAGATGAATGCTCAGCAGAAAGCAGTAATTGTAAGTGCACTTCAGGATGAGTTTGGCTTTTCATTCTTAGATGATACATTAGAAAAATTAGCGATGTTTGCAGATGAGGGAATATATATTCCTCTTTCATGTAAATTGATGGATAGACTTGGCGATAGTCGAGTGACGATAATTATATATGAAACTATATTTAAATGTTGTACGAATTTGACCCAAAGTAATTGGAATCAAAGCGATTCATATTCCAATTACTTGGTTCTTATTAATGCAGCTTTTTTTTATGCACTTTCTTATAAGCTTCATGTAAGAGAGCGCTATGTAAGCTCAATGGAAAATTTTTACGGTCAGAATGGATATGATGAATTTGTAGAATCTTTATATGAAAAACATCTGGATGACATTGGCTGGGATGTGGATATAGAGCTTGATGTTCTGGATGATCTCATTGAAAATAGTAAAAAAAATGATTTCTTCAGAAAAGGTTCATCAGAAGAATTTATGGATGCAGTAGAAGCCATGGAAAACATCCGCAGAGAACATATTAATGTCCGATCAGAAGAAGATATGGAAGGTTTTGAACGGATTGTACGGGAAACAGGTATTCACGAATTACAGAATATTGATATTCACGGCTTTGAATGCCATTTTTGTGAAGCTAAATACAGTGATGAGAAATATATTATTGTATATCAAAAAAATACACATATTCGAGATATCATTGATAATGAAGAAAAATGGAGCAGTTTTCAAAGAGACTTGTATAGAGAAGATATTCGCCAGGGTAATACCAAGGCGATGGTATATATTGTTTATATTTTGGATGACAATTCCGATAATATTCCTATCCAAATAATTGAGAGTAATATGACATATGGAAGGAAGTATGTTTTTTCCGAAGATGAGACAATCACTTTTATCAATGGTATTGTAAAAACATCCAGAGATGATATTAATGAAACATCTCCGGTTCAAGAGTGGGATCGTATCTTAAGAGAAGAACATCTTACGGCATGTTTAACTGAGGCATATACAGCAAAAAAAGTTGAGAGTTATCTTAATGGCGAACGTTTTGATGCAGATTATGTACAGGATGATGACTACTCTACTATGAGACATTCAAATGTTCCTCAGATTAAATGGGTAAAATCTCTGGAAACAACAGGATTTAGGGATTTTTGTTTTGATAAGAAAACGATGACATTTGGTCAAATAAATCTTTTTTATGGAGCAAATGGATCTGGTAAGACATCTGTACTGGAAGCAATAGAATATGCACTTACCGCAGAGGTGCGTCGTGTAAAAGACTTCAAAGTTAAATTGCCTACGGATAGTTATCCAAAGTTAAATGTTTATGATACAGAAGCAGGTATACATACTTTTACGCCGGGATTTTCCAAAAAGAATAATAAAGAGATAGAACGTGTCTGGTATGGTGTGCCTATCGGAAGAACAAAATCTAGTCTAAATGAAAATTTTAATCGTTTTAATGCTTTTGATTCTGAGGCTGCGTATAAGTTTATTCATGAATCAGATAATAGCGAAGATAGCTTTGCATCAATGTTTGGAAATCTTATGTTTGGTGAAACAGTTGTTGACCATGAGAAAAAGTGGCAAAGATTCAAACGAGCATTCAATGAACGTTACACAGAGCTTCGAAATGAACTGAATGAAGCGAGAAGTATGGTTCAGTATTATGAGGAAAGTCTTGCGCAAAAAACGGATAGTTCAAGGTCTGAAGAAATTGAAACGGGAATTACTGCATTAAAATTTATTAATCGTACCCGTTTGCCAAAGGGGGCTAGTGATAGATATCCGGAAATTTTAGAGGAAATGAAGTTAATTCGTAAATATGTGGAAATTCTTTCAGCTCATAATTTAGAAAGAATGGATTTTGGTACGATTTCTGAGCAGGTTAAAGTGATAAAGAAGAATAATCTTCTCTATACTAGACAGCGTAGAGACAAAACAGAGGAGATCACCAGGCTGACAGAAGAGAACGGTAGTATAAAGAAGAATATTTTTAATGAGAGAGAAAAACAGATTGATATTCAAAAGGAATTGAATCTAGTTGATACAGATATTCAAAATTGGACAATTGTTCAAAATGTACTTAATCATAAAGAGACTATCAAACTGGTAAAGGATCTTATAGAGGAACTTGAACAGATTGAGCGTGAATTATACTATATTTCAAAAATTGAACAAAGACCTGCAATTATTAATTTCTTGAAATTGGATGATTACAAAGAACTATCTGAATGGGAAAAACAACATTTCGAGACTGAATTGGAAGAAGTAAGGGCAAGAAGGCGTCAGACCGAAAATAAATACAATGAAGAAAAGAGCGCATTTGGTGAAAGAGAGCAACAGGTTATTGAACTTAGGAAAATTGGTAAAACTCTTATGACGGATGCTAGATGTCCTTTGTGCGGACATGAGTATAGTACGACGCAGCAGTTAATAAATATTATCGACAATGCTGTAGTAGTTGACGACAAAATGGACATGTTGATCAGAGAGATGCAGGATCTTGATAAAAAAATTATTGAGTTAGAGAAGATTATTGATCGACAGAATTTAATTGATAAGGCGAAAAAAGAGCTATTAGAATTAACAAATGTTGTCCCGATGGTTAAAATGTGTGGGTCAAATTATAAAAGATTATATGAGTATGTGATTTCTGGAATCGAGAAGGAGAAGAGAAAGGAAGAAATAATTGAGCAGCAGACGGCATTGGATAATCAGGGATTTTCAATTCGTAATATCAGTGCTTGTCAGGAGTATACCAGCACAGATCCTACATATTTGGAATATAAAAGATCTGGAAATGGTACTTATGCGGAATTTCTACAAAATAAATTTGAGAAGATTCAGTTGGAATTGTCATCATCAGAGAATGCAATTGCTGATAATCAAAAGAAAATTCAACAAAATGAACAGAGAGAAGAAATTCTTAGAAGCGAAATTCACAGTTTAGAATCCCAGTTAGAAGCATTGGATATGGACATTAATCGTGAACTTGAACAGGCTTTGGAAAACCTAAAAACAAAATTTAAAGTTTCAGATACTGATATTTTAGGGGAATGGGTATCAAAATATCATACGGTATATGATAAATGTGAATTAGAAGTTGAACGTTTAGAAGCTCTGAGTTCTGTTATTTTTGAAAGACAGGTATTAGAAGAATATAAAGCAACAATTAAGAAGGATGAGCCGATGGTTGAACGATGTGCCAGAGCAGTACAGGCATTTGAAAAGATGCCTTCTCTTAGTTCATTTGTAGAAAAAGGAATTCGTAATAATATTCAGCAAATCAGTAAATTTTTTAAATGGATGCATCACTCAGGAGAATTTGAAAAACTGGATATAGATGACAGAGGAATCTATGCAGTTCGTGGATTAAATAATCAGGAAGTAAGAACCTATGAAATGAGTACTGGACAGAGATCTACAATTGCTATGGCAGTTATGTTTGCATTACATATGGCTGCACCAGATGCACCTCAGTTTTTACTGTTGGATGAACCGCTGGCTACAATGGATGATACACAGGTATTGAATGTTCTGGATATTTTGAAATCCATGGCGGAAAGGAATACTCAGATTTTCTTTACTACAGCAAATAGTGTTATGATTAATCTTTTCAAAGAGTGTTTTAAAAATACTACATTTGATTATAAAGAGTATCAGTTTATTAAGCGGGTTAACCGTCCTTCCGAAATTAGAGAAAGTAATATTAATGATACGAAATCTATTGAAGAGCTTACTTTAGATGATCTCACGCTTGATTTTCATCAGTTTGCACAAATTAGAAATATTCTTCGTAGAAATCAGGAGAAACTTGTTGCCAGGGATGAGTGGGAAGTATTGCCAGAGGAAACTAATACAGATACTGCAGGTCAAAGAAAGATGACTATTGATTCAACAGAAGCTGAAAATTTCTATATGATATTGGACAGCGATGAAAGAAGAATTTTGGATGTGTTGGTAGCAGATCGGCCTGACAGTATTGCTGACTTTTTGAAATTAGTTTCACCGTTTCCAAACTATAAAACCATTTTAGAGCGCATCAATGAAAAGGCACTGGATTTCTATGAGGAAACTATTATTAATACAGATGAAATGCTTCCTTATGTCGAAGAGGATTATCTGGATGAACTTAAAGAACAAAATACTTCTTTTTATGATAAAAACAGGGCTGAAAATGCTGGACAACAAAAAAGATAAAACTTATGGAAAAGATTATTGATAAATTAATAGAGGCTTTTTAATATGGAAAAACGTATACCTAAAAAAACGTATAGAAATATCATGAATTCTCTCGGGGGTGGAACAGTTCCTCGAGAGGGTTTAGGATACATTGCTGTAGGAAGAGAACAAGAAATTAATTCGCTTCTTCGTGATACAGAAATTATACAAGACGGAGGTGCAACCTTTCGCTTTGTTGTTGGCGATTATGGTAGTGGAAAAACATTTCTGCTACAAACAATAAAGGAATACTGTGTAAAGAATGATTTTATTGTGGCAGAGGCGGATTTATCGCCAGATAGGGCTTTGATTGGAAACACTACAAAGAAAAAAGGTTTGGCAACGTATAGAGAACTGATGTCAAATATATCAAATAAGACAAATCAGTCTGGAAGAGCACTTTCCAAAGTGATGGAGTCATGGGTAAATAATATATTCGTTCGTGCTGCAATACAAATGTCCCAGAATTCTTTGGAAGAGACTAATATTGAGTATATTGCAGAAAATATAATGTTGCAAGATTGTGCGAAATTGCAGTCATTAGCGTATGGTTATGAATTTACTAAGGGGTTGCGATTATTCTGGAAAGCAAGCAGAACCTCTGATATAAATGAGAAGATGACGGGACAGGAGAATGTTCTTAGATGGTTTAGAGGTGAATTTAAAACAAATCAGGAGGCCAGGAGGGAACTTGAAATAAATGCTATAGTGCAAGATGAAAACTGGTTTGATTATATTATGTTATGGGCGCAGTTTTTTGTCCTTGCTGGATACAAGGGATTTATTGTGTTGATTGATGAGTTAGCTTACATTTGTAATACAGCAAATGGAATTACTCGTCAGAACAATTATGAGAAAATTCTAATGATGTATAATGCTGCATTGCAAGGAAAGGCAGAAAATCTGGGAATTATCATGAGTGGTATTCCCAAGAGTATCTATGATAAGAAAAAAGGAATTTTCAGTTATGAGGCAATGCGTTCTCGCTTGTCAACTGGCTCATATCAGGATCCCAGTATCATTAATATGATGACGCCGATAATTAAGGTGCTTCCGTTGACAAGAGAGGAAATGTATGTACTATTAGAAAAACTGGCGGAAATCCATGCTCAGTTGAATGAATGCGAGAGGGTTATTACAGAAGATGAGATGATTGATTTTGTAAAACTGGCATATATGAAGAGGGAAACTACATTTATCACACCGCGAACGATGATTCGTGATTTTATTCAGATTTTAGATGTAAAACGACAGAATCCGGACAAGGGTATTAGAGATATCCTTACTGCGTATAGGTTTGCGGTTGATGAAGAACAGAATTATGAAGAAATTGATGGATAGGGAGAAATTCAGCACATGAAGATCCGAGAATTAAGTATATCAGCAAGGGCAAGGATGTGCTTGCTTACAGCTGGGTATGAGGATATAGAGGAACTAAGAGATATTACAGACGAAGAACTTTTGGAAATTAGGAATTTAAATGTGAAAGGTGTTACAGAAATCAGGGCAGCAATTGAGGCGTATTTTATTGAAGAAGAGGATGAATCGGAAAAAGATTTAGAAGATGAATTTAAAGATATTACCATATTTCAAAGAGATGAAAATATTGGAGTTACTGTCGATTTTTGTGGCCTCGAATTTGATGCAGTTTCTGAGAGTATTACCATCAGTATATGGGTTAGTAATAAATCTGAGGATACATATGATATTTGGATCAAAGATTTGCATATAAATGGAAAAAGTCATAAAGATTTCTGTGATATCGGAAGTGTTTCTGATTATAGCAGTGGGTATTTGGAAGAAGAAATTGATGACATTGATTATGAGAAAATTCAGACAATTAGATTTCTCGTTGAAATTGATGACGAAGATGACAACGAATTAGCTAATAGTAAAATTGTTACATTATCTTGTAATACAGAGGATGAAAGTTTCACTGTGGAAAGTATTGCAGATTATGAAGAGGAAGCAGATATCTCTGAGGACGAAGATATAGTTGATGATTTTGAAAAAAAATTCACTAAAGAAGAGGAAAATTCAGAAGGTAACTGTAAAGATAATACCATATTTCGAAGAGATGGTGTTATTGTTGAGATTTGTGGAATTAAATTAGATTCACTTTCTAAGACTATTAGCATCGGCATATGGACTGATAATGAATCTGTGGATACATATAAAATTCGGCTTAAGGATTTATATATAAATGAGAAACTAAGTAAATATTTCAATGATATTGAGCAAAGTATTTCGGCATACGGATGTGCTTATATAGAAGGAAGAATTGAAGAAACTAATAATATTGCTTATGAGGAAATTCAAAGAATTAAATTCCTCGTTGAAATTGATTACGAAGCTGACAAGGAATTATCTAATAGTAAAATTGTTACAGTATCTTGTAATACAGAAGATGAAAGTTTCACGGTGGAAAGTATTGCAGATTATGAAGAGAAAGCAGATATCTTTAAGGAGGAAGATACAGTTGATGTTTTAGGAGAAAATTCTGTTGATGAATGGCTGAGACCGGCGGTGGAAATGTATAAAGCAAGCTTGCGGGGCCTTTCCAAAAATCAAAATAATCAAAATTGCGTTTTAGCGGCATATCCGGATATTATTAAAAACATTGTACGAAAAAGGGAGAAATATTGGGAGTATCGTTTATATGTAGAAATTGTAATCTATGAATATGAGAACTTACGAGAGTATCGCAATCAAAAAGTGGTGTTTGGAAAGTATGAGGATTGTCTAAAGCGCATTGAAGATTCTAATGAGTTTGTAGATTTTATAAAATCACAAATGGATAAATTGTTAGATTTTATTCGTAAAATTGAAAGTTATGTAAATGAAGATTTGAAAGAAGCTTTTGGAAAATCAGGAGAAGCTGGGGATGTGCATAAGATAATTGAGGCTACAGAAAAAATGATGCAAATATATAAAGATATGATTGAATGGAAACTGTCTTTTGGAAATATTGATGCAGATTGTACTTGTAGCAGAATGGTTGAACTGTTATGCCAGGTTGTTGAAAGTGCTTTGGAGAATTTCGATGTGCTGTATTCTAAAATGCAGGTCGCTAAGAAACAATTTGAAGATTTGTTAGCTGGTCTGATTACAGAGGAAGAATTGCACGTGGATATAAGTATTCCTATCGTAGTAGAATTGGATGAATTTAGTAAAAAATGGAATGCATGGACAGAAAAATATCTTAATATTTAAAAAATCAGGGGGGATTGCTACGGTAAATTTTAATTTTCAATATTTCCATAAACTCCTTCCCAAACCACAAAAACCATGCTACCATTAACATGAATCAGAAAATAAAATATCTGATTACATAACCAGATCAAAGGTGGTGAAACCTATGGGTACCAAGGATACCATCACCAAAGATTACATGGCAGACAACCGTATTTTTGCGGATGTGTTTAACCATATGCTGTACAAAGGAGAAAAAATCATAGACCCTGACGCATTGTATCCACTGGATACAACTGCTCTGACTGTTCCTTATGGAGCGGAAAAATCAGAAGTTCCTGTTCAGAAGTTTCGAGATGAATTTAAAGCATTTACTGCGATGCAAGATGAATCTAATGTTTATCTTCTTCTCGGGATTGGGAATCAGTCAGAACAGAACTTTGCAATGCCGGTTAAGAATATGGTCTATGACTCATTAGAATACGCAGGGCAGGTAGAAAAATCTGCTAAATCTCACAGAAGGGCTAAGGAGAGAGCACCTACATCAGGAGAATATCTTTCTGGGTTTTATAGGAATGATCGTTTAATTCCGGTTATCACTGTAGTTGTATATTTCGGTGCTGACACCTGGATCGCGCCCAGAAGCCTGCATGAGATGTTTGACGTGAAAAAACCGGAGATTCTTTCCATGGTTCCGGATTATTGGATCAATCTTTTTTCACCGTAAGCGCTATTGGCGGTTACGATATTTCAGACAGGGGAAACAGAACACGTATAGACCCAAACCTTTTCGGACAAGCTACCTTTATGAACATAAGAAAAGAATCAAAAAAGCGCAGGAGATCATAAACAGTATTATTATTTTCAAGGAGGGAAAACTTATGCTACGTTATCTGCCTGTTCGAAAAGTTCACGCAAGACAGGTCCTGGATTCCAGGGGGAATCCTACGGTGGAAGCGGAAGTTACTGTAGGAGAAGGAATCGTAGGGATCAACGGATACACGGGAAGAGCCATGGTGCCGTCCGGAGCGTCCACAGGGAAATTTGAGGCAGTGGAGCTGCGGGACGGGAACCGGGAGGAATATCTGGGCCAGAGTGTAAAAAAAGCAGTGGAGAACATCAACACCCGTCTGGCGGATGCCATCATCGGAGAGAATGCCCTGAACCAGGCATGGATCGATCATCTTCTGATCGAAACAGATGGAACGGAAAACAAAAGCAGCGCAGGAGCCAATGCCACACTGGCAGTATCCCTGGCAACGGCCCGTGCTGCAGCAGGGGCGCTTCGGCTCCCTCTTTATCAGTATCTTGGAGGATGTCATACCATGCAGCTTCCGGTGCCGATGATGAATATCTTAAACGGTGGAAAACATGCGGACAACACGGTAGACCTTCAGGAGTTTATGATCATGCCAACAGGAGCTTGCTGTCTGGAAAAAGGTATCCGCATGTGTGTGGAAGTTTACCAGCACTTAAAGCTTCTTCTCCGGGAAAAAGGACTTTCCACAGCAGTTGGAGACGAAGGGGGATTTGCCCCGGATCTTCCGGATTCGGAGGAAGTGCTTACGCTGATCGTTCATGCAGTGGAAAAAGCAGGATACAAACCTGGAGAAGAGATCGCCATTGCCATTGATGCAGCTTCCAGCGAACTTTATGATGAGGAAAAAGGCGTGTACTTTTTCCCGGGGGAGAGCCGCATGAAAGGGGAAAAGATCTACCGGGATGCCAGGGAGATGACAGAGTACTACGAGAAACTGGTGGGAAAATTTCCCATTGTTTCCATTGAGGATGGGCTCTGGGAGGATGACTGGGAAGGCTGGAAATACCTGACGGAACATCTTGGAAAAAAGGTCCAGCTTGTGGGAGATGATCTGTTTGTCACCAATATCAAACGTCTGCGCTGCGGTATTCAGCTTGAAGTCGCTAATGCCATCCTTATCAAGGTAAATCAGATCGGAACCCTCACGGAAACCCTGGATGCAGTGGAAATGGCCCAACATGCGGGATACCGTGCGGTGATCTCCCACAGGTCCGGCGAGACCGAGGATTCCTTTATCGCAGATCTGGCGGTAGCCTGCGGGGCCGGACAGATCAAAACAGGTGCGCCCTGCCGTTCGGACCGGAATGCCAAGTATAATCAGCTTCTGCGGATTCATGAACAGCTTGGAACCCTTGGAAGATATACCGATCCTTTTGCAAAAAAATCTCAGAAAAAGCCCTGCATAAAATAAACGGAAAATGGTTGAAATCCCGGTTTAGCTATGGTAAAATAACCTCTAGTTGATTAGGAGGTGTAACCGCGTGAACATTTTGAAGATTATTCTGACTGTAATTTATGCAATAGATTGTATCGCTCTGACTGTTGTCGTACTGATGCAGGAGGGCAAGCAGCAGGGTCTTGGCTCTATCGCCGGAGTAGCTGATACTTACTGGGGTAAGAATAAGGGCCGTTCCATGGAAGGTGGTCTCGTAAGAGGTACCATTATCATGGGAGTTATTTTCTTTGTACTGTCAGTCGTACTGAACATTATCTGATCTGCCGGGAGCAGAACAGAAGTTGGGAACACTCTTGCTGCGTTAGCATGCAGAAGAACCTCGGATGGAGACTTCTTTTGTTAATCAGCAGGAGTGTTTTTGCGTTGATACAGGGTCACGGGTGAGACTTCCTCTGGAATGATAACAGGGTAAAAATGAAATAGAAACAGGAGAAAATGTGAAAAGATCGAAAAATTTTGAAAAAAGAAAAAAGTTTATAATGGAGCTTCTGGGAGATCCGCTGTATAAACCTATGCGACTGCGGGAGATCGCATCTCTCCTCCAGCTGGATAAGAGTGAGAAAAAAGAGCTTTTTGATGTGCTGGATGAGCTTTGTGCCCAGGGAAAGGCGGAAGTGGATAATAAAGGAAGATATAGTAAAGTTTCCGGTAAGCGCAGAGACAGACGGAAGAAAAAAGATGCTCTGAAGGCAGAGAAGCAGGAGCGTGGCCGTAAGGGAAGAGAACGCAAGGAGCACGAGCATGAGGAATACCGTTTTTCCGAGAAGGACGGAACTATTATGGAAGGAACGTTCATCGGCCATTACAAGGGCTTTGGCTTTGTGGAAGTGGAAGACCAGGAACAGGATATTTTTATTCCGGAAAATGACACGGGAAGTGCCATGCATCAGGATAAAGTACAGATCCTTGTACGAAACGGACATAAAGAGGGCAAGCGCCCGGAAGGTGTTGTCCTGAAGGTTCTGGAGAGAGGAATGCCTTCCATCGTGGGAACCTACCAGAGCAGCCGGGATTACGGTTTTGTGATCAGCGATAACCCCAAATTTTCCAAAGATATCTTTATTTCCAGGAAAAATTCCATGGGAGCCAAAGATGGAGATAAGGTAGTTGCGGAAATCGTGGACTATGGTTCCAGAAACCGGAAGCCGGAAGGAAAGATCACAGAAGTGCTGGGAAATTTACGTTCACCAGGAACAGATATCCTTGCTATTGTGAAGAGTTTTAACATTCCAAGTGTATTTCCGGATAAGGTACTCCGTCAGGCAGACCGTGTGCCGGATCATGTGCAGGAAGCAGATATGGATGGAAGACTGGATCTTCGAGATCTTGTCACGGTTACCATTGACGGCGAGGATGCAAAGGATCTGGATGATGCCATTTCCCTTACAAAAGAAGACGGAATCTATCATCTTGGGGTACACATTGCAGACGTCAGCAATTATGTCCAGGGTGGCAGTGCCCTTGATCGGGAAGCACTGAAGAGAGGAACTTCGGTTTATCTTGCGGACCGCGTGATTCCTATGCTTCCGGAACGGCTTTCCAATGGAATCTGTTCTCTGAACCAGGGACAGGATCGTCTTACTTTAAGCTGTCTGATGGATGTCAATGAAAAAGGCAAGGTAATTTCCCATAAGATCGCGGAAACAGTGATCCGCGTAGATGAGCGTATGTGCTACACCGATGTAAAAAATATTCTGGAAGATACCGATGATGTGGCAAAGAAACGTTACGAATCCCTGATCCCCATGTTTTTCCTGATGAAGGAGCTTTCCGGGATCTTACGCAGCCGCCGCCATACAAGAGGTTCCATTGATTTTGATTTTCCGGAAAGCAAGATCATACTCAACGCAGCAGGAAAAGCTATTGACGTACAGCCTTACGAGGCCAATGTGGCAACCAGGATCATTGAGGACTTTATGCTTCTTGCCAATGAAACCGTGGCACAGGAATACTGTACCGGAGATTATCCGTTTGTATACAGAACTCATGAGAATCCGGATCCGGAAAAGATCGAAAGTCTTCTGATGCTTCTTCATAATGAAGGCGTCAACATCCAGAAATCCGGGCAGGAGATCACACCAGGTGAGATCCAGGAGATCCTGGAAAGTATCGAAGGAATGCCAAATGAGGCGCAGATCAGCCGCCTGACACTGCGTACCATGAAACAGGCGAAATATACCACCGAATGCAGCGGACATTTCGGTCTTGCGGCGAAGTATTACTGTCACTTTACCTCTCCGATCCGAAGATATCCGGATCTTCAGATCCACAGGATCATTCATGACCGTCTGAGAGGCAGACTGGTAAGAGAAGGACGTACCGAACATTACAAGGAGATCCTGGATGAAGTGGCACGCCAGTCCAGTGTGTGCGAACGGCGTGCAGATGAGGCGGAAAGAGAATCTGACAAGCTGAAGAAAGCAGAGTATATGTCCTATCATCTGGGCGAGGAGTATGAGGGAATCATCTCCGGCGTTACCGGATGGGGACTTTATGTGGAACTTCCAAATACTGTGGAAGGACTGATCCATATCAATACATTACGAGACGACTATTATGTATTTGACCAGGATGCATATGAACTGCGGGGAGATATGACAGGAAGGATCTTCCGTCTTGGGCAGAAAGTCCGTGTCCGTGTGGCAGATGCGGATAAAATGCTGAAAACCGTGGATTTTGTTCTGGCTGAAGAAGACTGAGGGAGCGCGAAATGGCAAAAAAAACAGGAATGAAATTGATTGCAAATAATAAAAAAGCTTTTCATGACTACTTTATTGAGGACACTTATGAGGCCGGGATTGCGCTGGCTGGAACCGAGGTAAAATCCTTACGTTCCGGCAAATGCAGCATCAAGGAGGCTTTTGTCCGTGTGGAAAACGGGGAGGTTTATGTATATGGAATGCATATCACTCCTTATGAGAAAGGAAATATTTTTAACAAAGATCCTCTTCGTGTGCGGAAACTGCTTCTGCATCGTTACGAGATCAATAAGATCGAAGCCAAATTAAAGGAAAAAGGACTGACCCTGGTACCTTTGAAGGTTTATTTCAAGGACAGCCTGGTAAAAATAGAGATCGGTATGGCACGTGGTAAGAAACTTTACGACAAGCGCCAGGACATTGCCAAGAAAGATCAGAGAAGAGAAGCAGAGAGAGACTTTAAGGTGAAAAATCTTTATTAACTGGCCGATTTCTGCTGGAAAAAAGTATGATAAAAAGCGGGGAATAAAAAATGGCAGAGGTACAGGAAAGACGTAAAAAAACGGTGGAAGCGTCCATGACAGAGCAGGTTCATCTGATCATGCAGCAGCATCTGAACGGAGGCGGAAGGCTTTTTGGCGGAGCGCTGATGCAGTGGCTGGATGAGGTTGCCGGTGTGGTGGCTATGCGCCATGCGGAAACCTATCGTGTGGTAACTGCGGCAGTGGACAATCTTCAGTTCAAGCATGCGATCTATGAAGGTGAGATCGTAGTGCTTAAGGGATATGTGACTTACGTGGGAAGAACTTCCATGGAAGTTGAGATTGATACGTATGTGGAACAGCCGGATGGTATGCGCCGGACTGTAAACCGGGCGTTCTTTGTGATGGTGGCTGTAGATAAAGACCAGAAACCGATTCAGGTACCGGAACTGATCATTACCACAGAAGCAGAAAAAGCCCGGAATGAAGCGGCGAAAATGCGCCGTGACATGCGGAAAAAAAGAAGAGAAAACGGCTTTTGACCGCAGATGTTTTAATTTTTGACATAGTCTGAAAAATCTAAAGATTCTGTGAAATTCAAACCGGTCAGGTTGACAAGAAAGTGATACTCTGTAATAATAGAAAGAGGTAAGCTGACAGCAAATAGAACCATTTTATATGGAGGAGATATAATGAAAAAACGTTATTTGATTCTTGCAGGAATTCTTGCGGCAAGTATGCTTGCTGCCGGATGTGGGAAGAAGAATTCCGTGGCACCTGAACAGAAAGTGGAAGTAACTGTGACACCGACTGTGACAGAAGCAGCGAAGACAGATGTGGTAGAAATGCAGACATCTACAGACGATACAGCGAACATCAAGAATGTGATGGGAACCAAGAGTGAGACAACCACAAGTATTGTGTTTACAAATAAAATGGGCTCTACAATCTCTGCGATTTATGTCCGTCCTACCAGAGATGACGGAGATGACAGCGATGAGACCTGGGGCAGTGATCTTGTAAGTGGTAAGTTTACGCTGGCTGACAAAGATAAAGCCGTTTATTATATGGAAAAGAGCCAGAAAGATGATGACGGTAACGCAGCAACAAGTTTTGATGTGAGAATTACGTTTTCTGACGAGGAGCAGAATGAATGCTTCTTCCGTAAACTGCCGCTTTTGACAATTTCTCAGCTGAGTCTCTGTATGGATGGCGAGGGTGAAGATGGAATCCCATATGCTACATATCTGACAAGTGGAAGCACCAAGGAAGTTTCCACATTGAAGGATGTGAAGGCAAGACTCGGTATTGAGGATGACAGTGAAGAGAGCGATTCCAGCGACAGCAGTACAGATTCCACGGACAGTACAGATTCCAGCAGCACAGATTCCGCATCTTCTTCAGCAGATAGCAGTGGGGATAATACTGACAGCAGTGATTCCAGCAGTACAGATTCACCATCTACTCCGTCTTCAGATTCTTCGGATGATCCGGATCCCACAGAAGCACCATCCAGTGATGATGATCCGGCATCTGTGGCAAAAGGATATATTGGCCAGTCCATGACAGATCTTGTAAATGCATGCGGCAGTCCGAATGGCAGCGACTATGAGGATGAACCGGAGTCCGGTAAGACAGGTTATTATTATTATGATACGTTTACGGTTTCCACAACTTTTGATAATAATGGAAATGAAGTTGTGTCCGGCGTATGGTAAAGGAGAATAAACATATGAAAAGAGTGTTACTGAAATTAAGCGGAGAGGCTCTTGCAGGAGAGCAGAAGAGAGGTTTTGATGAAGCAACCGTTACAGAAGTTGCCAAACAGATCAAGACTATTGTGGATGAAGGACTTCAGGTTGGTATTGTAATCGGAGGAGGAAACTTCTGGAGAGGACGTACCAGCGGGGCCATGGACAGAAGTAAGGCTGACCAGATCGGTATGCTTGCTACAATCATGAACTGTATCTATGTATCTGACATCTGCAGATATGTGGGACTTAAGACAGAGGTGTTTACCCCGTTTGTATGTGGCGCATTTACCACTCTTTATTCTAAAGATGCTGTAGAAGAGAGCTTCGCAGAAGGAAGAGTTGTATTCTTTGCAGGTGGTACCGGTCATCCATATTTTTCCACAGATACAGCTACAGTACTTCGTGCTGTTGAGATTGGCGCAGATGCCATTCTTCTTGCCAAAGCTGTTGATGGAATCTATGACAGCGATCCGAAGGTAAATCCGGATGCCAAGAAGTATGATGAGATTTCCATTGATGAAGTGGTTGCCAAGAAACTGGCAGCTATGGACCTCACCGCTTCCATCATGTGCATGGAGCAGAAGATGCCGATGCTGGTATTCGGTCTTGATGAAAAAGACAGCATCGTCAACACTGTACACGGTAAGTTCTCCGGAACAAAGGTAACTGTGTAAGCAGAAGGGAATAATAAAAAAATAACCATACAGGGAGATATGTGAAATGGATGAGAGAATTCAGGTATACGAAACAAAAATGGGAAAAACACTGAATGCTTTGGAGAGTGAGCTGACAACAATCAGAGCCGGCCGTGCAAACCCGCATATTCTTGACAAACTTACCGTAGATTATTATGGAGCACCAACTCCGATTCAGCAGGTGGCAAACATTTCTGTTCCGGAGGCACGTATGATTCAGATCCAGCCATGGGAGTCCAGCATGATCAAAGCTATCGAGAAAGCAATTCTCTGCTCTGATCTTGGATTAAACCCGAGCAACGATGGAAAAATGATCCGTCTTGTTTTCCCGGAGCTTACCGAGGAACGTCGTAAAGAGCTAGTAAAAGACGTTAAGAAAAAAGGCGAAGGTGCCAAGGTTGCAGTAAGAAATATCCGTCGTGATGCCAACGATGCATTTAAGAAACTTGCAAAACAGGATGTTTCTGAGGATGAGATCAAAGAGCTTGAGGATCAGATCCAGAAACTTACAGATAAGTACATCAAGGAAGTTGACAAGGCGATCGAGAACAAGTCTAAAGAGATTCTGACTGTATAATTGTAAGAGATACGAGGATAAAGAGGGCTTCTTTGAAGAAGCTCTCTTTCTGTATGGAGGAGATTTATGAACGTACCAAATCATATCGCGATTATTCTGGATGGAAACGGAAGGTGGGCAAAAGAACGTGGAATGCCGAGAACCTACGGACATGTAAAGGGATGCGCCAATCTTGAGAACATTTGTTACGATATTAAGGATCTGGGAGTAAAATACCTTACCGTTTACGCTTTTTCCACAGAAAACTGGAAACGTTCCAGAGAAGAAGTGGAAGCGCTGATGAAGCTGTTCCGCAGTTATCTTAAGAAATGTATCAAGATTTCCAAGAAAAATAATATGCGTATGAAAGTCATCGGGGATATTACTGCTTTTGCACCGGATATCCAGCAGAGTGTCCGGGAGTTGGAGGAATATTCCAAAGATTTTGACGGCATTTATTTCCAGCTGGCATTAAATTACGGAAGCCGGGATGAGATCCGCCGTGGAATGCAGAAGATGGCACAGGATGTAAAAGACGGAAAAGTTGAGCCGGACAGCATTACAGAGGATACCATTGAGAGCTATCTGGACACTGCTGGTGTACCGGATCCGGATCTGATGATCCGTACAAGTGGAGAGCAGCGTCTTTCCAATTTCCTGCTCTGGCAGCTGGCTTATTCCGAGTTTTATTTTACACCGGTTGCATGGCCGGATTTCAATAAAGAAGAGCTGGTCAAAGCCATCGAAAAATATAATCAGAGAGACAGACGTTACGGTGGCGTCAAGGAGGAGTAGATCATGTTTAAGACAAGACTGATAAGTGGTATCGTCCTTGTCATCATTGCCCTGGCAACTATCATTTCCGGCAGCTGGATTCTGTTTTTTACACTTCTGGCTGTTTCACTGATCGGAATGAGAGAGCTTTACAAGGTAATGAAGGTAAGTGATGAGCACGTTACTGTGCTGGAACTTGTGGGATATCTTGGAGCAGTGCTTTATTATATTGCCATGAAATTTGATTTTGGAAGTTATGGAACAATGGCGATCATCATCAGTATGATCCTGATCCTGTTTGTCTATGTATTCGGTTATCCGAAATACCGTGCGGAACAGGTGATGGCAGCATTTTTCGGAGTGGTATATGTTGCGGTGATGCTTTCCTTTATCTATCTTACCAGAAGCCTCCCGGACGGAAAATTCCTGGTATGGCTGATCTTTTTATGCTCCTGGGGCTGTGATACCTGCGCTTACTGTGTGGGAATGCTCATCGGCAAACATAAGATGGCGCCGGTTTTAAGCCCGAAGAAATCCATCGAGGGAGCTGTAGGCGGCGTTGTGGGAGCGGCGCTTCTTGGAGTGATCTATGCAGCGGCCACACAGGGAAAAATGGCAGAGTATGCCCTGATCTGTGCAGTTGGAGCCCTGATCTCCATGGTAGGCGATCTGGCTGCATCTGCGATCAAGAGAAATCAGAACATTAAGGACTATGGTAAGCTGATCCCGGGTCACGGAGGAATTCTGGACCGTTTTGACAGCGTGATTATCACAGCTCCTGTTATTTATTATCTTGCAAAAACGATTCTTGGAATTTAGGAGATATTGAAATGAAGAATATTGCAATCTTAGGTTCTACCGGTTCCATCGGAACTCAGACACTGGATGTGGCAAGAAAAAACGAAGATCTTCGTGTTGTTGCGGTCAGTGCGGGAAAAAGTGTGGAGAAACTGGAAGAACAGATCCGGGAGTTTCATCCGCTTCTGGCTGCAGTCTGGGATGAAAAGGCAGCCCGGGACCTGAAAACACGTATTGCGGATACGGACACAAAGGTAGTCAGCGGAATGGAAGGACTTCTGGAACTTGCGTCCATGCCGGAATCCGATATTCTTGTCACTGCGATCGTGGGAATGATCGGGATCCGTCCTACCATGGAAGGAATCCGTGCGGGAAAGGACATCGCCCTGGCGAATAAAGAGACCCTTGTCACAGCCGGTCATCTGATCATGCCAATGGCAAAGGAATACGGCGTATCCATCCTTCCGGTTGACAGTGAACACAGCGCCATTTTCCAGGCTATCCATGGAGAAGAAAACAAAGAGATCCATAAACTTCTGGTCACGGCATCCGGCGGACCATTCCGCGGACGTACCACAGAAGAACTTCGAAATGTTACGGTTGCGGATACTCTGAAACATCCAAACTGGGTAATGGGACGGAAGATCACCGTAGATTCCGCGACCCTGGTAAACAAAGGTCTGGAAGTTATGGAGGCCAAGTGGCTGTTTGACATGGACCTGGATCATATTCAGGTGGTGGTACAGCCACAGAGTATCATTCATTCCATGGTGGAATTTAAAGACGGCGCGATCATGGCACAGCTTGGAACTCCGGATATGAGACTTCCGATCCAGTACGCTCTGTACTATCCACACAGACGTTATCTGGATGGAGACCGTCTTGATTTCACGAAACTCCGTGAGATCACATTTGAGGTTCCGGATATGGACACATTCCGCGGACTTCCTATGGCAATCCAGGCATCCCGGGAAGGGGGAAGTATGCCGACTGTCTTTAATGCGGCCAATGAGCTTGCAGTAAAGAAATTCCTGGAAGAAAAGATTGGCTTTCTGGATATTTATGAGATTATTGCACAGTCTATGGAAAGACATAAAAAAATCGCGCATCCGGATCTGGATGAGATCCTTTCTGTAGAGCAGGATACTTACCAGTGGATCGAAAGCAGGTGGTAAATTGAGATTTGTGATTGCTGTAATTATTTTCAGCGTTGTGATACTGATCCATGAACTGGGACATTTTCTCCTGGCAAAAAAGAACCACATTGAGGTGGTGGAATTTTCTCTTGGCATGGGTCCGAGGATCATAAGTACGGTAAAAGGTGGCACCCGCTATTCTGTGAAACTGCTTCCTCTTGGCGGTTCCTGTGCCATGGCAGGAGAAGATGCGGAAGATGACAGTCCGGGAACCTTTAATTCTGCTCCTGTGTGGGGCAGGATTGCGGTGGTTGCCGCTGGTCCGGTATTTAATTTTCTGCTGGCCTTTGTCCTGTCTGTGATCATTGTGGGCTGTATTGGCTATGATCCTGCAACTGTATTGCAGGTAACAGAAGGTTCCGCAGCAGAAAAGGCAGGCCTGAAAGAAGGCGATGTGATCACAGAGTACCAGGGATATCACATTGACCTGGGAAAAGATCTCTATGTGTATTCGTATCTCAATGAGCTGAAAGAGGGAGATACCATCCATCTGAAGGTAAAACGTGATGGAAAAGAACAGGAGATCTCCTATAAGCCGGATGTAAATGTACGATATCTCCTTGGCTTCAACCGTTCCGATGTAAATTCCATGACAGTGGAATCCCTGATCAAAGGAATGCCGCTGGAAGAAGCAGGTCTGGAAGCGGGCGATGTGATCACGAAGATCAACGGTGTGGAAGTCCCGGATGGAAATGCATATGAAAAATATATCGAGGAGCATCCACTGTCTGATGAACCTGTGACGATCACTTATGAACGAAACGGGCTGGAATATGAGGCGGAGATTACACCAAGAGAATACAGGACACCGGTTTCCGGTTTCGGATATAACACATACAGCGAAAAGACTTCCGGTTTCAATGTTCTGAAATACGGTGCGGTGGAAGTAAAATACATGATCCGCACTACGATCTTAAGTCTGAAAGAGCTTGTGACCGGTCATCTTGGAATGAAAGACTTAAGCGGCCCGGTTGGTGTTGTGGATGCCATCGGGGATACTTACGAACAGTCCAAGAGCGAAGGAACACTGATGATCTGGATGAATATGCTGAACATGGCAGTTCTTCTTTCTGCCAACCTGGGAGTGATGAACCTGCTTCCCCTTCCGGCACTGGACGGAGGAAGGTTGGTATTTCTGGTGGTAGAAGCAATCCGGAGAAAACCGGTAAACCGCCAGGTAGAAGGCATGATCCATTTTGCGGGACTGATGCTTCTGATGGCGCTGATGGTTGTGGTTATGTATAATGATATTTTGAAGATTTTCTGATATCTGACAAAATAAGGCAAATATTTAGTGCTGTATGATCTATGAGAAGATGATACAGCACTTTTTCTGTGCAGATATTTATTATATAATGAAGATATCAGAGCAAAAGAGAAGGAGATATGGGAATTTGAAAAAGAATATTTTAATACTGGCGGCTTTGATAGCAGTTGTTCTGGCGGCACCTTTTCTGATCATAAAAGCGGATGAGGCAATCCAGATAAAAAATGCAGAATTTAAGGAAAAACAGAATAATGTATGTTATGAAAAAGCGGGAGAATGCATGGATGCAGGTGAATATGATGAAGCGATAGAATTACTTGAAAAACTTCCGGGAAATTATGAGGATGCAGAATATATTATCCGGTATGCAAAGTTTTGCAAAGCTGTTCAGAACGAAGAAGGAATTGAGGAGCTGCATAAACTCATATGGAATTTTCCGAAAGAGGATAAGTACAGTGGTAAATATGCAGAAGAAATGAAGAGTGCTAAAGAAGATACAGAAGTACAGTATGAAAAATATATGGCACAGAAAGAAAAAGAAGAAGAGGAAAAAATGAGGAAGAAAGATGAGCCATATAAAGGAATGAAAGAAAAATATATAAATATTACGCTTCTGGGAAGGGCAAAAGAGAAAAGAACAGAACATTACTGGCGGGACACACCGGGAAAAAGGACACAGGACATTCAGTACAGATATATGTGGTATAACAGCAATGGAGCAAAAAAATTCATGGCAGTCTGCAGAAACGGACGGGTCAGCAGTGTAGTGGAATTTGTTTCATCCACAACATCCGGGAAAAAAACTTACCGTGGAAATACCAGCAGGAATAATGACAGAAAAGATATGTACGATGTGCAGGATTATGATGATCCGGAAGATTTTTATTATGATCATGCAGATGAGTTTGATGATATCCAGGATGCGGAAGATTACTGGGAGGAAGCACAGTAAGATATATGGCATTTTTTTGATTTTGTGCATATACTGGCAGAGAGTCAGTGTGTTTTCAGGTACAAAAAGGAGTCTCTGTTTATGAAAAATCATTCTTATCTTTCCATGCAGCAGGATACCCCGGATCAGGGACGGCTGCAGGTGACGGTGCAGGACGGAGCCAATAACCGCCCTGTGGAAAATGCCAGAGTGCGGATTTCTTATACGGGAGTACCGGATAATGTGATCGAGGAAGTCCGTACGGATTCTTCCGGAAAAACGCCCATGCTGGATCTGGCAGCTCCTCCGCTGGAATACAGCATGAAACCGGTGGAGCAGCAGCCCTATGCAGAATATACAGTCCGGATCAGTGCCGAGGGTTTTACACCAAAAGAAGTAGCCGGTACAGAAGTTCTTCCCCATTCCATTGCCAGGCAGGGAGCATCCCTTAGCAGACAGCAAGGTAGTGGAGAGGACTATCAGCGGATCGTCATCGGACCCCATACGCTTTTTGGGGAATATCCTCCCAAAAATCCGGAAGCAGAGATCAAGCCGATAAATGAAACCGGCGAGATCGTATTAAACAAAGTGGTGATCCCGGAGTATATCGTAGTCCACGACGGGCCGGTAGGGGATACCTCTGCACAGGATCATTATGTAAGATACAAGGATTATATCAAAAACGTGGCCAGCAGTGAGATCTATGCAACCTGGCCGGAGGACACGATACGTGCCAATGTGTGGGTACATAAAGGCTACCCACACTTATTTTTGCTGTATTTTTGGGTAAATATCTAAAGTAAAAGAAACATCATCACCATTTTTCCAGGTGTTTCTTTTACTTTTAGTATAAACAGCCTTTTCTATCAGCTCACGAAGAAACTGATTCTTTGTAGACGTATCCCATGTCCAGTAATGAGCGAGAAGATCTTCACACTTGGGAATAAAAGAAGAACGCTGAAACTGGAGTTCTTGTTCGTGTTTAATTTCTTGCCTTAAAGAATAAATCACTGTATCGCAGGCAGACAGTTCGGCGGCAGTAGCTCTGGAACGCTCAAGAAATTCATCTGTAGAATAAATTCCCTGTTCAAGAAGATCGTATTGTTTTTCTTTCTTTTTCTTCAAAATATCAATTTCTTTTAATTTTCCCCGGATCATTTCTTCTTTTTCAGAAATAGAAAGAGAATATTCCTGATCAGAAAAACTGCTATTTAACTTGTAGCCATCTACAAGTTCCTGGATTCCGTCAAGAAGAGCTTTTTCAACAAGAGGGAGCTTGCTACTTATATTGTCGCAGGAACTATATGGACATCGGAGTAGAGCACCTTGTCTGTCACTTGGGGATTTACGGGTCATAACATAACCGCATTTTCCACAACGGACAATACCGGCAAGCGGATTACGGAGCACATGCAGAGAATTAAGCGGCCGCGCAGGGTTTCGATTTACAATATCCTGTGCTTGCTGAAAAAGTTCTTTTGATACAATAGCAGGATGTCTGCCTTCGGCAAGAATATGATCCTGAGCGAAAGGGCGTGAGATGGTTATCTGGCCGTCCTGTATATGCTTTACAGCCTTTCTACTGTTCCAGCGTATCATCCCTGCATACACCGGATTTCTGAGAATTGCCTGCACGCGAGGAACGGTCCACAGGCCGCCATCCATGGTCTTGATTCCGGAATCATTTAATTTACGGCAGATCTTTGCCATTCCGATTCTTTCGCCTGATACTCCATGGACATACAAATTGAATATAAGTTTGACGATTTCTGCCTGATCCGGAACAGGCTGCAGTGTCCATCCTTTTTCACCGATGAGCTTTATGCGGGAATATCCGTATGGCGGCTTACTACCACAATACTTACCTTCTTTTGCAGAAGATTCACGACCTGCAGTAAGACGGCGGCGAATAGTCTTATATTCTCGGCGGGACATAAAAAGCCCGAACTCGAAATACTCTTCGTCATATTCGTTATTTGGATCGTAAGTTTTAAGTGGAGTAATGATTAATGTGCTGGAATACTGGAAAGCCCTAGCGACAACACCCTGGTCAATGGTGTCACCTCTGGCCAGACGTTCCACCTCGACAACCAGGACACCATCCCACATGCCGGCCTCCACTTCACGAAGAACCTGTTGCATAACAGGACGTGCGGAAATGGTCTCACCAGATACAATCTCTTTATAGATCGCGCCTACATTGTAACCACGCTTTTTAGCAAGATCAAGAAGGATCCGTTCATGGCGGGCAAGAGTTTCACCCTCACCCCTGGCCTCAGCCTCCCGATCGGCACGGGACTTACGCAGGTAGATGCATACATTTAAAAGTTCCATAATATCACCTCGGTTTAAAATATGTAAAAATGGGTACAAAAATAACGACCACACAAATGTTCTGATTGTGTAGCCGCTCCGAAGATGATACAATATCTTTGGTAAAAATTGGATATCTCTTCGGAGATCCACCACCGTCCCGGTATTGGCGTACTGGGGCGGTTTTTATATGTTTAATTGATTTTTATATTAAAAATTGCGGAATATTTTTTGTATGTTGTGTTGGTATATTGATCAACATAAATCTTGAAGTTTCCGGCATGATCAACACCGATGATTCCTTGAGCGTGACACTTGGCACCAACAGGAAGTTCCTGAGGATAATATGCCTGGTCGTTTGGATAAGAATATCCAGTATAGCCTTTTGCGTCTACAATTCTTTGAAGATCCATTGAAATATATAATCCATCACCATATCCAAGATTTTCATAAGTATAATCAATGAGATATACAGCGTCCGGATAAACATCCGAATATGGATTACGTTCGTCCATTTCTGTGACGGAATTGATTCTTAAACTCCACTGACCAGGAACTTTCCAGGTCTGTCCTATATTATACGTTTTTACAACGGTGGGTTTCGGATTGACATTTACATAAGATTCAAAATGATAAGTTCCGAAAGTTGCTGTTATTGTTACATATCCAGAACGCTTGGCAGTAGCTTTTCCCCTGGAATCAATAGAAACCACAGATTTATTTGAAGATCTCCAAGTTATTTTCTGTTTTGTTCCATAAATAGAGTATTGATATGTCTTTCCGGCAGTCATTGTAGATACCGCTTTTCCAGCTCTGGGGGATTCTGTTATAAGTTTACATTTGTATATAGCTTTTCCTTTCCTTGCGGTAATGATTGTGGAACCATTCTTCTTATAGAATGCAACGCCAGAAGAGGAAATGGTAGCACATTTTTTGTTGGAACTGCTCCATTTGTAACCGTAACCCGGAACTTTAAACCGTACTCGCTCCGATCGGGAAAGATAGGATGTAACGGTCTTGCCTTTCTTTAAGGTAACTGTGCTTCGATAGCCACCACCCCACGAAGAGTTCCAGCCACTTGCAGCCTGAACAGGGATACTGCAGAAGAGCAGGCACAAAGTCAACAACAGTGAGATACACCAGGTTTTCTTTTTCATAAGAAACGCCTCCTTTAAATTATAATATCCACAGATAATACGACAGTAATCAATAAAATTCTCTTAATAGTTATTACTTGGGAGAATTGATTCCGTCAAAATATGGATATATTCCTAAAATGCAATTAGGGCAAAAGCCACCATTTTTAGATATTTTTGATGGCAGTTTAGGGTATTTCTTTGTCTTGCCGCTGATTGAAAATACTTTTGAGTTGTATTTGCTGCATATAGGGCAACTGCTGTTGGTTGAAATTGTTACGAAGTCAATATTCTGTTTTTTACATTCACTAAGAGCATTCTTAATTCGGACAAGATTTGAAACACGCTTATCTTTAAAATCCGGATGTTTACGATATATTTCGTTTAATTCTTGTTCAGCAAAATCATGATTGCCAGTTAATTCAATGTATTTTATAAGACGTAAATACTCTTTTTCAGTTAAAAGTGGGCGATTTTCATAGTCAGAAAGCTCGTTGGATTTTTTTAAACAAGCAATAGCGCAGTCCATACGACCGGCTTTTTTATGCTCTGTAGCTTTTCTCTGCAAAAGATAATAAATGCAATCTTTTGTATCTGTTCCAGTATGGTAATTCTTAGCTGGAACAGGTATTGCATTTATTCCAGCAAGAGTATCCATATCATAACGTGGAGAACGAAAAAAATTAAATAATCCCATACATGCCTCCTTTATGAATAGAAAAGATGTTCTTGTCTACAATATAAACATGAAAATATTATTAGCAGACATTATGTACAATAAAAACGTATCAGCACGACAACTGGCAACTTTAACCGGGATTTCAAAATCCACGATCAACAACATTGCCAACGAAACATATTCCCCAACAATGGATAATATGGAACGTCTGGCAGCAGTGCTGAGAGTACGGATCTCTGATTTATATGATTCTCCGTACAAGTAGTAAAAAAGTGTCCAGAATTCTGGACGATTCCCTCCTGAGTGACGAAAAGTGTCGAAAAAGTGCGTATTATAGTTACAAAAAGGAGATGAGTATAATATAACGTACTCAATTTCCTTGCAAAGAACGTAAGTTTGATGTATATTAAAAACAAACAAACGTTCGGAAAAGACGCAGAACGGAGGGATACATATGAAAAAGCAGGATGAATACAAAAGCTACATTATGGAGATGCTTGAAAAAATGGATTCTGCAGATGAAACTTTTTTAAAACAGATTATCATTCTTATAAAGAAACATCTCGAAAGGAAGAGGGGACATTAGCCCTCTTTCTTTTTGCTTAAATTTTCACCGAGCTTTTTGCTAAAATTCTTGATTACTTCCTGAGATCCAGGAGATAACTCGTTGTATGTCCGGATAATTTCTAAGATAATTCCATAAAACTCATTATTCTTTCCATTTTCCAAAACATCTGATACCAGATCAGCAATCTCTTCTTCCTCAGAAAGTTTCTGGGGCATATCACCGTCGCCAGTCCGCAACCATGTCTCGTTAACATTAAATTCGCGACATATTGCTTTGAGCATTTGTTCTGTAAGACCACGATCACCTTTTTCAATCTTAGATATTGCAGACTTTTGCACACCTAATCGTTCCCCAAATTGCTCCATACTCATTTTACGAAATTTGCGGACTTCTCTGACTCTTTCGCCCTGTGTCATTTACTCACCTCCTAGTATAATAATGATGTAGTCAATCAAGACTACTTGGTTAATAAGTTTCTATAAATCAGATAACAGAAGAAGGGGTTCTTCCTTCATCAGATGTTATCCGTAATAATGATCATGTCTG
>NZ_JAHLPQ010000013.1:0-78232 GCF_018917985.1 Blautia sp. MSJ-36 | reverse complement strand
GACCGCTGGTGGACCGGTTGGCTTGCCAAAGCCATGGCCGGGTAGCCAAGTCCGGAAGGGATAAACGCTGAAGGCATCTAAGCGTGAAGCCCCCCTCAAGATGAGATATCCCATTCTTAGTGAAGTAAACCCCCTTGAAGACGACGAGGTAGATAGGGCAGAGGTGGAAGTGCAGTAATGCATGGAGCTGACTGTTACTAATCGGGTGAGGGCTTGACCAAGAAACGCAGGTTAAGAATTGATTCAAAGAGTTTGATTAACAATCAACAAGCATGTATGTAGTTTTTAAGGTACAAACCTTAAATTAAGTATTCCTCCTTAGCTCAGTCGGTAGAGCATGCGGCTGTTAACCGCAGTGTCGTTGGTTCGAGTCCAACAGGGGGAGCATGGTGCCATAGCCAAGTGGTAAGGCAAAGGTCTGCAACACCTCTATCCCCGGTTCAAATCCGGGTGGCACCTCTTAGAAAGCTCTGGAAAGATGAATTTCCAGGGCTTATTTTTTCTATAAAAATGTACTTGCTGAAGGCCGTGAAGACAGACTTCTGGAAGATCGGACAGCATCAGGAAAGGATGCTGTCCGACAGATCAGGATTTTTTTTCTGTAAGCAGGATTCGTTTACGATTATAAACCAGATGAAGGTACATGGCATCCTGAGCACGCAAAGCGTCATGCTCTGCAATAGCAGCTGCGATTTCGCGATGTGTTTCAATTGTTTCTTCGTGTAGAGCACCACTGGTTGATTCGACAAATAATGGAATAGAGCTGTTAATTACGGGAATCAGCCGCGGAACAACAACATTTTTGCTACTCAGCGCGATCGCTGTATGAAATTCAATGTCCTTCTGGGTATGATCCACATGTTTTTTTAATAATGCTTCAACCTCATCACAAAGTGTGGTGATTTTTTTTATATCTTTTTTATTGGCACGGGTGGCAGCCATTGCTGCAATAGAGGGTTCAAGCAGAAAACGGACTTCAAGAAGGTCATGGATCAGCTTCTGCTTGTTGCCGATAAAGGTTAATCCCAGCGGATCCTCCACCATTCCCGGAGATGATGCGATATAGGTTCCGGATCCCTGACGGATCGTCACGATATTTCTGGAAGCAAGAAGCTTCATTGCCTCGCGGACAGAGCTTCTTCCGGCATTCAGACGTTCGGACAGAACCGTTTCATTAGGCAGCTTGTCTCCAGGCTGCAGATTTTCCTTTAAAATAAATGCGATGATGTCTTCCGATAATTTTTGCGGAAGACTTTTTTCTTCTGATGACGAAATCATCATATGAGTTTCTCCATTTCTATTCGTTATTTCTTTTTATATTTTCCTTATATCTATAATAATTCCTTTAAACTATAATGTCAAAACGACAAAATGTACAAAAAATAATACGATAATTTAGATAAAATTACCGTATTGCGTTTTTGCAAGAATGAATATATTATAAATACATCAGATGAATTGAAACGAAAACAAAGAAAATCAGCACAATTCAAAAGAAAAAACAACAGAAAGGTCAGATGTATTTAACGAAAAGTAAAACATCGGATGAATTAAGGAGGCAAAAGCAGAAAAAATGGAAGAAACAACATTTACAGCAGATCCAATGAGATTGATGCTTGCTGCGGCAGTGGGAATTGTGATCCTGCTGGTGCTGATCATCAAATTTAAACTACATCCGGTTCTGTCAATGATGATTTCAGCGATCATCATCGGTGCAGGTGCCGGAATGCCACTGGAAATGATCGCAGACACAGTAGAAAAAGGTGTTGGAAAGACATTACAGGGAATCGCACTTCTGGTAGGACTGGGTTCCATGTTCGGCGGAATACTGGAAGTGAGCGGAGGCGCTCAGAGAATAGCGGAAACACTGATCGACAAATTCGGTCAGAAAAAAGCCGGATGGGCATTGGGACTTACCGGACTGGTGATCGGTACAACCGTATTTTTTGAAGCAGGTGTTGTAGTACTGATCCCACTGGTATTCAGTGTTGCAAAGCAGACAAAAAAATCCACACTGTATTATGCAATCCCACTTCTTTCAGGTCTTGCCAGCGGATATGCTTTTGTACCGCCTTCTGCGGGATCTGTACTGGTTGCTAATGCACTTGGCGTAAACCTGGGAACTATGATCATGGTTGGAGTTCCAACTGCACTGATCTGTATGCTGGTTTCAGGAATTATCTGGGGAAATCTGGTTGGAAACAAAATTTTCACTGAACTTCCGGCCAATGTGGAAGAGATCAAAGATGATGGAAAAGAGTTGCCGCCATTTGGTCTGGTGCTTGGCGTGATACTGATCCCGCTTGTTCTGATCCTTCTCAGTACTGTATCTAAATACATGCCAATTCCGGCAAGAATACAGAGTTTTCTCGGATTTATCGGAAAACCGTTTCTGGCACTGACTATCGCAACGCTTGCAGCAATGTATTTTCTTGGAATCCGTCGTGGCTTTACCGGTGCACAGTTAAAGAAAATACTGGATCATTCACTGAGACCGGTTGGAATGATCCTTCTGGTCATCGCCAGCGGCGGTGTGATCCGGTGGATGCTTCAGGATTCAGGTCTTGGAAATATTATCGGACCAGCCCTGGAAAAGAGCGGTCTTCCGCTGATCCTGATCGCTTTTCTGATCGCAATCCTGGTAAGGGCATCCGTGGGAAGTTCCATTGTGGCAATGACCATGGCATCAGGAATCATGGCGACTATGCCGGCAGTAATGGATACAAGCATGCTTTACAGAGCTGCTATGTGCTGTGCGATCTGCGGTGGTGCAACTGCACTGAGTCATGTAAATGATGCCGGATTCTGGCTGGTAAGTACTTTCCTTGAGATTGACGAAAAAACAACATTAAAATCCTGGACGATCATGGAAACACTGATCGGTGTTACAGCACTTGTTGTAGGCTTTATTATTTCAATTTTTGCATAGGAGGCAGAGCGTAATGATAAAGATACCGGTTTATTTAAGAGACATGTATGACGCAAAGCATCTTGTACAGGCTGCATCTGGCTGCCAGAAGGATGTGGAACTGATCTGCGGAAGATATATCGTAGATGCGAAGTCCATGCTGGGAGTATTCAGCCTTCCTACATTTAATAATGTGGAAATCGGAGCAGAAGAAGAGGATGTAAAGGAACTTAGAGAAAAGCTGGAAAATCTGAATCTGATCAGAGAATAGGAAATGGAGGAAAAAATCATGAAGTTAGTAAGTCAGGAAATGAGAAAGCTTGCACCGGAGCTTGATCCGCTGCGCCTTGGAACAGGATGGAAAAAAGAAGATCTGGGAAAGGTTCAGGTCATGGTGGAAAGCACTTATGGTGACAGCCATCCGGGAAGCGGACACCTGAACATCCTTGTGGAAGAAGTTCGTAAAGGAATCGCAGAAGAAGGTGGTTTTGGTGCACGCTATAACTGTACCGATATCTGCGATGGTGAAAGCCAGGGAACAGACGGAATCAACTACAGCCTGGCAAGCCGTGAAATGATCGCAAACATGATCGAGATCCATGCAAATGCAACACCATTTGATGCCGGTGTATATCTTTCAAGCTGTGACAAGGGTGTACCGGGAAATCTGATCGGACTTGCAAGAGTAAATATCCCTTCCGTATTTGTTCCGGGCGGAACCATGAATGCGGGACCTGAGATGCTGACCCTTGAGCAGCTGGGAATGTACAGTGCAAAGTTTGAGCGTGGAGAGATCGACGAAGAGAAGCTTGACTGGGCAAAATGCAATGCCTGCCCAAGCTGTGGAGCCTGCTCCTTTATCGGAACAGCTTCAACAATGCAGATCATGGCAGAGGCACTTGGACTTACACTTCCTGGTACAGCTCTGATGCCGTCAACAAGCCCGGATCTTCTTGCTTTCGCAAGAGAGGCAGGAAGACAGGCAGTAAGAATCGCACAGATGGAAAATATGCGTCCTTCTGATATCGTAACTATGGACAGCTTTGAGAATGCGATCCTTGTACACGCTGCAATCTCCGGAAGTACAAACTGTCTGCTTCACATTCCGGCGATCGCACATGAGTTTGGAATTGAGATTACAGGTGATACCTTTGACAGACTGCACAGAAATGCAAGATATCTTCTGGATGTACGTCCTGCAGGACGCTGGCCTGCTGAGTGCTTCTATTATGCAGGTGGTGTACCGGCGATCATGGAGGAGATCAAGGAACATCTCCATCTGGATGTGATGACAGTTACAGGAAAGACTCTCGGAGAAAACCTTGAGGAGCTGAAGAACAACGGATTTTATGAGAAATGCGACAAATGGCTTCAGGAATTTAACAAACGTTACAATGTAAGCCTTACAAAGGAAGATATCATCCGTCCGTATGACAAGGCGATCGGAACCGACGGAAGTATCGCAGTTCTTCGTGGAAACCTTGCACCGGAGGGTGCTGTGATCAAGCACACCGCATGCCCGAAGGAAATGTTCAAATCCGTTCTCCGCGCAAGACCGTTCGACAGTGAAGAGGAGTGTCTGGATGCAGTTCTGAAGCATAAGGTTCAGAAAGGTGATGCAGTATTCATCCGTTACGAGGGACCAAAGGGAAGCGGAATGCCGGAAATGTTCTACACATCTGAGGCGATCAGCAGTGACAAAGAGCTTGGAAAGAGTATCGCACTGATCACAGACGGACGTTTTTCCGGAGCATCTACAGGCCCTGTTATCGGACATTGCAGCCCTGAGGCTGTTGACGGTGGCCCAATCGCACTTGTTGAGGAAGGCGACCTTATTGAGATCGACGTTATGGAAAGAAAGCTGAACATCATCGGAATCGCAGGCGAAAGAAAGTCCATGGAAGAGATCGACCAGATCCTTGCCGAGAGACGCAAAAACTGGAAGCCAAGAGAACCAAAATACAAAAAAGGCGTGCTGAGACTTTTCAGTGAGCATGCTGCAAGCCCAATGAAGGGAGCCTATCTGGAGTATTGATCATGAAACATAAATTTATTACTCTCGGCGAGATCATGCTGCGTCTGACACCGCCGGATTATGAAAAAATCAGAACAGCAACAACCTTTGAGGCAAGATATGGGGGAAGCGAGGCGAATGTAGCCCTTTCCCTGGCAAATCTTGGAATAGATGCTTCGTTTTTTACAGTAGTTCCGGACAACAGTCTTGGAAAAAGTGCTGTACGTATGATGAGAAGCAATGATGTGAACTGTGACAGTGTGGTTTATTCCACGGAGGAAGAAACTCCGACACACCGTCTTGGAACCTATTATCTGGAAACCGGTTACGGGATCCGCCCAAGCAAGGTAGTTTACGACAGAAAACACAGCGCTTTTTCTGAGTATGACTTCAGCAAAACAGATGTGAAAAAACTGCTGGAAGGATATACATGGCTGCATCTGAGCGGAATCACACCTGCTCTTGGAACAAAATGCAGGGATCTGATCTTAAACTGCCTGAAGGCAGCAAAAGAAATGGACATGACCGTAAGCTTTGACGGAAATTTCAGAAGTACGCTGTGGACCTGGGAAGAGGCCAGAGATTTCTGTACACTTTGTCTTCCATATGTAAATGTTCTTTTCGGGATCGAGCCATACCATATCTGGAAAAAGGAAGAAGACCACAGTGCAGGGGATGTAAAGGATGGAATCCCGTTTCAGCCGGATCTTGAACAGCAGGAAAAAGTGTTCCAGGCATTTGCGGACAGATATCCGAATATAAAATGCATCGCAAGACATGTCCGTTTTGCACATAGCTGCAGTGAAAACAGTCTTATGGCGTATCTCTGGTTAAACGGAAAGACATACGAAAGCAAGCGCCTGACTTTCCATATCCTTGATCGTGTCGGTGGCGGAGATGCATTTGTAAGCGGAATCATCTATGGTCTTATGAATGAGTATACACCGGAAGATACCGTGAATTTCGGTGTTGCAGCCAGTGCCGTGAAGCATACGATCCATGGTGATGGAAACATTACCGATGATGTATCTATGATCAGACATGTGATGGAAATGAACTTTGATATAAAAAGATAAATAGGAAGGGAAATTCAGATGAAAGAGATAGCAGAAAAATTTCAGAAATTTGGTGTGGTTCCGGTTGTAGTGCTGGAAGATACAAAGGATGCAGTACCGCTGGCAAAGGCTCTGGTTGAGGGCGGCCTTCCATGTGCGGAGGTGACATTCCGTACAGAAGCAGCAGAAGAGTCTATCCGTCTCATGGCAGAGCAGTTCCCGGAAATGCTTGTGGGAGCAGGTACAGTGCTTACAACAGAACAGGTAGATGCGGCTGTTGGCGCCGGAGCAAAATTTATCGTAAGCCCGGGCTTTGATCCTGAGATCGTAGATTACTGCCTGGAAAAAGAAATTCCTGTTTTCCCGGGATGTATCACACCGTCAGAGGTTGCACAGGCAGTGAAAAGAGGACTTAAGATAGTTAAATTTTTCCCGGCAGAACCGGCAGGCGGAATTTCAATGATCAAGGCTATGGCAGCTCCTTATACAGGAATCCGTTTTATGCCTACCGGCGGGATCAATGCGAAAAACCTTGAGGACTATCTTTCCTGTGACAAAATCCTCTGCTGCGGCGGAAGCTGGATGGTAAAAGGAGATCTTGTGAAGGCAGGAGAATTTGACAAAATAAGAGAACTGACAGCGGAAGCAAAAAAGCTTGCGGATTCCATAAGAAAGTAATCAAACTTAATACACATATTCAATAAAAAAAGCAGAACCCTGCACAACCAGGCAGAGTTCTGCTTTTTTGTCAATTATTGTGAAAATAGATCAATGAAGTAGGATCGGCAGAAGCTTTTTCCGCTTCAGCTGCCAGATCAGCTACAGGATCCGCAGAAGGTTTCCGAAGATCCATTCGGTAAAGATAAAAGATTCCACCGAAGAAACCGGGAATCAGTCCGGCGTATCCACCGGCACATAAGATCACAGTCAGCTTCACCATCAGTTCTGTCTGAAGTTCCAGACAAACAAGTAATCCTGCAAGAATTCCGGCTACACTCCATCCAGCTGTCAGAAGTGCAAGAAAAACAGCCGGCGCAGGGGCATTTTTTTTATTTTGATCCAAGTGATTCCACAGTGCTTTATACATAATCCATTCCTCCTGTTTTGATGGAATTATCCTTCTGCTGTTGTCAGTAGCAGTCAGTCATAATATTGATTTCCTTTATCTGTCTGTATTATAGAAAAGAAATGTAAAATACAAATGCGCAGGAATGAAAAATCTTTGTAAAATATAAGTAGAAATTGCATTTTGAATTAAGAACCGATATACTTATAAATATAGTTATTGATAATATTCGATCACAGCCGAAAACATTTTTCTACAGCTGTGATACGTGAGTGAGAGAATTAAAAGGGGGCAGATAAAAGCCCCCTGAAATCATATAGAGAGTAGAGAGGAGGGGTGGAAATGGAGCATACGGAAGAATATGTGAAGCTGGAGAATGTATCCAAAATCTATGGCTCAAAAGAAGTGAAGATCATAGCTGTGGATGAGATCAGCTTTCAGATAAAAAAAGGCGAATTTGTGGTTGTGGTAGGACCCAGTGGTGCCGGAAAGACAACGGTATTGAATATACTGGGAGGAATGGATAAGGCTACGTCCGGCAATGTCTGGATCGATGGGAAAAACATTGCAAAATACACGGACCGGCAGCTGACCGGATATAGGCGTGAGGATATCGGCTTTGTCTTCCAGTTTTATAATCTGGTGCCTAATCTGACTGCACTGGAGAATGTGGAACTGGCTCTTCAGATCTGTAAAAATCCTCTGGATGCCAGGACAGTTCTGGAGGAGGTAGGGCTGAAAGAGAGGCTGACCAACTTTCCGGCACAGCTTTCCGGCGGGGAACAGCAGAGAGTTTCCATAGCCAGGGCCCTGGCGAAGAATCCCAAGCTTCTGCTCTGTGATGAGCCCACAGGAGCTCTGGATTATCAGACCGGTAAGGCAATCCTGAAACTTCTGCAGGATACCTGTAGGGAGCGGGGCATGACCGTTATTGTCATCACCCACAACTCTGCACTGACACCTATGGCGGATCGTGTGATTAAAATTAAAAACGGCAAGGTTTCGAAGATGACCGAAAATGCACATCCCACACCTGTGGAAGAGATTGAATGGTAGGTGACGGAATGAAAGCATTACACAAAGATTTCTGGATGGAGATCCGAAAAAGTAAAGTACGTTTTATCTCGATCTTTCTGATCGTGGCACTGGGCGTTGCGTTTTTTTCCGGGATTCAGGCCTCTTCTCCGGATATGAGATATTCCGGAGATGCCTATTATGAAGCTGCAAAGCTGATGGATCTGAAGATCCAGGGAACACTGGGACTCACTCAGAATGATGTAGAAGCGGTATCGGACATTGACGGTGTGGAGATGGCTGAAGGTGGTTATTCTACGGATGTTATGAGTGGAGAGGATGATGCCAGGAAGGTTCTTCATCTGGAATCCATCAGCAGCAATTTTAACCTGCTTACAGCAGATGAAGGAAGGATACCGGAAAAAAGCGGCGAGATCTTTCTGGACAAGCCATTTGCAAAGAACCAGGGCTATAAAGTCGGTGACACCATATCCGTCAGTGAGGATGGAGACAGTGAACTTCTGAAAAAGACAACCTATACAGTTGTGGGAATCGGAAGCAGCCCTCTTTATATTTCATTTAACAGAGGAAATACGACTCTTGGATCCGGTGAGATCAGCGGCTTCGGATACATTCTTCCGGAGGATTTTGATCAGGAGGCTTTTACCCAGATCTATATTATGGTACATGAATCCGGGGATGTGATCAGCTATACCGATGCCTACGACAATCTTATCGAAAAGATACGGAAGCGTGTGGAAGGTATCGAAAAAGAACAGTGCAGCCTGCGCTACGATGAGGTCGTCGCAGAAGCCAATGAAAAGCTGGATGACGCCAGAAAAGAGCTTGAGGACGGAAAGAAGGAATCAGAAGAAAAGCTCAGTGATGCGAAGAAAAAGCTGGACGATGGACAGAAAGAGTATGACGATGGAAAAAAAGAGTACGAAGATGGAAAACAGCAGCTTAGTGATGCAAAAAAGGAGCTGACCGATGGAAAACAGCAGCTTGCTGACGGCAGGCAGCAGATCGCAGATGGATGGTCTCAGCTTAACAGCGCAAAACAGCAGGTGGAAGACGGTCTGTCCCAGTTAAATTCTGCCAGATCCCAGCTTGCCGACTCCGAGGCACAGATAAATGAGAAGCAGTCAGAGCTGACTGCCGGATACGAACAGCTAAATGCCGCAAAACAGCAGTTAAGTGACGGTGAGGCTCAGATCAGGGAAGCGGAGGAAACGCTGGAAAGCAAACAGGCTGAGCTTGACAGCGGAAGGGAACAGCTGGAAGCTGGAAAGAATACGATCAAAGAAACAAAGGCAACTCTTACCAGTCAGAAAGAACAGTGTGAGGCAGGACTTGCACAGGTTTCCGAGGGCGAAACTCAGATCAGTTCCAGTGAAGAAACTCTTTCCGGGCAGCAGGCACAGCTGGATGAACTGACCAGCCAGAAAGAGGCATTAAGCAGTCAGGCGGCGGAACTGCAGGCGCAGTATGATGCCGGTGTGGAAGAAGGAAAAACTGAGGAAGAGCTGGCGGAGCTTTCCACGCAGATCCAGACATTAAATGGCCAGATCAGTGCAATGGAAGAACAGATAAATGCCGGTCAGGCACAGATCGACGAGGCGCAGTCAGAGCTTACAGCGAAAAAATCAGAGTTGGCTCAGACCCGGGCTGAACTGGAAAGCAGCCTCAGTCAGATCAATGAGGGCTTCAGTCAGATCGAAGAGCAGGAAGAGACACTTTTCGGGACAGAGGCGCAGCTGAACGCAGGCCAGGAAGAACTGGACAAAGGAAAGAAAGAGCTGGAGGCAAAGAAAACAGAGCTTTCAGCGGCAAAAGAAGAAATTACGGCAAACCAGGCAACTCTGGATGACGGCCAGAGCCAGCTGGATTCAGCCAGAGCCCAGCTTAGCTCCGGGCAGCAGCTGGAGGAAAAGCAGGCACAGTTAAATGCAGGCCAGGCAGAGATCCAGGCAAATACGGAAAAGCTTACCAGCAGTCAGGCTGAACTGGATGCAAGTGAACAGAAGCTTCTGGATGGTGAAAAAGAGATCCGGGAAAACGAACAAAAATTAAAAGATGCAAAAAAAGATCTGGAGGACGCGAAAAAGAAACTTTCCGATGGAAAGAAAGAATACCAGGACGGAAAAAAAGAAGCCGATGACAAGATTGCGGAAGCCCAGCAGAAGATCGAGGATGCCCAGAAAGAGGTAGACGATATTGAAACACCGGAATGGATCATCACAGATCGCAATGACCTTCCGGAATACTCGGATTTTGGTGATAACGCAGAGCGGCTGAAAAACATCGGAAAGGTTTTCCCAATGATATTTTTCCTGGTGGCGGCGCTGATCAGTCTTACCACGATGACACGAATGGTGGAGGAGCAGCGAACCCAGATCGGAACCATGAAGGCGCTGGGCTACGGAAAAGCAGCCATTGCATCCAAGTATCTCAGCTATGCATTCCTGGCTACAGTAGGCGGAAGTATCGTAGGAGTACTTTTTGGAGAAAAGGTTTTTCCGTTTATCATTATCCAGGCCTACGGGATCATGTACTGGAATATCGGTGATTACATGCAACTGGATTATGAGATGAGCTATGCACTGATTGCTTCCGGAGCAGCAGTGATCTGTACTATGGGTGCAACACTTTTTTCCTGCGTAAAGACTCTGGCAGAGACACCGGCATCCCTGATGCGGCCGCCTGCACCGAAAGAAGGAAAACGGATCCTTATTGAGCGGATCGGCTTTATATGGAAGCATCTGAGCTTTTCCTGGAAATCGTCCATGCGAAATCTTTTCCGTTATAAGAAACGTCTTTTTATGACCATTTTCGGAATTGCAGGAAGCATGGGACTGATGCTTGTAGGATTCGGACTTTATGACTCCATTATGGATATTGCGATTCTTCAGTATGATCAGATCCAGCATTACGATGCCATGGTGATCAATGATGAGGATGCCACAGACAGCCAGGAAAGGGATCTTCTGAAATTCCTGGATGGAAACAGCGAAATCGACCACTATACCCGCGTGCAGCTTACCAAGATGACGGCACCGAAAGAAAAGGGAAATGTCAGTGTTTATGTGTATGTTCCGGAAAATCTGGAAAACTTCAAAGAGGATGTTACCCTGCGGGATCGAAAATCCCATGAGCAGTATGAGCTTACCGATGACGGAGCGGTGATCTGTGAAAAAACGGCTTCTCTTATGGGAGTGAAGGCAGGAGACGAGATCACACTGGAGAAAGACAACAGGAAGTATAAGGTGAAGATCACTGCTGTTACGGAGAACTATATGGGACATTACGTTTACATGACCCCATCCTGCTACGAAAAAACATTCGGAGAGAAACCGGAGTATTCAAGCACAGTATATACCATGAAGGAAGATGCAGGCAGTGATCTGGAAACTATTGGAAATGAGGTCCTGAAATATCCGGCGGCTTTGAGTATCAGCTATACAAGCAGCACAGCAGGTCAGGTTGAGCGAATGCTGGGCTCCCTCGGAGCGGTGATCTGGGTCCTGATCATTTCGGCCGGAATGCTGGCATTTGTGGTACTGTATAATCTGAACAACATCAATATCACAGAGCGTCAGAGAGAGCTTGCAACATTGAAGGTCTTGGGATTTTATGATGGCGAGGTTTCCCAGTATGTATTCCGGGAAAATATCCTTCTGTCCATCATAGGAATCCTGGTAGGTGCAGTGTTCGGAATCTTCCTTCACCGGTATGTGATCACAACCGTTGAGGTAGATGCGGTAATGTTCGGACGAAATATCAAGATACCAAGCTTTATCTACAGCGGCATTATCACCTTTGGATTTTCCATGTTTGTAAATATGGTAATGCATTTCAAACTGAAAAAGATCGATATGGTAGAGTCACTGAAGAGCGTAGAATAAAAATACGGAAATGAGAAGAAGGCCTGCATACAGGGAAATATGTGAAATCCCCGGAAATGCAGGCCTTCGTCTTGACAAAAAAAGAAAATTTCATTATAGTAGGAACATGGTAAAGGCGTTGAATAAGAGGAGTATGCAGGAATACGCTGACAGAGAGAAATGCACAGACGCAGAAGGAGCGCAGGCTGGAAGGCATTTTCAGATGGAAGACTGCAGAAGGTAGCTTAGGAGCCGGGAGACTGAAGGCAGAAATGTAGAACAGACACAGAAGCTGCTGCGTAGGTTTCCACGTACCCCGCGTTAAGGGACAAGAGATAGACGGGAACAGTAGATAAGATATTTTTCCCGGATAATGAAGGTGGTACCGCGAGAATGATCGCCCTTCGCACAGGAGTTGTTAGCTTTGGTGTGGAGGGCGTGTTTTTTCTTGCAGAAAACAGGAGCGCTTTAAAGCTCCCATAATCAGAAAGAGCTGTCCCAAAAAGACAGCTTGATCCCAAGAAAGATTCAGGAGGAAAACATGAGCAAAGAACTTGCAAAGACTTATGATCCCAAGGGTATTGAGGATCGTCTGTACAAAAAATGGATGGACAACGGATACTTCCATGCAAAAGTAAATCCGGACAAAAAACCTTTCACAATCGTAATGCCGCCGCCCAATGTAACCGGACAGCTGCATATGGGCCATGCACTGGATGAGACCATGCAGGATATCCTGATCCGTTTCAAGAGAATGCAGGGCTACGAGGCTCTCTGGCAGCCGGGAACTGACCACGCAGCCATCGCTACAGAGGTTAAGGTAACAGAGAAACTTCGTAAAGAGGGAATCGACAAGAACGAGATTGGCCGTGACGAGTTTATGAAACATGCCTGGGCATGGAAAGAAGAGTACGGCGGAAAGATCATCAACCAGCTGAAAAAACTGGGTGCATCCGCTGACTGGGAGCGTGAGCGCTTTACCATGGATGAGGGCTGCTCCAAGGCTGTTCAGGAGGTATTTATCCGTCTCTATGAGAAAGGATATATTTACAAAGGTTCCAGAATCATCAACTGGTGTCCGGTATGCCAGACTTCTATTTCTGATGCAGAGGTTGTACATGAGGACCAGGACGGATTTTTCTGGCACATCAATTATCCGATCGTAGGTGAGGAAGGACGTTTCGTTGAGATCGCAACCACACGTCCGGAGACACTTCTCGGCGATACAGCAGTTGCTGTAAACCCGGAGGATGAGAGATATAAAGACCTTGTAGGCAAGATGCTGAAACTTCCTCTTACAGACAGAGAGATCCCGGTTATTGCCGATGAGTATGTTGACAAGGAATTCGGAACAGGCTGCGTTAAGATCACACCGGCACACGACCCCAACGACTTTGAGGTTGGACGCCGTCATAACCTTGAGGAGATCAATATCCTCAATGATGACGCAACCATCAACAGCCTTGGCGGAAAATATGCAGGTATGGACCGCTACGAGGCACGTAAGGCCATGGTAGAAGACCTGAAAGAGCAGGGACTCCTTGTAAAAGTTGTTCCGCACAGCCACAGTGTTGGTACCCATGACCGCTGCGGTACAACCGTAGAGCCGATGATCAAACCACAGTGGTTTGTAAAAATGGATGAAATGGCAAAAGCTGCCATCAAGACTCTGGACGACGGAAATCTTCAGTTTGTTCCGGCACGTTTTGACAAGACTTACCTGCACTGGCTGGAGAACATCCGTGACTGGTGTATTTCCCGTCAGCTCTGGTGGGGACACAGAATCCCGGCTTATTACTGTGATGAGTGCGGTGAGATGGTTGTTGCAAGAGAAATGCCTGAGAAGTGCCCGAAATGCGGATGCACACATATGCACCAGGATGAGGACACACTGGATACCTGGTTCAGTTCCGCACTGTGGCCATTCTCCACACTTGGATGGCCGGATAAGACACCGGAGCTTGAGTACTTCTATCCGACAGATGTCCTGGTAACCGGATACGACATCATCTTCTTCTGGGTTATCCGTATGGTATTCTCCGCACTGGAGCAGACCGGTGAGACTCCGTTCCACCATGTACTGATCCACGGCCTGGTACGTGACTCCCAGGGACGCAAGATGAGTAAATCCCTTGGAAACGGTATCGATCCTCTTGAAGTTATCGACAAATACGGTGCAGATGCACTTCGTCTGACTCTGATGACAGGTAATGCACCTGGAAATGACATGCGTTTCTACTGGGAGCGTGTAGAGTCCAGCCGTAACTTTGCAAACAAGATCTGGAATGCATCCCGTTTCATTATGATGAACCTGGAAGGAAAGACCGTAACAGAGCCGAAAGATCTGAACGCTCTTTACAACGAGGATAAATGGATCCTTTCCAGACTTAACACCGTGATCCGCGATGTTACCGAGAACATGGATAAATATGAGCTTGGAATCGCTGTACAGAAAGTTTATGACTTCCTGTGGGATGAGCTCTGTGACTGGTATATCGAGATGGCCAAAGTAAGACTGTGGAAAGCAGAGGAGAACCCGGCAGCAGCAAACGATGCACTGTGGACACTTCGTACTGCACTGACACAGGGACTGAAGCTTCTTCATCCGTTCATGCCGTTTATCACAGAAGAGATCTACTGCACACTGCTTCCGGAGGAAGAGTCTATCATGATCTCTGACTGGCCGGTATACAAAGACGAGATGAACTTTGCAGATGCTGAGAAAGCAGTTGCAAGTTTCCAGGAAGTTGTACGTGGAATCCGTAACACCAGAAACGAGATGAACGTACCGCAGAACAGAAAGACCAATATCTACATCGTAGGCAAGGACGCAGAGAGCTGTGCACGTTTTGAGTCCTGCAAGAGATCCTTTACAAACCTTGCGTTTGCAAAAGAGATCCATGTGCAGCAGGATAAGAGCGGAATCGGCGAGGATGCGGTATCCATCGTTGTAGCAGACGGTGTGGTATATCTGCCGCTGGAAGACCTGATCGACCGTGAAAAAGAGATCGAGCGTCTCACAAAAGAGCAGGAGCGTCTTACAAAAGAGATCGCCCGCTGTGAGGGAATGCTGAACAACCCGAACTTTGTGAACAAGGCACCTGCAGCAAAGGTAGAGGCAGAGAAGGAGAAACTTGAGAAATACAAAGAGATGAAAGAGAAAGTGAACCTGCAGTTAACACAGATGGTGAAATAACGAAGGAGTGTTTTAATGAAGTGGTGTAACTTTTTCAATAAGATTTCGCTGATACTTCAGGCTCTGGGATGTGCAGTCCTGTACTTTGTGATCGAGGCCATATGCAGGCACTCGTTCACAGAGGCATGGACCTACATGACCACAAAGCCGCTTGTATTTGCTTATAATACGGCGTTTATCTTTACGACTATGCTGCTTGTTTATCTCTTCCGAAAGAGAATTTTCTGGCGTATTTTTATTGGCAGCTTATGGCTGTTTCTGGGAATCGTAAACGGTGTTCTTCTTCTCAACCGTGTCACACCGTTTACAGGCCCGGATGTAAAGAACCTGACCGACGGCCTCAGCATCGCAAAGAAGTACCTGACACAGACCCAGATGACGATCGGTGCGGTACTTCTTGGCATTGCAGTTCTGATCCTTCTGATCATTCTGATAAAATCGCCGAAATACAGAGGCAAACTGAAATACAAGGTGAATATTCCGCTGGTTCTTGCTGGAATCCTTGCTTTTGGAGGAATCACACAGCTTGCTCTGGAAAAAAGAGTACTTTCCAATTATTTTGGAAACATTGCCATTGCTTATGAGGATTACGGATATCCTTACTGTCTGGCAACAACGATCTTCAATACCGGAATCAGTGCTCCAAGAGACTATTCCAAAAATGAGATCCAAAAGATCGAAAATTCCGAGGAGAACCTTCCGGAAACAAAAGACGGAAGCCATCCGAATATCCTGTTTTTACAGCTGGAGTCCTTTTTTGATCCCACACTGGTAAATTATCTGGATATTTCCGAGGACCCGATCCCGAATTTCCGGAAACTGATGGAAGAATATTCTTCCGGTTATTACAAGGTTCCGTCTGTAGGAGCCGGAACTGCCAACACAGAGTTTGAGTCCATTACCGGAATGAGCCTTCATTATTTTGGCCCGGGTGAATATCCTTATAAGAGTATTCTTAAGGAAACCACCTGTGAGAGTGCTCCGTATGTGCTGAAAAATCTGGGATATACCACACACGCCATACATAACAATGAGGCGAATTTCTATGGAAGAAGAAGCATTTTCCCGAATCTGGGATTTGATACCTTTACTTCCGCTGAGTATATGAAGGATGAGAATCAGAAGAACCCGCTGGGCTGGACCAAGGACAGTGTGCTTACTGATGAGATCATCAAATGTCTGGATTCCACAGAAGGACCGGATTATGTATACACCATTTCCGTACAGGGACATGGAGATTATCCGTCTGAACCGGTACTGGAAAATCCGGAGATCACAGTTTCCGGTGCACCTACCGAGGAACTGAACAACAAGTGGGAGTACTACGTAAACCAGATTCATGAGATGGATAATTTTGTCAAAGAGCTGACAGATAAGCTCGCCGATTATCCGGAGGATGTGGTTCTGGTTATGTACGGTGACCATCTGCCGACCATGGGACTGACTGTGGAGGATGTGGATAACAAATATCTCTTCCAGACAGAGTATGTGATGTGGGATAATTTCGGACTTAAGAAAAAGAAAGAGAATCTTGCAGCATACCAGATGGCAGCAGAGGTTATGGACCGCGTGGGTATCCATGAGGGAAATATTTTCAAATATCATCAGGCAAGAAGAAACACCAAGAATTATCAGGTGGATCTGGAAACATTGCAGTATGACCTTCTCTATGGAAAACAGTATTCCTACGACGGAGAGAATCCTTTTGAGCGTACCAAGATGCGTATGGGAATCTATGATACCACACTGGATTCCATTCAGGTTGTGTCTGAGACGGATCATACCTATTATATTCAGGGAACCAACTTTACGCCGTCCAGCCAGGTGAAGATCAACGGAGAATGGTACGATACGGTTTACGTGAATCCGACCAAGCTGATTATTACCGGAAAAGAACTGGATGATTTTGACCGGATTTCGGTAGTGCAGCGAAGCAACAGTTCCACCAGAAAGGCCATGACCAAGAGCCATGACCGTGCTGTTTATGCACTGCTCTCTGACAGTAAGTGGAAACTTGACAGCGAAAAAAGCAGCACAGAAAACACATCCGATACAAAAAATGTCGGATAAAATATTACGATTAGGACTGGACATCTTCCACCACTATTATATAATGGTATCGTAACGGACAGGAGGGGAGAAATTTTTCTCCCCGAAAGTTCCTTACGAATACATTATAGATAAGTGATGGTTTTTTTTATGAATTACGAAGAAGCAGTTGCGTATATTGAAGACATACCAAGATTTACAACCAAGAACAGTCTGGACCATACCAGAGAATGTTTAAGAAGACTTGGAGATCCACAGAAGAAATTCCGTGTGATCCATGTAGCAGGAACAAACGGAAAGGGAAGTACCTGTGCGTTTATCACATCGGTCCTTCGGGAAGCAGGATATTCCTGTGGACTTTTTACATCTCCCCATCTGGTGGAGATCAATGAGCGATTTCAGATCAATGAGGAAGTGATTGATGACGATACCTTCCTTCGTGCCTTTGAAAAAGTAAAGACACTTTCCGATGAGCTGGTTGCGGAAGGAAGTTATCATCCGACCTATTTTGAGACACTTCTTCTGATGGGAATGGTGATCTTTGCAGAAGCCGGTGTAGATTATGTAACACTGGAGACAGGCCTTGGCGGACGTCTGGATGCTACCACAGCAGTGGAGAATCCGGCAGCCTGTGTGATCACTTCCATCAGCCTCGACCATATGCAGTACCTTGGAAATACCGTTTCCGAGATCGCAGGAGAGAAGGCGGGGATCATGGTGCCGGGCGTTCCGGTGATCTACGATGGAAATGATCCGGATGCGGCGCGCGTGATGCGTGAGCATGCAGAAACCTTAGGATGTCCTTATTATGAGCTGAAGCGGGAAGATACCAGGATCCATGAAATTACAAAAGATGGAATTAAGTTTTCTCTGAAAGATGAGGCTTATGGAGATACCGTATTTGATATTCCTTTTATCGCACGTTATCAGGTTATGAATGCGGCCCTTGCGGTAAAAACCATTCAGGTTCTGGAAAATCAGATTCCGGTATCACTGGAAGCTCTGAAAGCCGGTATGGCCAAGACACGTTGGCAGGGCAGAATGGAGACCGTTCTCCCAGGTGTGATCGTGGATGGTGCACATAATGAAGACGGCGTGGAGAAGTTTGTGGAGACTGCGGAACATTTCCAGAAGGAATTTCCGCTGACCCTGCTGTTTTCCGCAGTGGACGACAAAGATTATACAGATATGATCCGTACGATCTGTACACGTATCCGTTTCCGCCATGTGATTGTCACACAGGTAGGTGGATACCGTAAAGTTCCGGTGGAAGAGCTTGCAGAAATCTTCCGTAAAGACGGAGTACCGGAAGTAGAAGCAGTGGAGGATGTTCCGACAGCGTTTGAACAGGCAGTTAAGGAAAAAGGCGAGGATGGCATGCTGTTCTGTGTGGGCTCCCTTTATCTGGTCGGGGAAATCAAGGCTGTGATCAGGAGGAAAAAATTATGATCGATTACGAAGAGGAACTGAAGAAATTTGAACCATGTCTGGATGTGGCAGATGTAGAAGGTGCAATCTATGACCGTGAGATCACAGATATCATGGATGTGCTTCAGGAGATGCTGCGGGAGGTCAAGAGCAACAGACGTGTAAGATAAGGAGACATGAATGAACTGCATAAACTGTGGAGCGTTCCTGACAGATACAGACCTGGATTACTGTCCGCACTGTGGAGCCAATGTGTTGATCCAGAAGAAAGTGGATTACCTTTCCAAGCTTTATTATAATCAGGGCCTGGAAAAAGCAAGTATCCGAGATCTGTCCGGGGCGATCAGCTGTCTGAAGCAGAGCCTTGCCTATGATAAACGAAATATCCGTGCGAGAAACCTTCTTGGCCTGGTGTATTTTGAGACCGGTGAGGTGGTTGCGGCACTGAGTGAATGGGTTATCAGCAAGAATATTCAGAAGAACCGAAATCTGGCTTCAGAATATATTGCCAAGCTTCAGGCAAATCAGAATAAACTGGATACAATCAATGAGAGCATAAAAAAATACAACAACGCGCTTGCCATGTGCAGAGAAGGGCATGAGGATATGGCGGCTATCCGCCTGAAAAAGATTCTTTCCCAGAATCCCAAGCTGATTAAGGGCTATCATCTTCTCGCATTGATTCAGATGAAGAATCAGGAGTGGAACAAGGCGAGAAGAACGCTGAAAAAAGCAGCCAGAATTGATAAAACCAATACAACTACCTTACGTTTCCTGCGGGAGGTAGATGAGCAGACCGGTGTTACCACAAAAATAGAAAAAAAACGGAAAGGTCTTTTCGGCAATGAGAAAGCAGAGAATGATAACATTTCCGGTGAGATTGTTGTAAGGCCGTCTTCTTATAAAGAACGGTCCAGAGTATCGCTGTTTTTTACCATGGTTCTGGGATTTGCGGCAGGTGCGGCGGCATTCTGGCTTCTGGTACTGCCAGCTGTGAAGCAGGATATTTATCGTGAGGCAAACCAGCAGATCATCCAGTACAGCGATTCCCTTTCCAGCCAGAGTGTAGAGCTTACCAAGGCCCAGGGGGAAGCTGCCGAGTCTAATGATACGGCCGATGCGGTTTCCAAGCAGGTGGAAGAAGAGAAGAAGAGAAGTCAGAGTTATGAGGCACTGTTTTCCGCTTATACAGCTATGCAGCAGGAAGACCTGGATACAGCAGCGCTTCAGATTCAGAATGTGTATGTGGATACGCTGTCTGATTCAGCAAAGGGTGTTTACAACACCATATGCGAGAGAACCGGAGTGAGCGGAATTTCGTCTTCTGACAGTACGGACAGTACCGGGGACAGTTCTACAGACAGCACCGGAAGTACAGATAACGCAGAGGGTGCGGATTCCACACAGAGTGCACAGGGGGATTCCGGAAATTATGATGATTCCGGAGATTACAGTGATGAGTACAGCAGTTACGATGAAAGCGGATACGATGACTCATCCTACAATGATGGATATACAGAATAAAACATACAGGGAAAAACCTCGGAGAAGGGGAATGTGCTTCGGTACATTCCCCTTTTTGTGTTTGCAAGAAAAGGTATAAAAATCGAAAAAAGGGGGAAGAATAAAATGGCAGCAGGGTTTGAAAGGTCGGGGACAGTTCTCACGGTACATCTTCCGACAGAACTGGATCATCCGGTTTCCGATGAGATTCGAAGAGAATCAGACCGTATTATTGGACATGAATATATAAAAAATATGATTTTTGACTTCTCAGAGACCGTTTTTATGGACAGTTCCGGCATTGGCCTTCTTATGGGACGGTACCGGGCATTGGGAATGAGAGGGAAATGTGTGCAGGTAATGAATGTAAACAGTCATATTGCAAAGCTTTTGCGTCTTTCCGGAGTCGGCAGATATATTGATATCTGCAAAACACAGGAAGCAGCAGAAGAACAGGAGGGTGTATATCATGGAAAACACAAATGAAATGACAATCATCTTTGACAGCAGGCCGGCAAATGAAGCACTGGCCAGAGTGGCAGTGGCTTCATTCTGTACGCAGCTGAATCCTACGCTGGAGGAAGTTTCGGATCTGAAAACCGCAGTGTCGGAAGCTGTGACAAACTGCATTATCCACGGGTATGAAGGGGAGGTACATAAGATTCAGGTAGATTGCCGGCTGAGCGGGCAGGAGCTTACGGTGGATGTGCTTGATCATGGAGTGGGAATTGCGGATATCCAAAAAGCCATGGAACCCATGTTTACTACAAAACCGGACAAGGACCGTTCCGGTATGGGATTTACCTTCATGGAGGCATTTATGGATGAAGTTCTGGTGGAATCAGAAGTGGGACGTGGAACAACTGTGCACATGAAAAAGATCATCAGGAGGTAACTATGGATCGTACTCTTGCCCTCATCGGGCGTGCACACCAGGGGGATAAAGCGGCAAGAGATCTTTTGTTTGAAGAAAATACAGGACTGATTTACAGTGTGGCAAAGCGTTTTTTGGGACGTGGGGTGGAGATGGAGGATCTATTCCAGATCGGCAGCATCGGACTTCTGAAAGCTGTGGATAAGTTTGACATGTCCTATGATGTGAAATTTTCCACCTATGCAGTTCCCATGATCATCGGAGAGATCAAACGTTATCTCAGGGACGACGGGATACTGAAGGTAAGCCGTTCTCTGAAGGAAAATCACTACCGGATCTATCAGGTGAGAGAAGCACTGACGCGCCGGCTGGAGCGGGAACCTACGACGGGGGAAATGGCAGCGGAAATGGGAATTTCCATAGAAGAACTGGTAATGACTATGGAATCCGGTGCAGAGGTGGAATCCCTTCACAAAACGATCTATCAGGGTGAGGGAACGGAGATTTCTCTGATGGACAAGCTCCCGGAAAAAGAAAACCGGCAGGAAAAAGCACTGGACAGGATTTTTTTGGAAGAGATACTGGGGACTCTGGAGGCAAAGGAGCGGAGGCTGATCTATATGCGGTATTTTCAGAACATGACCCAGACGGAGATCGCCCATGAGCTTGGCGTATCCCAGGTACAGATATCCAGAATGGAAAAGAGGATCCTGCGCAGTCTGCAGGAATCCGCAGAGAAAAAATAAAAGGGAGCCATGAGAAATGCTGCTGTTTTCTCATGGCTTCCTTTTGTGGGCAGCAGGTTCGATCAGACTGCTGCTTTTTTATGAAAAAGTATATTTTTGTATTTGGAAAGTGCTCCAAGAAGGATCATACCGATCACACCGGCTGAGATAAATTCGCCGGCTCCTACTGTGAGCATCATAAACGGGATAGGAAGGTTAATGCCGTATCCGTAACGAAGCACAAGAGGAACGATCACAATGTTGGAAACGATCGGTGGGATCGGGGCGGTCCATCTGCCTGTATTGCGAAGCTTGTAGGTGAAGAATGCACCGATGAGTGTGGCAATGCTTCCGAAAATGATGTCAACCGGAATCGCACCGCCAAGAAGATTGGCGATGATACATCCCACGAACAGTCCCGGGATGGCAGCCGGTGTGAAGAACGGAAGCACAGTCAGCGCCTCGGAAAAACGGATCTGAACTTCACCGAAGCTAAGTGGGGCGAATACCAGTGTCAGGACAACATATACAGCTGCAATGGCAGCTCCCTGTACCAGAAAATGAGTACCTTTGTTTTTCATATTTTTTATTCTCCTTTAGTTTTGTTTTACGAGTGGAAGGTCACGAACACTCGGCACATTTATAGGCGGTGACCGCCTTGTAAGCCCTGTACGACCTTGGTTTTTTCGGGCTTTTGCAGCGAAACTGAGTATAGCATACGAGGCGTGGAAATGCAAGGTACGATCCTGACTATTTGATGACTCTGGCCTGTGTGGACAGACCCTGGCTCTGAAGCAGGACCAGACAGAAGCAAAGACAGCAGGAACCTTATGGAAACAGGGCTTTTTTCTTGAAAGCTTTTTGTGATATTGATAAAATATATTACAGTATATAGGTTAAAGGGGCATTGGTTTTGATCTAAATCAATGTCTCTTTATTTATGTATCACACACATTATACCAGGGAGGTAGAAAGATGTTAAAAGTATGGATCGCAGGTGCCAACGGACAGATCGGACGGGCACTGAATGATGTTCTGGATCCAATGCAGATCGAGACTCTGAACACAGACCTTGACGAGCTGGATATCACAGACACAGATGAAGTGATCAACTTCGGTTCCATTAACCGTCCGGATGTGATCATCAACTGCACCGGTATCACAGATACCGATGAGTGTGAGAAGAATCCGGAACATGCATACCGTGTCAATGCACTGGGAGCAAGAAACTTAAGTATCGTTGCAAGAAAATGCGGAGCAAAGATCGTACAGCTTTCCACAGATGATGTTTTTGACGGAAAGAGCAAAAAACCGTATACAGAGTTTGACGATACCAATCCGCTGACTGTTTACGGCCGTTCCAAGAGAGCCGGGGAAAACTATGTAAAAGAGTTCACGCACAAACATTTCATTATCCGAAGTAACTGGGTATATGGAAAAGGCGGGCACAATTTTGTAAACCGAGTGCTGGAGACAGCAGAAAAGGGTCAGGCACTTTCCGTTGCTTCTGATCAGTTCGGATCACCGACCAGTGCCAAGGATCTGGCAAGAATGATCCTGTATCTTATCGATACCAACGAATATGGAACTTATCACGTAACCTGCAGCGGTGTATGCAACCGTTATGAGTTTGCGACAGAGATCCTTCGCCTTGCAGGAAAGGAGATCGAACTGAGATCCGTGCCGACAGAGCAGTCAGATCTTTCTTCTGTCAGACCGCCTTATGCCGTCCTTGATAATTTTATCCTCCGTATCATTGAAGTGTATGATATGCCGGACTGGAAAGCATCACTGAAAGAATATATGGATGAAAGAACGGAGGATTAGGATGAAAGAAAAAAATATAAAAGAGAAAACACAGCAGAAAAAGAAAATGGGTCTTACCACGAAGATCTTTGTGGCGCTGATCGCAGGTGCGATACTGGGAATCATTCTCTGTTACCTGGTTCCTGACAGCAGCTTCAAGAAGGATGTGATCGTGGAGGGAATCCTTTATGTGATCGGACAGGGATTTATCCGTCTGATGAAAATGCTGGTTGTACCGCTGGTATTCTGTTCCCTTGTCTGCGGAAGTATGTCCATCGGCGATACCAAGAAGCTTGGAACCGTAGGTGTGAGAACACTGGTATTTTATCTGGCAACTACAGCTCTGGCTGTTTCTGTTGCCCTGACTGTAGGTAATCTGATCAATCCGGGTGTGGGACTGGATATGAGCTCTATTCAGTCCTCCGCTTCCTCTGTGGAGACTATGGAGGCTACATCTCTTACGGATACTATCCTGAACATCATCCCGGACAATCCCATCAATTCTCTGGCAAGCGGAACCATGCTTCAGGTTATCGTATTTGCCCTGATCGTGGGTGTGATCCTTGCGAAAATGGGAGAGCGCGCAGAGACAGTAGCGAACTTTTTCAGCCAGTTCAATGATATCATGATGGAGATGACCATGATGATCATGGCACTGGCACCGATCGGTGTATTCTGCCTTATCAGCAGAACCTTTGCAAACATCGGTTTCAGTGCATTTATCCCGTTGGCAAAATATATGATCGGTGTTCTCCTTGCACTGGCGATCCAGTGCTTCGGCGTATACCAGATCCTGCTGAAGGTCTTCACAGGACTGAATCCGATAAAATTCATCAAGAAATTTTTCCCGGTTATGGCATTTGCGTTCTCAACAGCTACATCCAATGCCACGATCCCGATGTCCATTGATACCCTGTCCAAGAAAATAGGTGTTTCCAAGAAGATTTCTTCGTTCACCATTCCTCTTGGAGCTACCATCAACATGGACGGTACCTCTATCATGCAGGGTGTTGCCGTAGTATTTGCGGCACAGGCTTTTGGTATCCACTTAAGTCCGATGGATTATGTGACAGTTATCGGAACTGCAACACTTGCTTCCGTAGGAACTGCAGGTGTACCAAGTGTTGGTCTTGTTACCCTGACTATGGTATTTAACTCTGTAGGACTTCCGGTTGAGGCCATTGGTCTGATCATGGGTATTGACCGTATCCTGGATATGACCAGAACAGCGGTTAACATTACCGGTGATGCAGTCTGCACAACCATCGTTGCACATCAGAACAAAGCACTGGACAGAAAAGTGTTCAACGAATCAAACTAAATATCCGGTTTGGGAAGAAATCCGATCGGGCAATATAAAAAATAAAAGACGGCTGTACATATCACATCAGAGTGGTATGTACGGCCGTTTTTTATCGAAACTATTCCTGCTCCAGAACGCCCATAACCGACGGCAGTTCCAGATGCTGGTAGGTATGGAGAATCTTTTCCAACTCAAAAATGGCAGAGGTGAGAAATTTGTTCTTGTGATAGACCAGTTTGAATTTCCGGTTCCATTCCCCGGCTTCGTTGTAGAAAATCCGGACAGAGCGGTGGCGGATCTCCTGATGCATCAGGCGGATGGACATGACGGAGAGCATCTGGTTATACAGCACCGCGTTCATCAGCGCCTGGGGACTGTTGGCTTCCCAGGCAGTCCGGATTTTCAGGTCATGGCGAAGGGTATAATCCTCAAAAAGCTGCCTGGTACCGCTGCCATACTCACGGACTGCAAATTTCTGGTCATTCAGTTCCTGGACATGGATGCGGCCTCTGCGGTAAAAGGGATGCTTCTTTCCGGCGGCAAGGACCAGACAGTCGTCGATGATGGGAAGAACGATAAGATCCGGAGAGTGGATCTCACCTTCTACCACAGCAGCGTCCAGTTCTGAGCGGAGAAGTTTCTGTTCGATATTCTTGGTGTTGGTGACAAAAGAGTAAACATCCAGATCTGGAAATTTTTTCTGCAGATCCAGGACAATGGACGGGGTCAGGCAGGTCCCAACCGTGAGGGTGGAACCAAGTTTCAGGGTAGAGGACTGGCCCTGGTTTTGCATCAGTTCCTCCAGCTGCTGAAACTGCCGGATCATTTCCCGGGCATGTGGAAGAAGCAGTTTTCCACGGTCTGTGAGATAAAGTTTTTTTCCGAGGCGTTCAAAGAGAAGACCATTGTAATGGTTTTCCAGTTCCCGGATGGCCTGGCTGACTGTCGGCTGGGAAATGTAGAGATGTTTGGCAGCGGCACTCATGGAGCCTTGTTCTGCAACGGCGACAAAAACGGTGAGATGGCGGATAGTCATGTGGGAGTCTCCTTTTATTTACGATTTGATACATATAGGTAAAACCTATCGTTTTTATAAAATAATATCATTTTTCAAATATATCTTCAAGTGGTATAGTAGGAAGTGCGTGAAAACGATTTCAGAACGTTGCCGGTCACGGAGTGAACAGTAATTTCAGAATCACAATCACAGGATACATGGCATAGGTACCGGGGGAAGAGTAACGAAATGCCAGCAGGATCAGGAGGAGGAAATATGTCAGCATTAACGGTAAGCAAAGACGAAGAAAAAAGACTGAAAGGTCAGGGATTTTTAAATAACAGGGGGACGGATGAATTTTCCGCACGGGTGATCACCGTAAACGGAAAGGTAACAGCAGCACAGCACAGATGCATGGCGGAAGCAGCAGAGAAATTCGGTAACGGAAATCTTACCTACACAACAAGACTTTCCGTGGAGATCCAGGGAATCCCTTACGAAAAGATCGAAAAGTTTCAGGAATTTATCGCAAAAGAAGGTCTGGAGACAGGAGGAACCGGAGCAAAGGTACGTCCGGTAGTATCCTGTAAGGGAACTACCTGCCAGTACGGACTTCTGGATTCCTATGGGATCTCCGAGAAGATTTTTGAAAGATTCTATAAGGGTTATCGCCAGGTTGCACTGCCTCATAAATTTAAGATCGCAGTAGGTGGATGCCCAAACAACTGTGTGAAGCCAAATCTGAACGATGTGGGAATCATCGGACAGAGAATTCCACACTTTGACAGCGAGGCCTGCAAGGGCTGCAAGAAATGTGCCATCGAAGCCGCATGTCCAAATAAAGTGGCGAAAGTCGTTGACGGGAAGCTGCACATCGATGAGGAACTTTGCAGACACTGTGGTCGCTGTGTAGGCAAATGCCCGTTCCATTCCATTCCGGACGGTACCTACGGATTCAAGATCTATATCGGTGGACGCTGGGGAAAGAAAATTTCTCATGGAAAGGCCCTGAACCGGATCTTTACGTCAGAGGAAGAGGCGCTTGATGTAATTGAGAAGGCAATCCTGCTTTTTAAGGACCAGGGATTAAAGGGAGAACGTTTTGCTGAGACTATAGAACGGATCGGATTCGAAAATGCAGAAAAACAATTATTGGAAAAAAATCTTCTGGAAAGAAAAATGGAAATTTTGTCCAAATAGAGATATAAAAAAACTTCCTATTATATAAGCTGTCTGAAACTGGAAAAATGCGAGCAATAATATAAAAATTTTTTATTTCATTTATATAAAATTTTATTATATCACAATACTCACAAAAAACTAAGTGAAAATTTTATTTGAAATATGTAAAATTATGTGATAAAGTATTAACAATACATGAAACTGGAGGTAAAAAGAGTGGAAAACTACATGTATTTGGTGCCGGTGGCAGCAGTACTGGCGCTTCTGTTCGCAGCATACCTTGCATCCAAAGTCAGCAAGCAGGATGCAGGAACAGACAGAATGAAAGAGATCGCAGGTGCGATCGCGGAAGGTGCCCGTGCCTTCTTAACAGCAGAGTACAAGATTCTGGTTATTTTCGTGGCCGTGCTTTTTGTACTGATCGGAATCGGAGTTGGAAGCTGGGTAACAGCGATCTGCTTCGTAGTAGGTGCTCTGTTTTCAACAATCGCAGGATACTGCGGTATGACCGTTGCAACTAAGGCTAACGTAAGAACAGCAAACGCAGCAAAAGAGGGAGGAATGAACAAAGCTCTTTCTGTTGCATTCTCCGGCGGTGCTGTTATGGGTATGTGTGTTGCAGGTCTTGGTGCACTTGGTGTCAGCGTTGTGTATATCATCACAAAGAACGTTGACGTACTTTCCGGATTCAGCCTTGGTGCTTCTTCCATCGCACTGTTCGCCCGTGTTGGCGGTGGAATCTATACAAAGGCAGCTGACGTAGGAGCTGACCTTGTAGGTAAGGTTGAGGCAGGAATCCCGGAGGATGACCCTCGTAACCCGGCTGTTATCGCTGATAACGTAGGTGATAACGTAGGTGATGTTGCAGGTATGGGTGCAGACCTTTTCGAGTCCTATGTAGGATCTCTGGTATCTGCCATTACACTTGGTGCGGCAGCCGGAGCAGTTTCCGGTGTGCTCTATCCGCTGGCTATCGCAGGCTGCGGACTGATCGCATCTATCATTGCAACATTCTTTGTAAAAGGTGATGAAAACTCTAACCCGCAGAAAGCCCTCACAAGAGGAAGCTATGTATCTGCTGCACTTGTTATCATCGTTTCCCTGATCCTCAGCCAGACACTCTTCGGAGGAATGCAGGCAGCCATCGCTGTTATCGCAGGTCTTGTTGTTGGTGTTATCATCGGAAACATTACTGAGTACTACACATCTGCAGATTACAAACCGGTTCAGGGAATCGGCGAGCAGTCTGAGACTGGTGCAGCTACAACTATCATCAGCGGTATCGCTGTTGGTATGAAATCCACAGCATTCCCGATCCTTCTGATCTGTGTTGGTATCTTTGTTGCATACGGAGTAAACGGATTATACGGAATCGCTCTTGCAGCTGTTGGTATGCTTTCTACAACAGGAATCACAGTTGCCGTTGACGCATATGGCCCGATCGCTGACAATGCCGGTGGTATTGCAGAGATGTCCGGACTTGACGAGTCTGTTCGTGAGATCACAGATAAGCTTGACTCTGTAGGTAACACAACAGCAGCTATGGGTAAAGGTTTCGCAATCGGTTCCGCAGCTCTTACAGCACTTGCACTGTTCGTATCTTACGCAAATGCAGTAGGTATGGATGCGATCAATATCCTTGCTCCTCGTGTTACAATCGGTATCTTCATCGGTGGTATGCTTACATTCCTCTTCTCAGCTTTCACTATGGAATCTGTTTCCAAGGCTGCTTACAAGATGATCGAGGAAGTAAGACGTCAGTTCCGTGAGAAACCAGGTATCATGAAAGGTACCGAGAAACCGGATTACAAATCATGCGTTGCAATCTCCACAACAGCAGCTCTTCACGAGATGATGCTTCCTGGAATCATGGCAGTCGTTGTTCCGGTTATCGTAGGTGTTGTTCTAGGTGTTGAGGCTCTTGGTGGACTTCTTTCCGGTGCTCTTGTAACAGGTGTACTGATGGCAATCTTCATGTCCAACGCAGGTGGTGCATGGGATAACGCTAAGAAATACATCGAGACAGGACATCATGGCGGAAAAGGCAGCGAGGCGCACAAAGCAGCCGTTGTCGGCGATACAGTCGGCGACCCGTTCAAAGATACATCAGGTCCGTCCATCAACATCCTGATCAAACTTATGACCATCGTGTCACTGGTATTTGCTCCTCTGTTCTTATCCATCGGAGGACTTCTGTAATCATTATTTCAGAAAAACAGTAAACCCATATTATATAAAAAAGCTCTTTGCAGAGAAATCTGTAAGGAGCTTTTTTGTGCGACAAGCGGCTGATCTGTACGGATAGGTCGTTGAATCCTGGATTAAGGCTCATGCTTCTTTTTCCGGATTTTCGGTCCGTTCTGCCTGTTCGATCAGTGTCTGGTTTACATCATCTTCATAGGTACGCATCTGTACCTGCATGGGTGTGGGATCATCGCTCAGTTTCAGATGTCCGAAATGATTAAAAAAGAGCAGTACACCAAGGCCGATCCCGACAGAGTAGGAGAGCTCCAGAATGGTAAAACCGTCGGAGCTTTTTCCCATGACAAGGGTGTAAAACTGGTCAAAAAGGCTCCCAAGATCCACGTCATTGTTAAAAGTCATAATAGAAAAAGCGGCGCCGAAAAAGGAAACCAGGCATACAAAGAAGATTTTTACATACCGGAGAAGCTTTCCGGTGGCGGAACTGATGCGGTAGGTGATGATGAAATCCGTTTCTCCGATGGGAGAAATATCAACAGAGGGTTCCAGCTTCTGGATCTTTTTCAGAAGATCTGACACGGACATGACATAGCGTCCGGGCTTTGTTCCGTCCAGAACTATTACCGGCATGACCCGGAGCCGGTTGAGGATTTTGGGATTGCTCATGGAAAGGGCGGCAATGTCCTGAAGGTATACATGGGGATTTGTGACTTCGATGTTCTGGTCCAGCTGAAGATAAAGAGTATCACTCATGAGAAAAACTCCTTTCCTGAAACCTTATTTTTTCATCTTCGGACGGAAGAAGAAACTGGCCAGATAGGAGAAGATCAAAGCAGAGGAAACTCCGGCGGCACAGGCAGTAAAGCCACCTGTAAAAAGTCCCAGGATACCGTCTTCTTCAATGGCTTTTTTCATTCCTTCCCACAACACATGGCCGAAACCGATCAGGGGAACGGAAGCTCCGGCACCTGCAAAATCCACCAGCGGCTTGTAGATACCAACGGCACTTAATACGGCACCGCTGCATACCAGAAGTACCATCACGCGGCCAGGCATCAGCTTTGTTTTGTCCAGAAGGATCTGGATCAGGGCGCAGATGAGACCGCCGAACCAGAATGCGTTGAAATAATCCATACTTACACCTCCATATGCTCAATGACAACTCCGTGGGCGATACCTGGAATACTGTCACCTTCGTTGAAACTTACCTTGGAAAGAAGGGCGCCTGTGGGCACAAAAAGAATCCGCTTCCATTCCCCGGATACAACTTTTGGAAGGATATAGGAGGCAAGGACTACGGCAGAACAGCCACAGCCGCTTCCTCCTGCGTGAGTATCCTGAGATGGATTGTCATAGATCAGGATTCCGCAGTCTTTATGAATGGGTGAGAGCTGGATGTTCTGTTCGGACAGAAGATCCAGGAGAATTTTTTGCCCGATGCTCCCCAGATCCCCGGTAAAGACGGCATCGTAATCCGAAGGCTTCCGCCCGAAATCTGAAAAGTTCCGGGCAATGGTGTCGCAGGCAGCAGGAGCCATGCAGCCGCCCATGTTCATGGAATCTTTGAGTCCGTAATCCATGACCCGGCCGGCCGTAAGTCCAGTGATGGCAGCGCAGCCGTTGCCGGAGCGCAGAGGAGATTTTTCCCCGGGAGGGGCTGTGTTCAGAATACAGGCGCCGCTTCCTGTTACAGTCCAGGTGGCAGAAAAGGGCCGCTGATTACCGTATCCCAGAGGAAAACGAAATTCTTTTTCCGCACTTGCAAAATGGCTGGAGGTGGCACATAAGACCCGGGTGCCGAAACCGGCGGTGAGAGCAAGGCAGCCGAGAGACAAGGATTCCCCCATGGTGGAGCAGGCGCCGTAAAGTCCGTAGAAAGGAATTCCAAGCCCGGCGGAACCAAAGCAGGTAGCTGCAGTCTGGGCAAGAAGATCTCCGGCAAACATCAGATGGATATCTTCGGAGTTTAATCCGGCTTTATTCATGGCAAGTGTGGCAGTTTCTTTCTGCAACGTACTTTCCGCGGATTCCCAGGTGTCACAGCCAAACATGGGATCTTCGCAGACCAGGTCAAAAAAATCTCCAAGAGGTCCATCGGCCTCTTTCTGGCTGACGATGGATGCGGCGCTTTCGATATAAAGGGGCTTTGAAAAGGCAATGCTGGATGCACCCAGACGAAGATTTCTGCTCATGATATCACCTCCAGGATTTTTAAGATATAATAGATCACACCTAAGGCCCAGGCGCTTAAGATACCGTAGAGGATTACAGGTCCTGCAATGGTAAAAATCTTGCATCCAATGCCAAAGACCTGTCCTTCTGCCCGGAACTCAATGGCAGATGCAGCCACGGAGTTAGCAAAACCGGTAATGGGAACAAGGCTTCCGGCACCGCCGAATTTTCCGATCTTCGGGTAGATCCCCAATCCTGTGAGAATAACACTTAAGAGGATGAGAAGTACAGAACACCAGGTTCTGGCATCGGAAGTGTCTGCACCGAGAGACTGTGAGATGTTGATAATGACCTGGCCAAGAAGGCAGATCAGTCCGCCCGTGAGAAACGCTTTTGCCATATTCAGGGGCAGACTGTGGGTGGGGGTAAGCTGTTTGACATATTGTTCGTATTTTTTTTCATCAATATTACGCATATGAAAGATCCTTTCGTAAGATGATAGAGAGGCGGTAAGGGTCACATCCAGCCTTTGGCGTAATAAAACAGGGAGCCAAGAGTTTTTCCGGCAGCAATGGAAACGATCACAAGGGAAAGTCCCTGGGTGAATTTCAGCCGCCTGGCAAAGACGGGAAAGACTTTTGCGATTTCCGCCAGTGCCAGAATCCAGCCGCCCAGAAAGATTCCGAAAAAGACTCCACAGACAGCCAGGAAAAAAGGCCCCAGCGGGATCCTGACCGGAAAGAGGGTGACGATAGTTCCGGCAACGGTTCCCAGAAGTGAACTGTCTTCATATAAAAAAATGCAATCAGCGGTGTGAGTGATGCCTGCATAGCGGGGAACAATGGAAAGGCCGATCAGAAGCCCGGAAACCCCTCCTGCCACGATGATACCGGCGCAGAAACCAGTGAAGCATAAAAATGCCTGTTGGAACATGGACGGAACCTCCTTTGTGGATTTCTATGGAAGTAGTATGAGTGAATATAAAATTTTTATGCGGAAATCTTAAAAAACAAGAATATCTGTACATTTTCTGACTTAGATAGTATAATAAAAAAGGCTATAGACAGCGGCGTACAGACGCTGTCTTTCTTAACCAGAAGAAAAAACAGTGTCAGGAGGACGGATATGCAGGATGCTTTTTCACGAATGGAAATGCTCGTTGGAAATACAGGTGTAAAAAAACTCAGCAGGGCGAAGATTGCAGTATTCGGTCTTGGCGGAGCCGGAGCTCAGGCAGCAGAGGCACTTGCACGCTGCGGTGTGGGAAGTCTGACACTGATTGACCATGAAAAAATTTCACTGACCAGTATCAGCAGCCAGATTCTTGCACTTCATTCTACAATTGGTATGAGCAAGGTGGAAGCGGCGAAGAAAAGAATCCGTGATATTGATGAGAATATTCTGGTGCATACCTACGAAACCTTTTATAATGAGGAGACGGCAGGAATGTTTGAGCTGCGCTCCTTTGACTATATTGTGGATGCGCTGGGGACTTTGTCCTCCAAACTGCTTCTGATCAGCAGGGCAGCAGAGGCGCGTGTACCGGTTATTTCCTGTATGGATATGGGAAATAAACTGGATCCGTCCAGACTTGAAATTGCGGATATCAGCAGAACGACGGTATGCCCGGTAGCTAAAGTGATGAAAATGGAATTGCGTAAACGTGGAATCAGGAAACTGAAGGTGCTGTATTCCAGAGAAAGGCCTACAAAGGAGAAGCTGTTCAGACGGAACAGAACGGCCGTGAAGCAGCCGATGGAAGGAAATATTTCGTTTGTCCTGGGAACGGCAGGAAATCTTCTTGCCGGGGAAGTGGCACGGGACATTCTGGCAGCAGGAACGACTTTACGCAGCTGAAAGAGAATATAGATGATACAGGAAATAAAACAGAAAGACTGAGGAACAGAAAAAGTGAATCAAGAAATCAGAAAAATGTTCTGCGATCTTCTTGGAGAAGACCGTGTTTTTACAGAAGAACTTATGAGCCAGCATACTACTTTTAAGATTGGAGGACCAGCCGATTATTTTCTGGTTCCTGAGAAAAGTGAGGATGTAGGAGCAATCGTCAGACTCTGCAAAAAAGAAGGAATTCCATATTTTATTCTTGGAAACGGAAGCAATCTTCTTGTTGGAGACGGCGGTTATCGTGGAGTAGTGATTCAGATCTACAAAAACATGTCTGCCGTAAAGACTGAGGGCACGACAATTACCGCACAGGCAGGGGCATTGCTTTCTGCAGTGGCAGCAGCTGCGAAGAATGCATCTCTTACAGGCTTTGAGTTTGCAGGAGGGATCCCGGGAACGATCGGCGGTGCGGCAGTGATGAATGCAGGTGCATATGGCGGGGAGATGAAAGATGTTCTCTGTGAGGTAACTGTGATGGACAAAGAGGGAGAGATTTTTTCCCTCCCTGCAGAAAAACTGGAACTGGGATACCGTACCAGCGTCATAAAAAAAGCAGGTTATATAGTTCTGGAAGCAAAGATTCAGCTGAAAGAAGGAGACCAGGAAGCCATCCGTGAAACCATGAAGGATCTGACTATCAGGCGTACAACCAAGCAGCCTCTGGAGTATCCAAGTGCGGGAAGTACATTTAAGAGACCGGAAGGTTATTTTGCGGGGAAATTGATTATGGACAGCGGGCTTGCCGGTTATCAGGTGGGCGGTGCCCAGGTTTCCGAAAAACACTGCGGATTCGTGATTAATGCAGGGGGCGCAACTGCAAAGGATGTCCGCACACTGATGGATAATGTAAGGGATATTGTATATAAGAAATACGGAGTTACTCTGGAACCGGAAGTGAAATTCCTGGGTGATTTCGAATAGGAATACAGGAAGAGAAAAGTGGGAAAGGAAGAGAGACTATGCGTTTTGTAATTGTTACAGGAGTTTCAGGAGCAGGAAAAACCGCAGCACTTAAAATGCTGGAGGATATGGGATATTTTTGTGTGGATAATCTTCCGATTCAGCTTCTGGAAAAATTTGCCTCTCTTCTCCCGGAAATGCAGAGTGAGAATGTAAGAAATGTGGCACTGGGAATTGATGCCAGGAGTGGAAGTGCCCTTGATGAGCTGGAAGTGGTTCTTGACCGTATGAAACAGACAGGATATGATTATGAAATTCTTTTTATGGATGCAGAAGATTCTGTCCTTGTGAAGCGTTATAAAGAATCGAGAAGAAGCCATCCGCTGGCAAGAACAGGAAGGGTGGATGAGGGAATCCGTCTGGAAAGGGAGATAACCGGATTCCTCCGCAAGCGGGCGGATTATATCATTGATACCAGCCACCTTCTTACAAGGGAACTCCGTCAGGAAATTGAGAAAATTTTTGTGGATGACAGAGAATTCAGCAACATTATGATCTCGGTTCTTTCCTTTGGCTTTAAGTATGGAATCCCGGCAGACGCGGATCTTGTTTTTGATGTGCGCTTTCTGCCTAATCCTTATTATGTGGATGAACTGCGGCCTCTTACAGGTCTGGATGATGCGGTATTTAATTATGTGATGGACAGCGATGTTGCGAGGGCGTTTGCGGATAAACTGGAAGATATGATTCGTTTTCTGATTCCCAATTATATAAAAGAGGGGAAAACAAGCCTTGTAATCGGCATCGGATGCACAGGCGGCAAACACCGCTCGGTTACCATTGCCAGAGAACTGTATTCCAGGTTGTCAAAAGCGGAGGATTATGGAATTCGTTTGGAACACAGAGATGCGGAGAAGGACAGACTTCTGAAAAAATAATGCAGGAAAAGCACTGCAGTGAAGATATAAAAGAGGGTTCGGGATGTCATTTTCAGGAAAAGTTAAAGAAGAGCTTGCAGGGCAGTTCAGTCCGGCGAGACACTGTCAGGTGGCAGAAATGGCGGCGTTACTCTGTGGCTGCGGTCATGTGGAAAATCTGCCGGACGGAAACAGAAAGCTGTGGATTCAGACAGAAAATGAAGCAGTTGCAAGAAAAAGCTTTACATTATTAAGAAAAACATTTAATATAGAGACAGCGATTGTTATCAGGGAGGGGTCCCATCTGAAACGGGGCAGGGTATATCTTGTAGAAGTTACAGATCCGGCCAGGGCAGAGGAAGTTCTGCAGGGAACGAAACTTTCCGTGGATAACAAAACCGGGTTACTTGAAATGGATAATTCGCTTGTAGTTCAGATGAGTTGCTGCAAGCGTGCGTTTATTCGCGGTACTTTTCTGTCGTCTGGTTCAATCAGCGATCCTGAGAAAGGATATCATTTTGAGATTGTATGTCCGGACAAGAGAAAAGCAGAACAATTACAGGGGATTATCCGCAGTTTTCACGTAGAAGCTAAAATTGTAGTGCGCAAGAAATCATATGTGGTCTATGTGAAAGAAGGCGCACAGATCGTTGACATGCTGGCAGTCATGGAAGCGAACGTAGCACTTATGAATCTGGAGAATATCCGGATTCTTAAGGAAATGCGTAATACAGTGAACCGGAAGGTAAACTGTGAGGCTGCGAATATCAATAAAACGGTAAATGCGGCAGTGAGACAGGTGGAAGACATACAGCTGATCAGCAGAACGGTCGGCTTTGAAAGTTTGAGCGATGCACTGGCTCAGGTGGCTAGGCTGAGGCTTAAGTATCCAGATGCCACACTGAAAGAATTAGGTATGATGTTGAATCCGCAGGTGGGCAAATCAGGTGTGAATCACCGGCTTCGTAAGCTGAGTGAGATCGCAGATGAGCTGCGGGAGAACAAGGAGGAGCTATTATGATTAAAAAACCAATCACTATCAACTTATCCACTGGACTGGAGGCAAGACCAGTAGCACAGCTTGTTCAGGTGGCAAGCCAGTTTAACAGTGAAATTTATGTTGAGATTGGCAAAAAAAGAGTCAATGCAAAAAGTATCATGGGGATGATGACGCTGGGACTTGACGCAGGTGAAGAGATCACACTGTCTGCCAACGGTGATGATGAGAATGCGGCAATGGAGAGCATTGAACAGTATTTAAGCAACCAGTAATCAATTTAGACAGAGCAGTTCACAGAACGGGAAATTCTGTGAATGAGGAATATAAAGGGATACAGACGGAAAGGAAGACCGATTCCCGCTGTATCCCTTTCCGCTTCAAGGCGCTTATTAATATGAAAGAGGAAGATTACCTATGTCAAAAGTATTGAAATTTATTGTACATCTTGTTGTGATATGTACTCTGATCTGTGTGCTGGGGCTTGTTCTTCCACCGTTTTTCGGAGTGAGAACTGTGATCGTGGATAAGTCTGACAGTGCGACGAACCTTCCGGTAGGTTCCGTTACATATGCAATTCCGGAGAAAAGCTCTGAAATCACAGTAGGTACACCGATTCTTGTTGAGAAAGATTCCAAGACATATAAATATACCATCACGAATATTGATGCATCCAAAGGAACAGGAACGGTTACAGATCAGTCTGTTTCTGGAGACAAGACACTTACAATCAAGGTTGGAGATTATGTTCCGAAGGTTGTCATTACCATTGGATATGTGGGATATCTGCTGGTTGCTACAGAAAGCATTGAAGGACTGATTATTCTCGGTCTGGTTGTTCTGTTTTTGATTATTCTTTATGTGATTGCGGAACTCTGGAAAAAAGAGCCGGAGGATGTGCAGGATGACATGGATGATCCGGAACCCGGATATGTAAAATCAAAAAAAGAACTGAAACGGGAAGAAAAAGAACGTGCCAGAAGAATGAAGGAAGAAGAAAAAGAAATCCTTCAGGAAGAGAAAGCGCGTGAACGTAAAAGCAAAAAAGCGGAGAAACGAAAAGTACGTACCGGTGGCTTTGTAGATGAGATTGATGAGGAGGATGTTACGGAACGTCCTGCTGGAAGAAAAGCTTCCGCAATGGCGCGTACAGCACAGACAGCAGCCAGTGAAGCACATGAGGAACTGAAGAAAGAGATTGCGGCAGCTACCTCAGAAGACCTGGAGGAAGCTCCGGCAGCAGAAAGAATACAGAGAAGGCAGCCGGAACCGAAAGCAGCCCGTCCGCAGCCAAGAAGAGCTGTAGAAGCAGGGGAGGAGGAAGAGAAACCGGTTACAATCGGAAGTCTTGCAATGCCGTCTCTTTCCGCAGCACAGCTGGCAAACCGTGTGAAGAAGGCCGGTGATGCACCGGATATCGTAAAAGATGATATCACAAACGTGACATTGTTCGATTACTCAGATATCATCAGCGGTGAAGCAGACGATATGGAAGAATAAATAACTACCTATTATATAAGAAAGAAACGGTTCAGAAATGAGCCGTTTTTTTCTTTTTTAAAAAAATTAAAAAAAATTAAAAAAAACACTTGCATTCTTAAAGATCATCGTATATACTAATCCTTGCTGTGACATTGATAGCTATGAAGCGCGAGGTTGCTACCACATTGGTAGGTTTTCCGTGGAGCGAATGTCAAGTTAGGAAACTGACGACAAGTCACTGTACAAAGTTCAATAACCATCTTGGGATGGGCGTGTGTGCAAATATACCATGACACACACGGAGATGTGTACAGTCGCCGCTTGTCGTACTGCTATATAAGTACGAATAGGAGGAGACTTTTTTTATGGCAAATCAGGTAATGAGAATCACATTAAAGGCATATGATCATCAGCTCGTTGATGCATCTGCAGCAAAGATCATCGAGACAGTAAAGAAGAACGGAGCAATGGTAAGTGGACCGGTTCCGCTTCCTACTAAGAAAGAGGTTGTTACAATCTTAAGAGCTGTTCATAAATACAAAGATTCCAGAGAGCAGTTTGAGCAGAGAACTCATAAGAGACTTATCGATATCCTGACACCAACTCAGAAAACAGTAGATGCACTTTCCAGACTGGAAATGCCGGCTGGTGTTCACATCGATATCAAGATGAAAAACCGCTAATAATGTCATTTGACATTAACTATATGATTACCGAATGGTAATCCGCTATAAGGAGGAAGAAAGAAATGAAGAAAGCTATTTTAGCTACTAAAGTCGGAATGACTCAGATCTTCAATGAAGATGGAATGTTAATTCCGGTAACTGTTTTACAGGCAGGTCCTTGCGTTGTAACTCAGGTTAAAACTGAGGAGAACGATGGATACACATCAGTTCAGGTTGGCTTCGGCGAGATCAGAGAGAAACTGGTCAACAAACCGGAGAAAGGCCACTTTGATAAAGCTGGTGTAGCTGTAAAAAGATTTGTAAAAGAGTTCAGATTTGACAATGCCGGCGAGTATGAGGTTGGACAGGAAATCAAGGCTGACATCTTTGCAGCAGGAGATCACATCGATGCTACTGCAATCTCCAAAGGTAAAGGCTTCCAGGGCGCCATCAAGAGACATGGCCAGTCCAGAGGACCTATGGCTCACGGTTCTAAATATCATCGTCATGCAGGTTCCAACGGCGCTTGCTCCGATCCGAGCAAGGTTTTCAAAGGAAAACATATGCCAGGTCACATGGGACATGTTCAGGTAACTGTTCAGAATCTTGAGATCGTACGTGTAGATACAGAGAATAACTTACTGTTAGTTAAAGGTGCTGTTCCAGGACCTAAGAAATCTTTGGTTACAATCAAAGAGACAGTAAAGTCCTTATAATAGGAAAGGAGGAGCATCAGAATGGCTAATGTAACTGTTTATAATATGGAAGGCAATGAAGTTGGCACAATGGAGCTGAATGACGCAGTATTCGGCGTTGAGATCAACGAGCATCTCGTTCATCTTGCAGTTGTTCGTCAGCTTGCAAATAACCGTCAGGGAACTCAGAAAGCGAAAACTCGTTCTGAGGTAAGAGGCGGCGGAAGAAAACCGTGGAGACAGAAAGGAACAGGTCATGCAAGACAGGGTTCCATCCGTGCACCACAGTGGACAGGCGGCGGTGTTGTATTCGCTCCGGTTCCGAGAGACTATGAAGTAAAAATGAACAAAAAGGAAAGAAGAGCAGCTCTTAAATCCGCTCTGACATCCAAGGTTCAGGATAATAAACTTGTTGTTGTTGACAGCCTTGCACTTGCTGAGGTTAAGACAAAAGAGATGCAGAAGGTTCTTACAAACCTGAAAGCAGAGAAAGCTCTTGTAATCACAGCTGATAACGATCAGAACGTAATTCTTTCTGCAAGAAACATCGCTGACGTGGAAACTGCAACACCGGCTACAATCAACACATACGATGTTATGAAACACAACACCGTAGTTGTTACAAAGGATGCCGTTGCATCTATCGAGGAGGTATACGCATAATGGCAAGTATTCAGTACTATGACGTAATCATCCGTCCGGTTATCACAGAGAAATCCATGAACGCCATGGGTGAGAAAAAATATACATTCCTTGTACATCCAGAAGCAAACAAGACTCAGATCAAAGAGGCTGTTGAGAAGATGTTCGAGGGAACAAAAGTTAAAAGCGTAAACACCATCAACAACGATGGAAAGAAAAAACGCCGTGGAATGGTAGTTGGAAAAACTGCTAAGACCAAAAAAGCTATCGTAGCTCTTACAGAAGAGAGCAAAGATATCGAGATCTTCGAAGGACTTTAATTAACAGCTAAGTCCGAATATGTGCACGAAAGCACGAGAACAAATTCGAAAGGAGAAACATCATGGGAATCAAAAGCTATAACCCATATACACCGTCAAGAAGACATATGACTGGTTCCGACTTCTCTGAGATTACAGCTGCAAAACCAGAGAAATCCCTCGTTACTTCCCTTAAGAAGAACGCCGGACGTAACAATCAGGGTAAAATCACTGTAAGACATCAGGGTGGCGGAAGCAGAAGAAAATACAGAATCATCGACTTCAAGAGAAGAAAAGATGGAATCCCTGCAACAGTTAAAACAATCGAGTACGATCCGAACAGAACAGCTAACATCGCTCTTATCTGCTACGCAGATGGCGAGAAAGCTTACATCCTCGCTCCAGAGGGACTTAAAGTAGGCCAGAAGGTTTACAATGGTCCGGAAGCTGAGGTTCGTGTTGGAAACTGCCTCCCGCTGGAGCTTATCCCGGTTGGTACTATGGTTCACAACATTGAGCTTCATCCTGGAAAAGGCGGACAGATGGTTCGTTCTGCAGGAAACGGCGCACAGCTCATGGCTAAAGAAGGAAAGTATGCAACACTTCGTCTTCCTTCCGGTGAGATGAGAATGGTTCCGATCGTATGCCGCGCAACTGTTGGTGTAATCGGAAACGGAGATCACAACCTTATTAACATCGGTAAAGCCGGACGTAAACGTAACATGGGTATCAGACCTACAGTTCGTGGTTCCGTAATGAACCCGAATGACCATCCACATGGTGGTGGTGAAGGTAAGACCGGTATCGGACGCCCAGGTCCTTGCACACCGTGGGGCAAACCTGCTCTCGGCCTGAAGACCAGAAAGAAAAACAAACAGTCCAACAAGTACATCGTAAGAAGACGCGATGGAAAAGCATTATCGAAATAATAAGGAGGAGAAAGCATGTCTCGTTCACTGAAAAAAGGACCTTTTGCAGACCAGAGCTTACTTAAAAAAGTAGACGCTCTTAACGCTGCAAATGATAAATCCGTAATCAAAACTTGGTCTCGCCGTTCCACAATCTTCCCGTCTTTCGTAGGACACACAATCGCTGTTCATGACGGAAGAAAACATGTGCCGGTATATATCACAGAGGATATGGTAGGACACAAACTTGGTGAGTTCGTTGCAACAAGAACTTACAGAGGACACGGAAAAGACGAGAAGAAGTCCGGAGTACGCTAGTCATCAGATTTATAACTGCCCGCTGTCAGATTAAGACAGCTGGCAGATAACTCAGATATCGAATTTAGGAAAGGAGGCACTTTAAGATGGCAAAAGGACATAGAAGCCAGATAAAGAGAGCCAGAAATGAGAATAATAGAGAGACAAGGCCGTCTGCAAAGTTATCTTATGCAAGAATTTCTGTTCAGAAAGCCTGCTACGTATTAGATGCAATCCGTGGCAAAGATGTACAGACAGCACTTGGTATCCTGACATACAATCCGAGATACGCTTCCAGCGTGATCAAAAAACTGCTTGAGTCAGCAGTAGCAAACGCTGAGAACAACAACGGAATGAACGCAGACAACCTTTATGTTGCAGCATGCTATGCAGATAAGGGACCTACAATGAAGAGAATTCAGCCGAGAGCACAGGGTAGAGCTTACAGAATCGAGAAGAGAACAAGCCATATCACTGTTGTGCTTGATGAAAGGTAAGGAGGAAAAGCATGGGACAGAAAGTTAATCCGCATGGCCTTAGAGTCGGAGTTATCAAGGATTGGGATTCCAGATGGTATGCAGAAGACAAATTTGCTGACTACCTGGTAGAAGACTACAACATCAGAACATTCCTTAAAAAGAAATTATACAGCGCAGGTGTTTCCAAGATCGAGATCGAGAGAGCATCTGACAGAGTTAAGATCATCATCTACACAGCAAAACCTGGTATCGTAATCGGTAAGGGCGGCGCAGAGATCGAGAAAGTTAAATCTGAGCTTCAGAAATACACAGATAAGAAGCTTATCGTTGACATTAAAGAAGTAAAGAGACCGGACAAAGACGCACAGCTGGTTGCTGAGAACATTGCTCTTCAGCTTGAGAACCGTATTTCTTTCAGACGTGCTATGAAGTCCACAATGCAGAGAACAATGAAGGCTGGCGCTAAGGGAATCAAGACTTCCGTATCCGGACGTCTCGGCGGAGCTGATATGGCTCGTACAGAGTTCTACAGCGAGGGAACAATCCCGCTTCAGACACTTCGTGCAGATATCGATTATGGCTTTGCGGAAGCAGACACCACATACGGTAAAGTTGGTGTTAAGGCATGGATCTACAATGGTGAGATTCTTCCGACAAAAGGAACTAAGGAAGGGAGCGATAAATAATGTTAATGCCAAAAAGAGTAAAACGTCGTAAACAATTCCGTGGCTCCATGAGAGGAAAAGCCCTTAGAGGCAATGCTATCAACTATGGTGATTTCGGTCTTGTTGCTACTGAGCCGTGCTGGATCAGATCTAATCAGATCGAGGCAGCCCGTGTTGCTATGACCCGTTACATCAAACGTGGCGGTAAAGTTTGGATTAAGATTTTCCCGGATAAACCGGTAACAGCTAAACCAGCTGAGACTCGAATGGGTTCCGGAAAAGGCGCTCTGGAGTACTGGGTAGCAGTAGTAAAACCAGGTCGTGTTATGTTTGAGATTGCAGGCGTGTCCGAAGAGGTTGCCCGTGAAGCATTACGTCTTGCAATGCACAAGTTACCATGTAAATGTAAAATCGTTTCTCGTGCAGACTTAGAAGGCGGTGATAACAGTGAAAATTAATAAGTTCGTGGAAGATTTAAAAGCAAAGTCAGTTGCAGAACTGAATGAAGAATTAGTAGCTGCTAAAAAAGAGCTTTTCAATCTGAGATTTCAGAATGCAACAAACCAGTTAGACAATACAGGACGAATCAAAGAGGTTCGCAAAAATATTGCCAGAATCCAGACAGTAATCACTGAGCAGGCAAACGCTTCCAAATAGGACAGGAGGACATAAATTGTGGAAAGAAATCTGAGAAAAACCCGCGTGGGTAAGGTTGTCAGCGACAAAATGGATAAGACCATCGTAGTTGCAATTGAAGACCATGTAAAACATCCTCTTTACAAGAAAATCGTGAAGAGAACATATAAATTAAAAGCTCATGATGAGAACAATGAGTGCAACATCGGAGATACCGTTAAGGTAATGGAGACCAGACCGCTGTCCAAAGACAAGAGATGGAGACTGGTTGAGATCGTAGAGAAAGCTAAATAAGGAGGAAACCAGTATGATTCAGCAGGAAACTAGACTGAAAGTTGCCGACAACACTGGTGCAAAAGAAATCCTTTGTATTCGTGTTATGGGCGGCTCTACAAGAAGATATGCAAACATCGGTGACACAATCGTTGCTACGGTTAAAGATGCAACACCAGGCGGCGTTGTTAAAAAAGGTGACGTTGTTAAAGCTGTAGTTGTTAGAACTAAAAAAGGCGCTCGTCGTAAAGACGGATCTTACATCCGTTTCGATGAAAATGCTGCCGTAATTATCAAGGATGACTTAACTCCGAGAGGAACTCGTATCTTTGGACCAGTTGCCAGAGAGCTTCGTGAGAAGAAATTCATGAAGATCGTTTCCTTAGCTCCGGAAGTATTATAGGAGGGTGCCGAATGTCAGCTATGAAAATTAAAAAAGGTGATACTGTAAAAGTTATCGCTGGAAAAGATAAAGGTAAGGACGGAAAAGTTCTTGCAGTTAACGTAAAAGACAACACAGTAGTTGTTGAGAACGTAAACATGGTTACAAAGCACGCTAAACCGTCCGCAGCTAATCAGAACGGTGGAATCGTGACAAAAGAAGCTCCGCTTCACATCTCCAACGTAATGCTCGTTGTAGACGGAAAAGCTACAAGAGTTGGATTCAAGATGGATGGAGACAAAAAAGTTCGTGTTGCAAAGGCAACAGGAAAGACAATCGATTAATTAAGAGAGGAGGCATATAAAGGTGAGTAGATTAAAAGATCTTTACAAGAACGAGATCATGGATGCCATGACCAAGAAATTCGGATACAAAAACGTAATGGAAGTGCCAAAACTCGAGAAAATCGTTGTTAACATGGGTGTTGGCGAGGCAAAAGAGAACGCTAAACTTCTTGACGCTGCAATCGCAGATATGGAACTTGTTACAGGACAGAAAGCAATCGCTACAAAAGCGAAAAAATCTGTCGCTAACTTCAAAATCAGAGAGGGTATGCCGATCGGATGTAAAGTTACCTTAAGAGGCGAGAAGATGTATGAGTTCGCTGATCGTCTTATCAACCTTGCTCTTCCACGTGTACGTGACTTCCGTGGTGTTAACCCGAACGCATTCGATGGCAGAGGAAACTATGCTCTTGGTATCAAAGAGCAGCTGATCTTCCCAGAGGTTGAGTACGATAAGGTTGATAAAGTAAGAGGAATGGACGTTATCTTCGTTACAACTGCTAAAACAGATGAAGAGGCACGCGAATTACTGACATTATTCAACATGCCATTTGCTAAATAGGAGGAAAAGATTCATGGCTAAGACAGCAATGAAAATTAAACAGCAGCGTAAAGCTAAATTCTCCACAAGAGAGTATACTCGCTGCAGAATCTGTGGCCGTCCACATGCATACCTGAGAAAATACGGAATTTGCAGAATCTGCTTCCGTGAGCTGGCATACAAAGGTCAGATCCCGGGTGTTAAGAAAGCTTCCTGGTAGGCCGAGGCGAAAGCAACTTTTTAATCATTTAAATAATATTCACACGACATGTAAAGTCTGAAGAAAGAGGAGGAAACTTACATGACAATGAGCGATCCGATCGCAGATATGCTTACAAGAATCCGTAACGCAAACACTGCAAAACATGACACTGTAGACGTACCGGCATCCAAGATGAAAATTGCTATCGCAAACATCCTTGTAGATGAGGGATACATCGCAAAATATGATCTGGTTGAGGATGGAGTTGTTAAAACTCTTCACATCACACTGAAATACGGTGAGGACAAAAACCAGAAGATCATCACAGGACTTAAGAGAATCTCCAAACCAGGTCTTCGTGTATACGCAGGCAAGGATGAGCTTCCGAAGGTTCTTGGCGGACTTGGTATCGCAATCCTTTCCACAAACAAAGGCGTTATCACTGACAAAGAGGCTCGTAAGCTTCAGGTTGGTGGCGAGGTACTTGCATTTGTATGGTAGTCCATACAGGGCAGTCATATAGCTTTTAAACTGAAAACAGAGAGGGCGAGGGCCCTCTCCGACAATCTAAGTAAGGAGGACAAATTTATGTCACGAATCGGAAGACTTCCGGTTGCAATTCCAGCTGGCGTTGAGGTTACAGTCGCAGATGGAAACGTTGTAACAGTAAAAGGACCTAAGGGAACACTTGAGAGAGCACTCCCGACAGAGTTAGAGATCAAAGTTGAAGACGGTCATGTAGTTGTAACAAGACCGAACGACTTAAAGAGAATCAAAGCCCTTCACGGCTTAACAAGAAGCCTTATCCACAACATGGTTGTTGGTGTAAGCGAAGGATACAAAAAAGAGCTTGAGGTTAACGGTGTTGGTTACAGAGCTGCTAAGCAGGGCAAGAAACTTGTACTTAACCTCGGATATTCTCACCCGGTAGAGATGGAAGATCCAGAAGGTCTTGAGTCCACAGTTGATGGAAACAAGATCATCGTATCTGGTATCAGCAAAGAAAAAGTTGGCCAGTACGCAGCTGAGATCAGAGACAAGAGAAGACCTGAGCCATACAAGGGCAAGGGAATCAAGTACGTTGACGAAGTTATCAGACGTAAAGTCGGTAAGACCGGTAAGAAATAATTAAGGAGAGTGAGAATATGATTAACAAAGCATCCAGAAGCGAAATTCGCGAAAAGAAGCATAGAAGATTACGTCATCATTTAAACGGAACTGCAACTACTCCTCGTCTGGCAGTATTTCGTTCCAACAAGCACATCTATGCACAGATTATTGATGACACAGTTGGTAAAACTTTAGTATCCGCTTCTACTCTCCAGAAGGACGTAAAAGCAGAGCTTGAGAACACTGACGATGTACAGGCTGCAGCAAAAGTCGGAACAGTAATCGGTAAAAAAGCTGTTGAGGCTGGTATCGAGAGCGTTGTTTTCGACAGAGGTGGATATATCTACCACGGAAAAGTTAAAGCACTGGCAGATGCAGCAAGAGAAGCTGGACTGAAATTCTAAGAGGAGGAAAAGAACACATGAAACGTAATCTTATTGATGCTAGTCAGTTAGAGTTAGAAGATAAAGTAGTATCAATCAAGCGTGTTACCAAGGTTGTTAAAGGTGGTCGTAACTTCCGTTTCACAGCTTTAGTTGTTGTAGGTGACGGCAATGGACACGTTGGTGCAGGTTTAGGAAAAGCAGCAGAAATTCCGGAGGCGATCCGCAAAGGTAAAGAGGACGCTATGAAGAAACTTGTTACTGTTGCAAGAGACGAGAACAATTCCATTACACATGACTTCATCGGAAAATTCGGAAGCGCTGAGATGCTTCTGAAGAGAGCTCCGGAAGGTACTGGAGTTATCGCCGGTGGCCCGGCACGTGCCGTAATCGAGCTTGCTGGTATCAAAAACATCCGTACAAAATGTATGGGTTCCAGAAATAAACAGAACGTAGTTCTGGCAACAATCGCAGGCCTGAGCCAGTTAAAGACTCCGGAAGAGGTTGCAAAGCTCCGCGGAAAATCTGTAGATGAGATTCTGGGTTAAGGAGGAAATGGAAATGGCAGATACAATCAAGGTTACACTGGTAAAATCTCCAATCGGTGCAGTACCGAAGCACAAAAAGACTGTAAAAGCTATGGGTCTTACAAAGATGCATAAAACAGTTGAGATGCCAGACAACGCTGCAACTAGAGGAATGATTCAGCAGGTGCAGCACCTGGTAAAAGTAGAAGATTAAGGAGGTGCCAGAATGGAATTATCAAACTTAAGACCCGCAGAGGGTTCCAAGCATAGCGATAACTTCAGAAGAGGCCGTGGACATGGTTCAGGAAACGGCAAAACTGCTGGTAAAGGACATAAAGGACAGCTTGCTCGTTCCGGACACAAGAAACCGGGATTCGAGGGAGGTCAGATGCCTTTATACAGACGTCTTCCTAAGAGAGGTTTCACTAACAGAAACTCTAAAGAAATTATCGCAATCAATGTAGACGTTCTCAATCGTTTTGAGGATGGCGCAGAGGTTACAGTTGACAGCTTACTTGCAAGCGGTGCAATCTCCAAGGCTGGTGATGGTGTTAAGATTCTTGGAAACGGCGAGCTTACAAAAAAACTCAATGTTAAAGTAAACGCTGTCAGCGAGACTGCAAAAACAAAAATTGAAGCTGCTGGTGGTACAGTAGAGGTGATCTAATGTTTGAGACTCTTAAGAGTGTTTTCAAAGTAAAGGAAATGAGAAGGAAACTTCTCTATCTGATCTGGATGATATTCGTGATCAGAATTGGATCCCAGCTTCCTGTACCGGGAGTCGACAGTGACTTCTTTAAGCAGTGGTTTGAATCTAATACCGGTGACGCATTCAATTTCTTTGATGCGTTCACCGGCGGTTCCTTTACTCAGATGTCAATTTTTGCATTGAACATCACACCTTACATTACTTCTTCCATTATCATTCAGCTTCTTACCATTGCTATTCCGGCATTGGAAGAGATGCAGCGTGACGGAGAAGAAGGAAGAAAAAAGCTTACAGCAATCACACGTTATGTAACGGTCGGTCTTGCTCTGTTTGAGTCTGTTGCCATGGCAATCGGATTCGGACGTCAGGGTATGATCCCGAACATGAATTTCCTTAAGGGAATCGTGGTTGTTGCAAGTTTAACAGCGGGTTCCGCAATGCTTATGTGGCTGGGCGAGCGTATTACAGAGAAGGGCATTGGAAATGGTATTTCCATCGTCCTGACTATCAATATCGTGTCCAGAATCCCGAGCGATATATCCCTTCTTTATGAGAACTTCGTCAAGGGCAAAACAATTGCAAAAGGAATGCTTGCAGCCTGCATCATTGCTGTGATCATCCTGGTTGTTGTAGTGCTCGTACTTATCCTCAACGGAGCAGAGAGAAGAATTCCGGTTCAGTATTCCAAGAAGATGGTTGGACGTAAAATGATGGGCGGTCAGTCCACAAACATCCCGCTTAAAGTAAATACTGCCGGCGTTATCCCGGTTATTTTTGCTTCCTCCATTATGTCTTTCCCGTCAATTATTGCACAGTTCGCTGGCAAAGGAAACGGAACAGGCATTGGAAGTGAGATCTTAAGAGGACTTTCCTCCAATAACTGGTGTAATCCAAGTCAGATCCAGTACAGCTGGGGTCTGATCCTGTATGTGGTACTTTGCGTATTCTTCGCATACTTCTATACATCCATTACCTTTAATCCGTTGGAAGTAGCCGATAATATCAAAAAGCAGGGCGGTTTTATCCCAGGCATCCGTCCGGGAAAACCGACTTCAGATTATTTGACTAAAATCCTGAATTATATTATATTTATAGGTGCAGTAGGTCTTGTTATCGTGGCCGTAATCCCGTTCTTCTTCAACGGTGTGTTCGGTGCGAATGTTTCCTTCGGCGGTACATCTATCATCATCATCGTAGGTGTTATCCTGGAGACCGTTAAGCAGGTGGAATCACAGCTGCTTGTACGTAATTACAAAGGCTTCCTGAACTAATTGAAAATGAAGGTTGCGGTGCGAAAGTGTCGCAGCCTTGATTTGTAAACAGGACTGTCTGAAAATCAGGCAGAAAACAGGAAAATGGAGGGTATGCTATGAGAATTATTATGTTGGGTGCACCGGGGGCAGGCAAAGGTACTCAGGCTAAGAAAATTGCGGCGAAATATGGAATTCCGCATATCTCCACAGGAGATATTTTCCGTGCCAACATCAAGAACGGTACTGAGCTTGGAAAAAAAGCAAAAACTTACATGGATCAGGGACTTCTCGTTCCGGATGAACTGACCTGTGACCTTGTTGTTGACAGAATCCAGCAGGATGACGCAAGAGAAGGTTATGTTCTGGATGGTTTTCCAAGAACAATTCCGCAGGCAGAATGTCTGACAGAAGCTCTGAATAAACTTGGAAGCAAAATTGACTATGCAATCGATGTGGATGTGCCGGATGAGAACATCGTGAAACGTATGGGCGGACGCCGTGCATGTGTGAAATGTGGTGCAACTTATCACGTTGTATTTGCAGCACCGAAGACAGAAGGTGTCTGCGATACCTGTGGTGACAAGCTTGTACTCCGTGACGATGACAAGCCGGAGACAGTCCAGAAACGTCTGAATGTTTATCATGAGCAGACACAGCCATTGATTGACTATTACACCACACAGGGTGTTTTGAAGACGGTAGACGGAACCAGGGACCTGAATGAGGTATTCCAGGAGATCGTTGACATCTTAGGAGAATAAGAATGTCCGTAACAATTAAGACACAGCATGAAATAGAACTTATGAGAGAATCCGGCCATCTTCTTGAGAAGGTGCACGATGGTTTGATCCCTTACATCAAACCAGGTGTCAGCACCAAGGAGATTGATAAGATCGGTGAAGAAATGATCCGGTCTATGGGCTGTATTCCGAACTTTCTGAATTACGGAGGTTTTCCGGCTTCTTTCTGTATCAGCCTGAATGACGAGGTTGTGCATGGAATTCCATCCGAAGAGAAGATTATCCAGGACGGGGATCTGGTTAAGATCGACGCCGGCCTGATTTACAAGGGCTACCATTCTGACGCAGCACGTACCTATGCGGTAGGTGAAGTATCCAAAGAAGCACAGCAGCTCATTAAAGTTACAAGAGAGTGCTTTTTTGAAGGACTGAAAATGGCAAAAGCCGGAAATCATTTAAATGATATTTCCAAAGCCATTGGAGCCCACGCAGCGAAATACCGTTACGGTATTGTACGTGACCTTGTAGGACATGGAATCGGAACTCATCTTCATGAGGATCCACAGATTCCAAACTTCCCGCAGAAGCGCAGGGGCATCAAGCTCCTTCCGGGAATGACCCTGGCCGTCGAGCCCATGATCAACCTTGGTCGTGCGGACGTGGCATGGCTGGACGATGAGTGGACAGTAGTAACCATGGATGGTTCACTTTCCGCACATTATGAAAATACGATCCTCATCACCGATGGGGAACCAGAGATTCTGACGCTTACGAATCTGTAAGCAGCAATTGTTGTCATGACATAGGAGGTAAAAAATGTCAAAAGCAGATGTGATCGAAGTAGAAGGCACTGTTCTGGAGAAACTGCCTAACGCGATGTTTAAAGTAGAACTGGAAAACAAACATGTGGTACTTGCCCATATCAGCGGTAAGCTCCGTATGAACTTCATCCGTATTCTCCCGGGAGATAAAGTAACGATCGAACTTTCTCCGTATGATCTTTCCAAGGGAAGAATCATCTGGAGAGATAAATAAGAAATATTGTAAAAGATGACCTGGTGGCGTTAAGCTGCCAGGTCTTTTTTAGGCCTTTTCTGCAGAAAAAGAATCTGAAGTGGAGTTTATCACTCACATTTTTTTCACGCTTTAAACATAAAATGAACAGATTTTGCTGATATAGTATGAGCATACAAAAAAGAGAGGTGTTCATATGAAGAAAAAATATCTTGCAGCGATCTTGGGAGTTATGATGGCAGCTACATCTGTTACTGCATGCGGGGCAGCGACAACAGAGACAACAACGAATACAGCGGAAAGTTCAGAGAATAAAGAAACAGAAGATACAACAGTAGAGAGTGCAGAAAGCACAGATGATAGTGACAGCAGTGCAGATGTGGATAAAGAGGATTCTGATGAGGAAGATGTGACCTACGGTGAAGTGAAATCTGTGGAAGACGGAAAGATCACCATCGCAGTTGGAACGATGAAAGAAATGGGCGGAAATGGTGGAGCCCCAGGCGGTGACCAGGGCGGTGCGCCGGACGGCAATAATTCCCAGAGTGAAAACATCGAACTCTCCGACATCCAGGAAGGTGACATCGTAGCCATCACCACAGACGATGATGGAAACGCCCTTACTATTAAAGTACAGAGCTCAGACATGGGCGGCGGTCAGGGAGGTCCTGGTGGAGCACCTGGTGGACAGTCCCAGGGAGTAGACAGCTATGATGCAGCCAATACGTACGATTCTGATACAGAGGTATCCGATACATCCCTGGAATCTACAGGAACAGACGAGAATGCGGCACTTGTTTCCTCAGGAGCCAATGTAACTTTCGATAATGTAAATATCACAAGAAATTCGTCCGACAGCACAGGCGGCGACAACTCCAGTTTTTACGGCGTAGGAGCAGCACTTCTTGCAACAGACGGAAATGCCTATGTAAAAGGCGGAACTGTAACCACTGACGCAGCCGGTGGAGCAGGACTTTTTGCCTACGGCGACGGAACTGTTTATGCGGCAGATACCACCATCAAGACAATACAGGATACTTCCGGTGGAATCCATGCAGCTGGTGGCGGTAAATTATACGCCTGGGATCTGAATGTGGAGACAGACGGAGAATCTGCAGCAGCCATCCGAAGTGACCGTGGCGGCGGAACCATGGTAGTAGACGGCGGAACTTACGCATCCAACGGTGTAGGATCACCGGCAGTATACTGCACCGCAGATACTTCAGGCAGCGATACCGTTGCCTCCTGGTCTGATTATGAAGTGGAGAAACCAGATACCCTCTAAAAAAGAACATCCCTTTTGCAAAAAATATAAATGAAAAGAATCCCGTGGAAACGTTTAAAACCGTTTCTGCGGGATTCTTTTATGTAGTCCATTCTGTAAATTTCAGCGTTTTATCATCCGATACCGCCAAGCACGATACCAAGGATCAGCACCAGGAAGCATACCGGAATATAAAGATATTTACACACCGGGTAAAAATATTTCGTAAATGGTTTTTCGCGGCCTTTGTTGATCTGGTTCTCCACATATTTTTTGCCAAATACCCAGAAGAACATGATCCCTGCAAGTCCTGCCCCAAGAGGACAGATATAGATGGAAAGCACATCCATCCAGTCAGAGACGATGCCCTGAATCAGAAGAGAAACCACCACTCCGATAGCTGCGATCACCATACAGGAAGGGATACGGCCAAGGCCTGTTTTTTCCTGAACCGTGGCGATGGGGGCCTCATAAAGGTTCATAAGGGAAGTCATGCCTGCAAGGAAAACGGCTACGAAGAAGATAATGGCGATGATCCGTCCGCCGGGCATGGTTTTGATCAGGTGAGGAAGGTAGATGAAAAGAAGTCCGGGACCTCCCTGGTCAAGCTTGGCGCCGGTAGTTGCCATAGCCGGGATGATCACAAGAGCAGCAAGCATGGCGGCCAGCGTATCAAAAAGTGCAACTCTGGCGGCAGAAGCCGGGATATCTTCACTGTCCGGAAGGTAGGAACCATAGATCAAAGTTCCGTTACCTGCAACAGACAGGGAGAAAAATGCCTGTCCAAGTGCAAAGATCCAGGTGGAAGGTTTTGCCAGCACTTCTGGCTCCACACGGAAGATGTAGCGGTATCCGGCAGCAGAGCCAGGCTGAAAAGCAACATAGATGCAAAGGATCACAAACAGTACGAAAAAGATCGGCATCATGATCTTGTTTGCTTTTTCGATTCCGCTTCCTACTCCGTACATCAGAATAAACATGCAGATCACAAGAGCAGCCAGCTGCCAGAGATTATTTCCCCAGGCAGAAGCCATGCCTCCGAATTTAGCACCAAAGGATTCAATATCTGCAGGTGCCAGGGTGGAGCCTGAAAACGTTCCGATCATGTACCGGAAGATCCAGCCCATGACAACCGTGTAACCGATAGCCATGGCAAGGGCACCGGCAACCGGGATCCATCCAAGAGTTTCCCCCAGTTTCCGTCTGCCGTTTGTCTCGCAGGCAAGGCCAAAGGCATCAATAGGGCCGGAACGTGTCCCACGCCCGAAACTCATCTCACCGATCACCCCCGTAAATCCGATCAGTGCCACAAAAATAAAATACGGGATCAGGAACGATCCCCCTCCATACAGGGAAACTCTGGTAGGAAACATCCAGATATTCCCCATTCCAACCGCAGACCCGATACAGGCAAGGATGAACCCCCAGCGGCTGTTAAAAGATTCTCGCTTTTTCATAAGAATAAAATTTCCTCTCCATTTGATTATTTCAGTATAACACAGTTCCCGGAAAGAAGGAACTATGGATCACCGGCGAAGGGCATTGTCATAAAAACGGAAGTGATCCGGTCTGTGCCGGGACTGGGTATATTCAAACATAATCCCGTCACTGTTGTAAGTCTGGCTGGATACAACAGCCACGCAGTTATAATCCTTCACATTCAGATGAAGATATTTTTCATCGATCTCCGTAACTTTTTCCACAGTCATGACACGTTTGCTGTTGACAATGGTCATATGAAGTTCCTGCTCCAGATATTCATAGATGGAATGCCTGGCAATTTCGGCAGTAAGGCCGGGGACAGATTCCTTCAGAAAATAATTGTGGTTGATGATCAGCGGGACATCTTCCAGATAATGGATACGCTGAATGTAATAAACTTCAGCACCAACAGGAAATCCGGTATAAGCAGCCTGTTTTTCACTGATAGAGAGTTCTGTAAAAAGAGCTACCTCCGTATGGGCATTCTGACCGTTCCTTGCAGCAGATTCCTTGAAGGTTTCGATCTCTCCGATGGTGAAAGCAGTCTTCTCGTTTGGACGGTAGATATTGCGGACACCTTTTCCCTGCATGGTCTGTACATAGCCGTCACTGACAAGAAGACTGACCGCACGTCGCAGGGTATTGCGGGAGCAGCCGTAAGTCTGGATCAGAGTGTTTTCGGAAGGCAGAAGTTCCTGATAGGCAAAGGTGTTGTCCTCTATTTTCATTTTCAGATCTTTATAGATATCTTCGTAAATACTTTTGGGCATTTCAATTCTCCATTCATGTTCGGTCAAAAATATATAGCAGGATTTATGATTTCTGGAATAATTATAAAAGATTTTCCCGGTAAGCGCAATGCAAATACCGTGGAATGTTTAAACAAGTTACGGGGCATATTGATATGTTATGAGGATAGTATGAGAAATATAGATGAAATCAATTTGCGGCCATTCAAAATCATGATACTGGATTTCGAACGCATATAAGCTGTAAGCGCCAGAGGGGCTTATGCGTAAACAAAAAAGGAAATGTGACAGTGTAAAAACAGATCACATTTCCTCTTATTTTATCAAAGCTAAAATAAAGTCAGGCCTCTTTTTTCTTATAGGAAAGATTCCTGAGGCTGCTGCCGGAAGAAGCTGTGCTTCGGGAAACAGCTGGGGCATCCACGGCAGTATTTCGGTCTGCGCTGATCAGCCACACAGCGTAAAGAGCCGGGATCAGACAGATCCACACACCGGACAGTCCGCGGTACATATAAAGGATCAGAGAAAGAGCCGCACCTGCATGGAAAGACAGTAGTGTCATTCCGTAGAATTTCGCCTTATCCCTCTGTGCGGTATCTTTGTTCATAAGGAACTGTGTGACAGCAGTGGTGAACTGGCGCAGATTGTTGGTGGAAAAGATGGTGGAACTGTTATATCCGCCTGGAGCCTTGAAAGTACACCACTGAAAAGGCATTGCAAAGAATACCGGATAAAGGGCAACAACCGGAGACATTCCGGAAGGAAGGAATCCAAGGAGCAGAATGGCAAAGATGTCGATGCCGATACTGATAAAACGAAGATCCGTGGAAACATGCTCTGGTATCCACACCGTAAGGATCACGGCAGTCATATATATGAGAAGTGCGCCCACCCGCAGCAGCATATCCGGGAAATCCCTGCCTATAAGATCCCTCACAACACCGAGAAGGTTGGCCGTCTGTGCGTTGCCAAAAAGATCTGCCCTGGAGACAATAGCATAAAGACCAAGATATCCTCCGATAAAAGACAGGGTATAGTGGATCAGAAAACGGTATCTCTCTTTGTTCATAAAATAAAACTCCTTCATTAATATGTAAAAACTCGTCCGAACTCTGCCTTCCATTATAATACGACAGCAAAAAGAATAGAATAGTCAAATCCGATGAAATAAAACAAAAAAAATCAAAAATTTTTTAAAATTCTGCTTGCATTTCAGGAAAACAGGTGTTAGTATATATTTTAAGCGCGCAAATACTGTGTATGAGTGCGCCTGTGAAACTGCAGATATGAGACTAATTTACGGAAGGAGGATTTCCAGTGAAAGTAAGATCATCTGTAAAGCCGATCTGCGAGAAGTGCAAGGTCATTAAAAGAAAGGGATCCATCAGAATCATCTGTGAGAACCCGAAGCACAAACAGCGTCAGGGTTGATTTCCATATCGGAACTTCTTTGGAATGTTTGTGAAACGTGCGGCTGCAGTATGAAACACCCGGAAGGGTTGTTCTACTGAGTGAATAATAAGCATGTATTGCCTAATACCGAGAGGCAACAGCGGTTAAGAACCGCAATTTCGGAAAGGCTGTGATTCGCCAATTACAGCTGGGTGTTTTACCGAGGCACCCCAATTAGGAAACTAGAAAAGAAAGCGGCAGGTTGATATGTCCCATTTCACCTTGCGGGAGCAAGTGACATACGATATGCAGGACTTTCAGAAACAGAAAATGGAGGAAACAGTACATGGCTCGTATAGCTGGTGTAGACTTACCAAGAGAGAAACGTATTGAAATCGGTCTTACCTACATTTATGGAATTGGTAGACCAAGCGCAGACAAAATTCTTGCTAAAGCAGAGGTTAATCCTGACACACGTGTCAGAGATCTGACTGATGACGAGGTTAAGAGACTGAGCGCTGTTATTGATGAGACAATGACAGTAGAAGGTGATCTGAGAAGGGAAATCGCCCTTAACATCAAGAGACTGCAGGAGATCGGATGCTACAGAGGTATCCGTCATCGTAAAGGACTCCCGGTTCGTGGTCAGAAGACTAAGACAAATGCGAGAACTCGCAAGGGACCGAAGAGAACAGTTGCAAACAAGAAGAAATAAAAACAGAGCACTTAGTGAAAGCAAGCTGCCAGGCGCAGCTTGAACTTAGTGCGAGTTTTGCTCGAAGGAACTTAATGAGAGCGAGCCGCAGGCGATGACTCGAATTTAGTGAATCGAGCTTCCTATAAATCTAAATTTCAAAAAAAGGAAAGTGTAGGTTAGTTTTAAAATGGCAAAAGTTACAAAGAAAACGACAAAACGTCGTGTCAAGAAAAACGTTGAACACGGACAGGCACACATTCAGTCTTCCTTCAACAATACAATCGTTACACTGACAGATAACGAAGGAAACGCTCTTTCATGGGCAAGTGCCGGTGGTCTTGGATTTAAAGGTTCAAGGAAATCTACCCCTTATGCAGCACAGATGGCAGCAGAGACTGCAACAAAAGCTGCTTTAATTCATGGATTAAAAACAGTAGACGTTATGGTAAAAGGCCCGGGCTCAGGCCGTGAAGCAGCAATCCGTGCGCTTCAGGCATGCGGACTTGAAGTAACCAGCATTCGTGACGTAACTCCGGTTCCTCACAACGGATGCCGTCCACCAAAACGCAGAAGAGTCTAATTAGGAGGTAGTTGAAATGGCAGTAAATAGAGTACCTGTTCTGAAAAGATGCAGATCCCTTGGCCTGGATCCGATCTACTTAGGAATTGATAAAAAGTCCACAAGACAGTTAAAACGTGCAAACCGTAAAGTATCTGAGTACGGACTTCAGTTAAAAGAGAAACAGAAAGCAAAATTCATCTACGGAGTTCTTGAGAAACCTTTCCGTAACTACTACAAGAAAGCCGACAGAATGCAGGGCCAGACAGGTGAGAACCTTATGGTTATGCTTGAGAGCAGACTTGACAACATCGTTTTCCGTATGGGATTCGCTAGAACAAGAAGAGAGGCTCGTCAGATCGTAGATCACAAGCACGTACTTGTTAACGGAAAATGCGTAAACATTCCGTCCTATCTCTGCAAAGCAGGCGATACAATCGAGATCAGAGAGAAGAGCAAAGGTTCTGAGAGATATAAAGGAATCCTTGAGGTTACAGGTGGAAGACTTGTTCCGGAGTGGATCGACGCTGATCAGGAGAACCTGAAGGGTGTAATTAAAGAGCTTCCTACAAGAGAGCAGATCGATGTTCCTGTAAACGAGATGCTTATCGTCGAGCTGTATTCTAAATAATTAGTAACTGTTTACTGTGTCTACAGTTATAAAAATTGGTAATACCCTCGAATGTTGATTAACCCAGAAGGAGGGAACCTTATAGTGTTTGATTTCAATAAACCAAAAATCGAAATTACCGAAATATCCGAAGATAAGAAGTTTGGAAGATTCGTTGTAGAGCCTCTTGAAAGAGGTTACGGTACTACCCTTGGCAATTCTTTAAGAAGAATTATGCTGTCCTCCCTTCCGGGAGCTGCAGTAAGCCAGGTGAAGATCGATGGTGTACTTCATGAATTCAGCTCCATTCCGGGCGTGAAGGAAGATGTAACCGAGATCATCATGAATCTGAAATCTCTTGCCATCAAGAATCACAGCAGTGACAATGAGCCGAAGACCGCATACATCGAGTGTGAGGGCAAAGGTGTTGTTACAGCCGCTGATATCCAGGCAGATCAGGATATTGAGATCATGAACCCGGATCAGGTAATTGCAACCCTGAACGGCGGAAAAGACTGCAGACTGGCCATGGAACTTACTATTACCAAGGGACGTGGTTATATCAGTGCAGACAAAGGCAAAACCGATGACATGCCGATCGGTGTGATCGCAGTTGATGCAATCTATACTCCGGTTGACAGAGTCAACATGATCGTCGAGAATACACGAGTTGGTCAGGTAACTGACTTCGACAAGCTTACACTGGATGTATATACCAATGGAACACTTGATCCGGACGAGGCAGTCAGCCTTGCAGCGAAGGTTCTCAGCGAGCATTTAAGCCTGTTCATTGATCTTTCCGAGAATGCTAAGACCGCAGAGGTTATGATCGAGAAAGAAGACAATGAGAAGGAAAAGGTTCTGGAGATGAGCATTGATGAGCTTGAGCTCTCTGTTCGTTCCTACAACTGCCTTAAGAGAGCCGGTATCAATACGGTTGAAGAATTATGCAACAAGACTTCTGACGATATGATGAAGGTTCGTAATCTGGGCCGCAAATCATTAGAGGAAGTACTTGCGAAACTCAAAGAGCTGGGACTTCAGCTCCAGCCTACAGAGGAATAATAATGTTGACGGTTCGCGGTGAATGTCGCGAACCGTAACTGGATAACAGGTTCCGGTACCAGCATGCGTTTAAGACATGCACACCGCCGGAAACAGAATAATGAGTGGGGTGTCAGCAGCAGGGCAGTAAGACCGAACAAGCATGTCCTGGTGTCCCACAGATGGAGGATAATAAAATGGCAAAATATAGAAAATTAAGCAGAACATCTAACCAGAGAAAAGCACTCCTGAGAAATCAGGTTACAAACCTTCTTCATCACGGAAAAATCGTGACAACAGAGGCTAAGGCTAAAGAGATCCGCAAGATCGCTGAGGGACTTATCGCTATGGCTGTACGTGAGAAAGACAATTTCGAAACTGTTACAGTAACAGCTAAAGTTGCTCGTAAAGATGCTGACGGAAAACGTGTAAAAGAAGTCGTAGACGGCAAGAAGAAAACAGTTTACGATGAAGTTCAGAAAGAGATCAAAAAAGATGCTCCTTCCAGACTTCATGCACGTCGTGAGATGATGAAAGTTTTCTATCCTGTAACAGAGGTTCCTACTAAGGGCGCTGGCAGAAAGAAAAACACAAAAGAAGTTGACATGGTTGACAAGATGTTCAGCGAGATCGCTCCGAAATACGCAGATCGTAACGGTGGTTACACAAGAATCGTTAAGATCGGTCAGCGTAAAGGCGATGCAGCTATGGAAGTTCTTATCGAGCTTGTATAATTTACTTCTGACCATTTTAAAGGACATTTGCAGAAATGCAGATGTCCTTTTTTGTATTTCCCAATAAATGTATATGAAAATCCTGGCTTGATTATTATTCCTTTTTAGCGTACAATCGGTAATGTACAAAATATGAGTACACGGATGTGAAAAGATGATGCGGCGTTTTATACTGACAATAGAAATTCTGATTGTTTCCTTCTTTCTTATAGGAGGAAGTTTTGCAATGACAGGAACCGCCACTGCCGGCACAACGAAGTTTTCATGGTCGGATCACCGAACCATAGCCCATGCATTGGGCGGGCTGGACGGAAGAGACTATCTGAATTCCAGAGAGGGATTTCTTGCCATGTACCAACAAGGCGTACGGCTTTTTGAGCTGGATCTTTCCAGAACATCAGACGGAGTGTGGGTATGCCGGCACAACTGGAAGGAGTCCATGGGGCAGTGGAAAGGCAGCGGGAAAAAAGTTCTTACAGAGAAACAGTTTAAGAACAGTAAGATATATGGAACATACACACCGATGACACTGGAAGATTTTTTCCTGCTTCTGAAAGAGCATCCGGATGCCTATGTGATGATCGATTCCAAGCAGTATTCTCTGCGTAATTATCAGAGAACACTGGAGGATTACTGTGATTACGTGGAAATTGCAAGAGCAGCTGGAGCAGAGAGTGTACTGGATCAGATCATTCCGGAAATCTACAGTGAGGCGATGTTTCCCGGAACTGCCATGATCTATTCTTTTCCTTCCTATGTATATTCGCTGTGGCAGGAATATTCTGCGGAGGATCTGGAGCATATTGCATCTTTCTGTGAAGAAAAGGGAATCCCTGCGGCAACCATTTACTGGAAATACTGGTCTGAAGAAACAGAAGAAATTTTTGAAAAAAAGGGAATCCGACTGTATGTATACACGGTAAATGACCGGAATCAGGCCAGAAAGTATATTGCACAGGGGGCGGAGGGAATCTGCACCGATTTTCTGACAGCAGATGATCTGTGGTAGGAGAAATAAAAACAAAGGAATCAGAGGATTATGAAAATAAGAACAACCATTGCTGTGATGGCAGCAAAAATTACAGGACATGTCTGTAAGCTTATGGGACGCCAGGGTGTAACCTGGGCCGGTAAGATCGCACTGAAGATATGCCCGGATATCCTGGAAGAGCTTTCCTCCCAGGTAAGAGAAAAAATATTTGTAGTATGTGGCACCAACGGAAAGACAACCACCAACAACATGCTCTGTGCAGGCCTGGAGGCAGAGGGCAAAAAAGTCATCTGCAACCATACCGGTTCCAACATGCTGAACGGAGTTGTGGCAGCTTTCGTGCTGGGTGCAAAATTCAGCGGAAAACTGGATGCAGATTATGCCTGTATTGAGGTGGACGAGGCTTCCACAAGGCACGTGTTCACAAAGATCAAACCGGATTATATGGTTATGACCAATCTGTTCCGTGATCAGCTGGACCGTTATGGTGAGATCGATATCACCATGAACATCCTGGAAGAGATGATGAAAAAAGTTCCGGATATGAAAGTTATTGTCAATGGTGACGATGCACTGTCCGCATATCTTGCCATGGACTGCGGAAATCCTTTTGTAACCTACGGAATCAGTAAACCGGTGATCAAAAACAAGACGAACGAGATCCGTGAGGGCCGCTTCTGTAAATGCTGCGGGGAGAGACTGGTCTACAGTTTTTATCATTACAGCCAGCTTGGTGACTACAGATGCCCGAAATGCGGATTTAAACGTCCGGAGATCAATTTTGATGCCACAGATGTGAAGGTGGATGACCAGATCGCATTTACTGTGGAAGATAAACGGATCGTGGCCAATTATAAAGGCTTTTACAATGTATATAACATTCTGGCTGCTTATGCTGGAATCCGTACTGCAGGATTTAAGGCAGAACATTTCAATGAGATGCTGAAGAAATTCAATCCTGAGAACGGACGTAATGAGCAGTTCCGGATCAAAGGCACCAGCGTTGTCCTGAACCTTGCCAAGAATCCGGCTGGTTTTAACCAGAACATTTCAGCTGTGATGCAGGATGAATCTCCCAAGGATATCATCATTGTGATCAACGATAACGCACAGGATGGAAAAGATATCTCCTGGCTCTGGGACGTGGATTTTGACCTTTTCGGAGGAGATAATATCAATTCCATCACAGTCAGCGGCATTCGCTGTCAGGATATGCGCCTCAGACTGAAATATGTGGATATCCCGTCCATGCTGGAAAATGATGTGGAGACAGCCATCCGCAAGCGGATCGAGGACGGATGTGGCAATCTTTATGTACTTGTAAACTACACGGCGCTGTTTGGCACCAGAAATATTCTGAAGAAACTGGAGGGGGAAAAATGAAGATAACGATTGGACATTTATATCCGGATCTTCTGAACCTTTACGGTGACAGAGGAAATATCCAGTGCCTTATGAAACGCTGTCTCTGGAGAGGCATTGAGGCAGAAACCATTGCGTTTGAACTGGGAGACAAGATCGACTTTTCCAAACTGGATATCGTTCTTCTGGGAGGCGGTTCTGACCGTGAGCAGATGCTGGTATGTGAAAAGCTGAAAGAAATTCAGAAGGATTTCAAGGCTTATGTGGAAGATAACGGGGTTGTGATCGCAATCTGCGGTGGATATCAGCTTCTTGGAAACTATTATAAGACCGATCAGGGAATGATCGAGGGCCTGAAACTGGTGGATATGAGCACAGAGCAGGGAAAAGGCCGCCTTATTGGAAATATTGTGATGCAGAGCGATCTTTTTGACATGCCCATCGTAGGATTTGAGAACCATGGCGGACGCACCACCATCGGAAACAACAAACCCCTGGGAAAAGTTCTGTCCGGATATGGCAATGACGGACAGTCCGGCGAGGAAGGCGTTGTATACAAAAATGTGATCGGAACCTATCTTCACGGTCCCCTTCTTCCGAAGAATCCACAGCTTGCTGATCTTCTGATCAGCCGCGCGCTGGAAAAGAAATACGGAAAAAAGATCGAACTTGAGAAACTGGATGACAGCGAGGAGCAGGAGGCAAACTCCTATATTTTCCACCGCTTTGTAAAGAACGAAGGATAAGAGGTCAGTATGGCAAAATCAAACAATCAGAAAGCGAAGATCCTGTATCTTGAAAAAATGCTGCGGGAGACAGGGGAGCATCATGCAATATCCATGCAGGCGATTCTTGCAAATCTTATGGAACATGGGATCCGTGCGGAGCGAAAGAGCATTTATGACGATGTGGAGGTTCTGCGGGCTTTTGGAATGGATATCCGCTATACAAGGGAGAGACCAGGCGGCTACTATCTGGCTGGACAGCAGGGAGTAGAGCAGCCATCCGTTCAGGAGGAAAATGCAAATGTTTCCACTCTGGAAAGAGTTCAGGAAAAGGCAGAAACAAAGAGCGTTGATATAAGTGGGTACCAGGCGCTTCTTAAGAATTCTGCGGGAACCATAAAAAAAGAAATGCGCCTTCTCTGTACAGGCGTTGCACAGGCTGAAATCCGTGATTTTTTTGGCGAAGACGCAGAGTATAAAATAAAGGAAAACGGAGATCTGATGGTAACGGTTCAGCTTCCGGAAAATTCCAAGTTTTACGGCTGGCTGACAGGTATGGGCGGAGATGTCCGCATCCTGAAACCAAAGAAATCCGCACTGGCATACAGAGATTATCTGAAATCACTGGCAAAGGAATATAAAGGCTTATAGGAGAGGATTTGACCATGAAGAAAAAAACAGCGATCCTGCTTGTGGGAGCTTTGGCTCTTACAGCAGTTCTTTCCGGCTGCGGCAAAAACAAAGAGGCAACAGAGGCTGCCAATGAAAGTGTAGAGTCCGAAGATCCGGAAGGAAAAGCCAAAAACAGCGATGATGCAGAGGAAGAAGAAAAAGAGGAAGAAAAAGAAACAGCAGCTGCCGATAAGAAAGTAGGAGTATTTCTGCCTTCAGCTGCGGATGATTCCCGCTGGACCCTGGATGGAGAAAGTCTTCAGACTGCACTGGAAGGAGACGGCTATGATGCGGAGATCTTTTTTGCAGATGAGGACAGTGATACACAGGTGTCACAGATCCAGTCCATTCTGGACGATGAAAAAACATCTGCCCTTGTGATTGCACCGGTAGATGCCTACGGTCTGAATGATGTGCTGGAGCAGGTCTATGAGAAATCCATTCCTGTAATTTCCTATGATCAGCTGATCATGGATACGGATAAGATCAACTATTATGTTACTTTTGATACGAGAAAAGCAGGAAAAATGGTGGGAGATTCCATCATCAAAAAAATGGATCTGGAGAAAGCCAGAGAAGAAAAACGCACGCTGACCATCGAGTTCCTGATGGGTTCTCCGGATGACCGTGATGCACTGTTCTTTTATAATGGCGTGATGGAAAAACTTCAGGAATATTTCGATGACGGAACACTGGTGTGCACTTCAGGAAAGCAGACGCTTGATGATACTGCAGTGATGCGTTCCGGAAGAAATACCGCGAAGAACGATATGGCAGAGATTCTTTCCCAGAATTATACAGAAGGCACACCGGACATTATCTGCACAGGTGCCGATGACCTTGCTCTTGGTGCCGTTGATGCCCTGGAGGATGCTGGTCATGTGTCAGGTGAAGAGGGATGGCCAATGATCACTGGCTGTGGCTGTGAGGCAGAAGCAGTAACTGCTGTGATTGAGGGAAAACTTGCAGACAGTCTGTTCTTTGACAACCGCGTGCTGGCAAATGACTGTGTGACTATGGTGGACACTTTTCTGAAAGGGGAGAAACCGGAGATTTCTGATTACGAGCAGTATGACAACGGAACCAAGATCGTGGGAACTGTAACAAGCGATATCCAGCTGATCGATGCGGATAATTACCAGATGCTTGTGGATGACGGATATTATGATGAAAATGAGATTGTACCGGAAGCAACTCCGACACCGATTCCGACAGCAACACCGGAAGTTACGGTAACAGAAGAACCGGATAAAGATGTAACTCCTACACCGTCTGAGAAAGCTGACGGAGAAGATGACAAAACCACTCCGACACCGTCAGAAGAGGCTGGTGCTTCTGTGACTCCGACACCGGAAGCAGATGAAACGGCAACTCCGACACCTACAGAGAAACCTTCCAAAGGTGCAGATGCATAAAACAAAATAAATATGGCAAAATAAAAATACTCCTGGAAACCGACATACGTAAGTTTCCAGGAGTATTTTTTATGATAAATCTTATTCGCGGAAAGTAAGCTTGCCACCTTCAATGGAATCAATGATGGCAAGGGATTCCAGATGGATACCCATATCACGGATGGTCTGTCCGCCGGACTGGAAGCCTTTTTCGATAACGATTCCGGCACCTTCCAGAGTTGCACCGGATTTCTTGACGATGTCGATCAGGCCAAGAAGTGCACAGCCGTTGGCAAGAAAATCATCAATCAGGAGTACGTGATCTTCCGGTCCGAGGAATTTCTTGGAAAGGATCACATCGTAAACTTTTTTATGAGTAAAAGATTCTACCTTGGTTGTGTACATCTCACCGTCAAGGTTTACACTCTGTGCTTTCTTTGCAAATACAACCGGTACGTGGAAATACTGTGCCGCAATGCAGGCAATACCGATACCGGAAGCCTCGATGGTAAGGATCTTGGTGATTGGACAGTGGTCAAAACGTTTCTTGAATTCTTTACCGATCTCATTGATCAGGTCAATATCCATCTGATGATTCAGGAAGCTGTCCACTTTTAAAATATTTCCTTCTTTTACTACGCCGTCTGTCAGAATTCTGTCTTTTAAAAGCTGCATGAAATTTATCTCCTTTGATTTATCACATTAATGTATGTTTACTGCTCACGGACAGAGCAGTAATATTTTTAATATGTATCATACGACAATATTTGCGTGAGTGCAATTATTTTTGACAAAAAAACATAAAATTATTATAATAGATAAGATGACAAAGAAAGGAACAGACACGGATGAAAGAGTACGAAGTAATCTGGGAAATTTTTAACAAATGCCCGAGAAATCAGATGCGTGATGTATTTGTGGAAGAAGTGGAGATCACAGATCCGGAAGCGTATGTGAAACAGAAATTTCAGGGAAAGGATGTCTCCTACGAGAAGACAGTACTGGAAGACGGAACCATCATTTTTGACATTCAGACATCCATGATCCGGCAGCGCTGTTCTTTCACGGAAATCTGAAGGAGGAATTACACATGAGTGATAAAAACGAAACGCATGTGCACGTTCTCGAGGATGGAACTGTTCTTGAACATACCCATGGGGAGCAGGAACATGTGCATACTCATAATGGCACACATCCTCATCATCACAGCCACGCACAGACCAAGGCTGTGCTCAACAGACTTTCCAGGGCCATCGGTCATATGGAATCCATCAAGCGCATGGTGGAGGACGGACGTGACTGCAGCGAGGTGCTGATCCAGCTGTCAGCCGTGAAATCTGCGATCAATAATACAGGCAAGATCATCCTGCAGGATCATATAGAGCACTGTATCGTGGATGCAGTGGAGCATGGAGACCGGGATGCTATCAAGGAACTGGAAAAAGCGATCGACAGATTTATGAAATAAGGTAAGGAGTTCATGAGCAAATCGTGAATGAGGAAAATGCACGGACAGAGAGCCAGTTCTGCCTGTGTAAATACAAAGAATGAGAGGAACCTATTATGGCAAAAGAGTGCAGCAATTCATCCTGCAACAAATCAAGCTGTGAAGGCTGCGGCCAGAAACAGCCCCAGAGCCTCATGGCAGAACCAAATGTTTTTTCTGACGTAAAACATGTGATCGGAGTTGTCAGCGGAAAGGGTGGCGTTGGTAAATCCTTCGTAACAGGCTCCCTGGCCAATCTGATGGCTTCCAAGGGATATAAAGTGGGCATTATGGATGCGGATATCACAGGTCCGTCCATCCCGAAGATGTATGGCATCAAGGGTAATGCACAGGGCAGTGACAACGGAATCTATCCGATGCCAACTGCAAACGGAATTGAGGTTATGTCTGTAAACCTTCTGCTTCCGGATGAGGAGACACCGGTAATCTGGAGAGGCCCGGTCCTTGCAAATATGGTAAAACAGTTCTGGAGTGATGTAATCTGGGGCGAGCTGGATTATCTCTTCGTAGATATGCCGCCAGGAACCGGAGATGTTCCGTTAACTGTATTCCAGTCCCTGCCGATTGACGGTGTTGTGATCGTTACTTCCCCGCAGGATCTGGTTCGCATGATCGTCAAGAAAGCCTACAATATGGCTGATATGATGAAAGTTCCGGTACTTGGAATCGTGGAGAACTACAGCTACGTGAAATGTCCGGACTGCGGAAAAGAGATCAAGGTCTTTGGCGAGAGCCATATCGATGAGATCGCCGCAGAACTTAAAGTTCCGGTACTTGGCAAGATGCCGATCGATGTGAAACTTGCAGAGCTTGCAGACAGCGGCCTGTTCAGCAAGATCGAGAACGAGTATATCACTGCGGCAGCAGATGTAATGCCGAAAGATGAAGCGTAAGGAATAAAAAGGCAATAACAGAAAAGACCATCGGAATCCGATACAATAAGGATTCCGATGGTCTCTTTTTAGATCTGGGAAAAATATTTCAGGAAGCACTGGGCGGCCTGAGAAAGCTGCAGCGCTTCATGGTGTGCGATCACGGCGCTTCTTGCAGGCAGCGGTGTTTTCAGGTGGACCGGTTCCAGGCCCGGGCGGTTGCGGAGCATATAGTCCGGGATACAGGCAATACCAAGTCCGATCTCCGCAAGGTCGATCAAAATATCGTTGCTGTTCAGTTCCACCTCAGGCAGCAGCTTCAGTCCCTGGGCCGCAAACACCTGATGAAGGTATTCACTGGTAGTGCTTTTCGGAGCAAGCATCAGGATGGGATAATCCAGAAGGTTTTCCAGGGAAAGAGGCGTTTTTCCCATGGTAAAATAATCCGGGTTTGCTACGAAGATATCACGGAATTCCAGCACAGTCTGAAGTTTTGTGTGGGAAGAAAGCCGGGAGTTGGGGTAATTGGTGACGATCAGTTCTGCCTGGCCGTTTTCCAGAAGCTCCGCACATCCGATGGAAGTGCTGTTGATGATCTTGATCCGCACTTCCGGGTGATCCTTGTGGAACCGGCGGAGATAAGGGATGAGGAAATAGCGGCACAGAGTATCGCTGGCACCGATCCGCAGCTGACCGGTAAGATTTCCCTCGCCGGAAAGGGCTGCCTCGCCTTCGTTAAGCATGGAAAGGGCCGGTTTTACGTGCTGGAGAAGAAGCTCTCCCTCAGGAGTCAGGATCACCCGTTTGGTGCTTCGAACGAACAGGGTGTGGCCCAGTTTTTTCTCCAGGTTTTTGACCGCCTGGCTGACTGCAGACTGGGAGATAAAAAGCTGTCTGGAAGCCTCCGAAAAACTTAGGGTTGTGGCCACGTAGTAAAACACTTTGTAGAGTTCAAGATTGATATCCATATGTAAAAATCCTCCGCTTATAAATGATATAAGATATATTAATTTTACTAATGATATTTCCTATGATACTATATTTTCAGCAGAAAAGAAAGACAGAAATGCTTTCTGCACGTTTACCATCCTTATTATCGGATATAGAGAAAGGAGCCTTCTATGAGCAACGTAAGACGTGTGTATGTAGAAAAGAAACCTGCCTTTGCAGTAAAAGCAAAGGAACTGAAACATGAGATCAAACATTATCTTGGCATCAGCACTGTGACAGCAGTCCGTGAGCTGATCCGTTATGACGTGGAGAATATCTCCGATGAAGTATTTGAGAAAGCCTGCAAGACCGTATTTGCAGAGCCGCCGGTAGATGATCTGTATCTTGAGAAATTTGATGTGGCAGAGGGCGCACGTGTATTTTCCGTAGAATTCCTCCCTGGACAGTTTGACCAGAGAGCAGACTCCGCTGTACAGTGTGTACAGTTCCTGGATGAGAATGCGGCACCGATCATCCGCTCCGCAACTACTTATGTAATTGAGGGAACCGTTACAGACGCAGAGTTTGAGGCAATCAAACATCACTGCATTAACCCGGTGGATTCCCGTGAGACAGGACTTGAGAAACCGGAGACACTGGTAACCGTATTCCCGGACCCTGAGGATGTGAAGATCTTTGACGGATTCAAGGATATGGCAGAGGCTGATCTGAAAGAGCTGTACGCTTCTTTGAACCTTGCCATGACATTCAAGGATTTCCAGCATATCCAGAAATATTTTAAAAATGAAGAGAAACGTGATCCGTCCATGACAGAAATCCGTGTTCTGGATACTTACTGGTCTGATCACTGCCGACATACCACTTTCTCCACAGAGCTTACCAGCGTGAAGTTTGATGAAGGCGACTATAAAGCTCCAATCGAAAAAACATACGAAGAATATCTGGATGCCCATAAGAACATGTACAAAGGCCGTGATGACAAATTTGTCTGCCTGATGGATCTGGCTCTTATGGCAATGAAGAAACTGAAAGCAGAAGGCAAACTTGCAGACCAGGAAGAGTCCGATGAGATCAATGCCTGCAGTATCGTGGTACCGGTGGATGTGGACGGAAAAGAAGAAGAGTGGCTGATCAACTTCAAGAATGAGACCCACAACCATCCGACCGAGATCGAGCCTTTTGGTGGTGCGGCTACCTGCCTTGGCGGTGCCATCCGTGACCCGCTTTCCGGACGTACCTATGTATATCAGGCAATGCGTGTAACCGGTGCGGCTGATCCGACTGTATCCGTAAAAGAAACTCTGAAGGGTAAACTTCCGCAGAAGAAACTTGTCCGCAGCGCAGCTCACGGTTACAGCTCCTACGGAAACCAGATCGGTCTTGCAACCGGTGCTGTAAAAGAAATCTATCATCCGGACTACGTTGCAAAACGTATGGAGATCGGTGCGGTTATGGGTGCTGCTCCGAGACGTGCGGTTATCCGTGAGAATTCCGATCCGGGAGATATCATCATCCTTCTTGGAGGACGTACCGGCCGTGACGGTATCGGTGGTGCTACCGGTTCTTCCAAGGTTCACACAGAGGCTTCCATTGAGGTCTGCGGCGCAGAGGTGCAGAAAGGTAATGCACCGACAGAGCGTAAGATCCAGAGAATGTTCCGCAGAGAAGAAGTCAGCCATATCATCAAGAAATGTAATGACTTCGGTGCGGGCGGTGTTTCTGTTGCCATCGGCGAGCTGGCACCAGGACTTCAGATCGACCTTGACAAAGTTCCGAAGAAGTATGCAGGTCTTGACGGAACTGAGATCGCCATCTCCGAGTCTCAGGAGCGTATGGCTGTTGTGGTTGACCCGAAAGATGTGGATACTTTCCTGAAATACGCAAATGAAGAGAATCTTGAGGCAGTTCCTGTTGCAGTTGTAACTAAGGAGCCACGCCTTGTCCTCAACTGGAGAGGAAAAGAGATCGTAAATATTTCCCGTGCATTCCTGGATACCAACGGTGCACATCAGGAGACTTCCGTTGAGGTTGAGATCCCGTCCAAAGACGGAAACCTTTTTGAAAAACGTCCGGATGTCACAGACGTAAAGAAAAAATGGCTGGATACTCTCGCTGACCTGAATGTATGCTCACAGAAAGGTCTTGTGGAGATGTTTGACGGCTCCATCGGCGCAGGCAGCGTATTTATGCCTCACGGTGGTAAATATCAGCTGACAGAGACACAGTCCATGGTTGCAAAAGTTCCGGTACAGAACGGAAAAACAGAGACAGTTACCATGATGAGCTACGGCTTCGATCCATACCTTTCCTCCTGGAGCCCGTATCATGGAGCATCTTACGCAGTAACAGAGTCTGTTGCCAAGATCGTTGCAACCGGTGGTGACTATAAGAAGATCCGCTTCACATTCCAGGAATACTTCCGTCGTATGACCGAAGATCCGAAGAGATGGAGCCAGCCGTTCTCCGCACTGCTTGGCGCTTATGCGGCACAGATCGGATTCGGCCTTCCTTCCATCGGCGGTAAGGACAGTATGTCCGGAACCTTCAATGACATTGATGTTCCTCCGACACTGGTATCTTTCGCAGTGGATGTTGCAAAAGTAAAAGACGTGATCACACCGGAGCTCAAAAAAGCAGGAAGCAAACTGGTATGGCTCCGTGCACCGAAGGACGCTTATGACCTTCCGGATTATCCGGCTCTTATGGAGCAGTATGACAAATTACATCAGGATATCCAGGCTGGCCGTGTGATCTCCGCATATGCACTTGACCGTCATGGAATCGCCGCAGCAGTCAGCAAGATGGCATTTGGTAACGGCATGGGCGTGAAGATCGAGCATAGCCTTGATCCAAGAGATTTCTTTGCCCCGGCATTCGGAGATATCATCTGCGAAGTTCCGGATGGAAAAGTCGGCGAGCTTGCTATCACTTACACAGTAATCGGTGAGGCTACAGACGATGCGAAATTCTCCTACGGCGATACTGAGATCACTCTGAAAGAGGCACTTTCCACATGGGAGGGCACTCTGGAGAACGTATTCAAGACAGCAGCAGGAACCGAGGATGTCAAAGCAGATGACGGTTCCCTTTACAAAGCAGACAGCATCTATGTATGCAAACATAAAGTGGCAAAACCACGGGTATTTATTCCGGTATTCCCTGGAACAAACTGCGAGTACGACAGCACCCGTGCATTTGAGAGAGCAGGCGCTGAAGTAGATGTAAAAGTATTCAAAAACCTGACAGCAGAAGATATCCATGATTCTGTGGAGATCTTTGAGAAAGCTATCAGCCAGGCACAGATGATCATGTTCCCGGGTGGATTCTCAGCAGGTGATGAGCCGGATGGATCTGCGAAATTCTTTGCAACTGCATTCCAGAATGAGAAGATCAAAGAGGCAGTTATGAAGCTTCTCAATGAGCGCGATGGTCTGGCACTTGGTATCTGCAACGGATTCCAGGCCCTGATCAAACTGGGACTGGTACCGTACGGCGAGATCTGTGGTCAGAAAGAGGATTCTCCGACACTGACCTACAACACCATCGGCCGTCACGTATCCAAGATGGTTTACACCAAGGTTGTCAGCAACAAGTCACCATGGCTTCAGAAAGCACAGCTTGGCGGTGTATACTGCAACCCGGCTTCCCATGGAGAGGGACGTTTTGTCGCAAACGATGAGTGGCTGAAGAAACTCAAAGAAAACGGACAGATCGCAACGGAGTATGTACCGGTAGATGAAACAGGCTATGAGGGCGAGTTCAATGTAAACGGTTCTTATATGAACATCGAAGGTATCACAAGCCCGGATGGACGTGTTCTCGGAAAGATGGCGCACAGCGAGCGTCGTGACGCAGGTGTGGCTGTAAATATCTATGGAGAGCAGGATATCAAGATTTTCGAATCTGGTGTAGAATACTTCAAGTAATATCCGTAAGCTTGCAGTGGCAGGGGATTTCAGACCTCCCTGCCACTGTAAAAATACAAAAAAACATATATTTTTTAAAAAATTTAAAAAAAGTGAAAAAAACTGTTGACACAAGTCAGAAACCATTATATAATAGCAAAGCGAGTTGCGGAACAGAAGAGTTCTTAAGACGAGCAACTGTTATGGGATCTTAGCTCAGCTGGGAGAGCATCTGCCTTACAAGCAGAGGGTCATAGGTTCGAGCCCTATAGGTCCCATGTTACAAAAAGATATGGCGAGATAGCTCAGTTGGCTAGAGCACACGGTTCATACCCGTGGTGTCGAGGGTTCGAATCCCCCTCTCGCTACTTATGTGGGATCTTAGCTCAGCTGGGAGAGCATCTGCCTTACAAGCAGAGGGTCATAGGTTCGAGCCCTATAGGTCCCATGTTACAAAAGAATATGGCGAGATAGCTCAGTTGGCTAGAGCACACGGTTCATACCCGTGGTGTCGAGGGTTCGAATCCCCCTCTCGCTACTTAACAAAAGGTCTGAAGATTCAATTTTATTGGGTTTTCGGACTTTTTTTGTTATAAATTTCCGAATGTCTGTGGTAAGACCAGATGTAAAAACTTAAGATTGACATTTTACATCGTTTTTTTTATCATAGTAAAAGAATAGACATAACGAATCATTTCGGGAAATGAGGATTGGATAATGAAAAAAAGAATGCTTTTTGTTTTCAACCCCAAAGCAGGAAAAGGAAGAATCAAGACGCATCTGCTGGACATTGTGGATATCTTTAACAAAGGTGGGTACGAAGTGATCATCCGTGCCACACAGGGACCGAAGGATGCTTATGAACAGGTGAAGGAATATGCGGATCAGGTGGATCTGATCGCCTGCAGTGGTGGTGATGGTACACTGGATGAAGTGGTTACCGGAATCGTGGAAGTGGGCAGCCAGACACCGATCGGCTATATCCCGGCAGGAAGCACCAATGATTTTGCCAACAGTCTGTTTATGCCGAAGAGTATGACTGCAGCTGCATCCATGATCATGGAGGAGCAGATCTATCACTGTGACATCGGTAAATTTAATAACCAGACATTTGCCTATGTGGCTGCGTTTGGACTGTTTACCAATGTTTCCTATGAGACAGACCAGGATCTGAAAAATATCCTGGGACATGTTGCCTATGTGCTGGAAGGGATGAAACAGCTTTTTGAGGTGAAATCCTATCATCTGAAGGTAACCTCCGATGAGCTGACTGTGGAGAATGATTTTATCTACGGTATGATCAGCAATTCCAGATCTGTAGGCGGATTTAAGAATCTTACCGGAAAAAACGTGGATATGAATGACGGACTGTTTGAGGTGACACTGATCACCAATCCGAAGAATCCACTGGAGCTTCAGGAGATCATGACTGCACTTCTTACTGCAGAGGATAATACAGATCTGATCTATTCTTTTAAGTCTGCGCATGTTGTGATCGAGTCGGAGGAGGCTGTTCCGTGGACGCTGGACGGAGAATTCGGAGGAGACCAGACCCGTGTGGAGATCGATAATCTTCATGAGGCCATGAACCTTTATCTCACCAGCAGTAAGAAACAGAAAAAAAGCCGGCTGAACCAGAAAATGCAGGAGCTCAAGGAGATCACCCAGAACAGCGAAGAATGATCCGGGCATCCGAGGACAAGGTGATCATACAGAGGTGAAAACGTCTTTCCTCATAAGAAAGACTGGATATACAGGAACGAAAAGGAGGAAGAAATGGGAGATTATATCAACGTAAAGGAAATCTTTGGCTGCGATGTATTTAACGATTCTGTTATGCAGGACCGTCTGCCGAAGAAGGTATACCGCGAACTGAAAAAGACAATAGAAGAGGGCAAGGAGCTGTCCATGGAGATCGCTGATGTGGTTGCACATGAGATGAAAGAATGGGCTATCGAGAAAGGTGCCACTCATTATTGTCACTGGTTCCAGCCGCTGACAGGTGTTACTGCTGAGAAGCATGACGCATTTGTCACAGCGCCAAGAGAGGACGGCAAGGTACTCTTAAGCTTTTCCGGCAAGGAACTCATTAAAGGTGAGCCGGATGCATCTTCATTCCCGTCCGGAGGACTTCGTGCAACATTTGAGGCAAGAGGTTATACAACATGGGATTGTACCTCACCAGCTTTTGTGCGTCATGATGCAGCAGGCGGAATCTTATGCATCCCTACCGCATTCTGTTCCTATACAGGAGAGGCACTTGACCAGAAAACACCGCTTCTTCGTTCCATGGAAGCGATCAACACACAGGCACTTCGTCTTCTCCGCCTTTTCGGAAATACAACTTCCAAAAAAGTAACTCCTTCCGTTGGAGCCGAACAGGAATATTTCCTGGTTGACAAACAGAAATGGCTCCAGAGAAAAGACCTGATCTACACAGGAAGAACACTTTTCGGTGCCATGCCTCCGAAAGGACAGGAGATGGATGACCATTATTTCGGAACCATCCGTCAGAGAATCTCCGCATACATGAAAGAAGTCAACGAGGAGTGCTGGAAACTGGGCGTAACAGCCAAGACACAGCATAACGAGGTTGCACCTGCACAGCATGAGCTGGCTCCGATCTACGCACCGGTAAATATCGCTGCAGATCACAACCAGATCATGATGCGTATCCTTAAAAAAGTTGCCAGCCGCCACGGTATGCGCTGCCTGCTTCATGAGAAACCTTTCGCAGGAGTGAACGGTTCCGGTAAACACAACAACTGGTCCCTGACAACCGATGACGGAATCAACCTTCTTGAGCCAGGTAAAACTCCTCATGAGAATATCCAGTTCCTTCTTGTACTGACCTGTATCCTGAAAGCGGTTGATGAACATGCAGATCTTTTAAGAGAATCAGCGGCAGACGTTGGAAACGACGAGCGTCTTGGCGGAAATGAGGCACCACCTGCAGTTATTTCCGTATTCCTTGGCGAGCAGCTTCAGGACGTGCTGGAGCAGCTGATCAGCACAGGTACTGCCACACACAGCAAGACCGGCGAGATCCTGGATACCGGTGTTAAGACACTTCCGGATTTCATGAAAGATGCAACAGACCGAAACAGAACCTCACCGTTTGCATTCACAGGAAACAAATTCGAGTTCCGTATGGTAGGTTCCCGTGATTCTATTTCCGAGTGCAACGTTGTACTGAACACCATTGCGGCAGAAGTATTCCGCGAGGCATGCGACCGTCTGGAAGCAGCAGAAGATTTTGACACCGCAGTACATGACCTGATCAAAGAGTACGCAACGGAGCATCAGCGTATTGTATTCAACGGAAACGGATATGCACCGGAGTGGGAGACTGAGGCAAAGAGACGTGGACTTCCGATCCTTCCGTCCATGGTAGATGCTATTCCTGCACTGACTACAGACAAGGCAGTGAAGCTGTTTGAATCCTTCAATGTATTCACAAGAGCAGAGCTTGAGTCCAGAGCAGAGATTCAGTACGAAGGTTATGCAAAAGCCATCAACATCGAGGCCAAGACCATGGTGGATATTGCAACCAAGCAGATCATCCCTGCAGTCATCCGTTACACAACCGTTCTTGCAGAGTCCATCAATTCTGTAAAAGCAGTAAGTGCAGCGCTTGATGTCAGTGTGCAGACAAGCCTTCTGGAAAAATCCTCCACGCTTCTCGCAGAGACCAAGGCAGCCATGGACAAACTTTCCGGACTGATCGCAGAGGCGGAAGCTCATGAAGAGGGACGTGACCGTGCCGTATTCTTCAGAGAGAGCGTTGTACCGGCAATGAAAGCATTAAGAAAACCGGTAGATGAGCTTGAGATGATTGTGGACAAAGATATGTGGCCGATGCCATCTTACGGCGATTTGATCTTTGAGGTATGATCGGCTGAATAAAATATAAGAAATAAGAGATGTTCCCTGAATGCAGAGGCATCTTTGAAAGCAAATGACGGGACGGATGTAAGATCTGTCCCGTTTTTTACCTGGCGGAGAAAGAAACTGTTAGGTTTTTATCCGCTTGAATCAGATTCAGGAGTAAATATATATATGAAAGAATTAGAATTTTTAAAAGAACAAAACGTTTCCGAAGACCTGATCCATGGCGTCGAGGAATTCCGAAAAAATTATGGCGTTGATGAAGCGGCCGCAGCCAGAGTCACCAGACCTTCCATTCCGTTCTATGGAAAAGAAATCCTGGAAATGGCTATTGCAGGACTTCTGGAAGGGGAAAATCTCCTCCTTGCAGGCCCGAAAGCCACCGGAAAAAATATCCTGGCCGAAAATCTGGCTTATGCTTTTGGCCGTCCGATCTATAATGTATCGTTTCATGTCAACACAAACAGTGGGGACCTTATTGGAACGGATACCTTTGTAAACAATGAAGTCTGCCTCAGGAAGGGCAGCATCTACCAGTGTGCCGAGTACGGTGGTTTCGGTATCCTGGATGAGATCAACATGGCAAAGAACGATGCGGTCTCCGTCCTTCACGCGACTCTGGACTACCGCCGTTCCATTGATGTTCCCGGATATGACAGGATTGATCTCCATCCGGCGGCACGTTTTATCGGAACCATGAACTATGGATATGCAGGAACAAAAGAGCTGAACGAAGCACTTGTATCCCGTTTTCTGGTGATCGATATGCCGGCCCAGACAGAGGAAACTTTAGGGTTCATTTTTAATAAAATGTTCCCGGAAGCAAAAGAAAAAGCAGTGGAACAGTTTATCGGTGTTTTTATGGATCTTCAGAAAAAATCTGTAAACAGTGAGATATCCACAAAATCCCTGGATCTCCGCGGCCTTCTGGCTGCCATGAAGATCGTCCGCGCGGGACTTTCTCCACTGGCTGCAGTGCAGATGGGAGTGGTAAACAAGACATTCGATATTTTTGAAAAGGAGATCGTGGACGATGTAGTCCGTACAAGGATCCCGGAAGAGTGGACAAAGGACGATGTCTATGCATAAAGATCTGACAGAAGAACTTTCTATAGAAGATTACAAGATGGAGCTGGAAAACCGGATCCGTAATCTCCTCTGGACGGTAAGCGGCGATTATACCCTGGATGTGAAGCCGGATGTATCGCTGTTTCTCCGCTCAAAAGAGATCGCTCTTTACGATGGGATCAAACAGGGGGCTTTTGCTAGATTTTTTGACAAAAATCTTCTTGGCCTTTATCTTGTAAAAAAAATCTATCTGGATGCCTCTGAGACAGAGCTGACCGGTCTGACACAGCTCTGCATCGAAGCGGCGGTGGGAGAGCGGATCTGCGAAGAACGCCCGGGAGTCCGCAGCATGAGAAAAAAAGCTCTGGAAGATATCCTGGATCAGGAATATGAAACTTTGCCTTCCTACGATAAGCTGTTGGACAGGCTGAAAATTGCGGTATTCCGTGATATACTTGCAGGAAGTGTGCAGCCCTTGGAGAAAAAACTGTCTGCATTTCGGGATCAGATCTATGCCTGTGCAGAAAGCGGAGATACCATGGAACTGATTCGGATCATCGACAGCCTCTATAATACGGTGATCGATCCGGACTTTGAGAAGAAAAACGGTTCCCTGGACCGTGTGATGGCGGTGACGCTGGAAGAACTGACGGAATTTGGATGGGAAGACTATCTTAATGAAGAGATGTATGAGGAAGCGCTGGAAAATTATGTGGAGAAGCTCACAGACCGGATGACGGATATTGAAGATTCCTCGCTGACACAGGATATGGAAGAAAAACGTAAGGTGAAAAACAAGATCACGGTGGTTTCAGAGGAAGCTCTTCAGAAAGCCCATACCTATGTGGAACTGAATTTTGGAAAAACCTATCTCACACCTGCGGAAGAAAAAAGAATGAACCATCTTATGTGCCGGGGAATACACGGAGACTGCAGCCTGTATTTTACAGAAGGGATCCTGAAAGATCCGGTTCGTGATAATTATCAGTATCAGTATGCAAAGCGTCTGCGTAATAAGAACATATGGGTCTATCATGACAAGCACAGGATTGCGAAACGGAATATTTCCATGCTGACGGAACTTCTGAAAAAAGCACTGGTGATCCGAAGTGAAAACCAGGAAGTCCTCTCAGACCGGGGAACCATCGTTCCTTCCAGGCTGTGGCGTGTAGGAAGAAGCAGCGAGGCGAATCTTTTTAAACGGATCCTCCGTGGGGATAATACAGATTTTGTGGTAGATGTGCTGATCGATGCCAGCGGTTCCCAGATGAGCCGACAGGGAGATGTGGCGTTGCAGGCCTATATGATCAGTTCTGCCTTAAGTAATGTGGACATCCCCCACCGGGTTATGAGTTACTGTACATTCTGGGATCATACCATCCTGCACAGGTTTCGGGAGTATGAGGATCCGGTCGCGGCAGATGATGATATTTTCAATTATGTGACTTCATCTAACAACCGCGACGGGCTTGCCATAAAAGCAGTGGGATACGGCCTTTTACAGAGAGAAGAGGAGAAAAAGATCCTGATCATCTTAAGTGACGGCCGTCCTTATGATGTGATCATAAACCGTCCCAATGCAAAAAATCCGGCACCTTATCAGGGAAAATATGCCATCGCAGACACTGCAACAGAAGTGCGCCGCCTCCGCAGCCAGGGGGTCAGTGTTCTGGGAGTATTTGCGGGAGAAGAGAAGGATCTTGCAGCGGAAAAGAAGATCTTTGGAAAGGATTTTGCCTATATCCGGGATATCGGAAATTTTTCCAAGATCGTAGGACGATATCTGACAAAACAGCTGGAAGCAGATAACTGAAAAAAAACGACATTTTTTTCGGAATGTATAATATTCAATTAACAAGAATACAGTCACTATGTTAGCATAAAAGCTGCATAGTGACTAATTTTTGTGTGACAGTAAAAATAAACCCCCTGCTATGCAGGGGGAGGGAAGATCTTTAGATATAAGTAATCTCCTGTGTTAAAATAAATGTAGGTCTGCAAACCACAAATATTAAATCACAGG
>NZ_JAHLPQ010000012.1:0-87678 GCF_018917985.1 Blautia sp. MSJ-36 | reverse complement strand
CAGTATTGGCTTGAGACACCTTTACTATTGTAGCATAGGAGGCTTTATTATACATTCTACATCGTCACTACTACACTATTCGCCCCAGCATAGCTGGGGGATTTGCTCTTTCATATTAAAGGAGGCCTCTATATGGTATCAAATTTTGCTGGCTTACCACTTTATTTTTCATTTGTAGTTATTCTTGGAAACACCGGAATTTTTGTACTTGCATTGCGTGCCATCGGTATACAGCTGTCTACCGTTTTCCGTCTGTATTCCATCCAGGGGCTTTTGCTGATGTTCATTTACTTTCAGCTGCCCCTGGGCAGCCTGATGCTGGTTCCTGCTTTTCAGGCAGTGGATTCTTCCTGGAAGGAAGCAGCTGAGATCCTGGAAGCTTCCCCGTTCCAGTTCTGGACGCGAATTGGAATTCCGGTAATGCTTCCGAGTCTTCTTGACACCTTTGCACTGCTTTTCGCCAATGCGATCACAGCTTACGCCACAGTTCTTCTTCTGGTAACCACCAGTATTCCTCTTCTTCCGGTAAAAATCACAACCATGTTTACCGGAGAAATGACACCACAGAAAGAAATGGGATCTGCTCTGGCAATCTGGATGATTATCATCATGCTGGCCGTTATCTGTATCTGCAATCTTCTGAAAAAGCTGACGTATAAAGGAGGGGAACAGGTATGAAACGAAGAAAAAAACTGCCTTATGTTATCATTATCCTCGCCTGTATTTTTCTCCTGATTCCATTTGCTGCAACCCTTGTCTACTCCTTTACCATCGGATGGACAAAACTGTTTCCTGCAGGATGGACTTTTAAATACTGGATACAGGCATTTACCGAGCCAACACTGTGGCCCGCTATCCTTCGAGGCGTTCTGATCAGTATTCCGCCGATTCTGATCTGCAACATCGTTGTAATTCTGGCTCTGTATACTTCAGTGGTCTATTATCCAAAACTTGAAAAATACATCCAGACCATCTGTATGATTCCAAATTCCCTGAAGGGTGTAACGATTGCAATTCCTGTACTGGCACTTTATGCAGGCGGAGTAACTTTCTTTTCCAACCGAATGGTAATGCTGGTCTGTATTTACAGTATTTCCATCCTGCCTTTTGTATATCAGGGAATCCGAAACAATCTGCACGGAATCAACGTTACTCGTCTTCTGGAAGCAGCGGAAATCCTGGGTGCCGGAAAATTATACGCATTTATCCGGATTATTCTTCCGAATATGCTGGCCGGTATTCTGGTATCTTCTCTTCTCGCTCTCTCCACAGTTTTCGGAGATTTTGCAGTCATAAAAATCATTGCGGGAAACAAATACGAAACCATTCAGATGCTTCTGTACAACAGCCGTCTGATTGTACTTCAGTATCAGTGTGTAATTGTAATCATCATGTTTACAGTTACTCTGGTTATTTCACAGCTTGTTTTTAAATTTCAGAACAGAAAGAGATAGGTGATATAAATGGCATATATTGAATTCAGAAATGTTCACAAAAGTTTCGGAAATAACGAAGTTCTGAAAGGCATCAATCTTTCTATTGATGAGGGAGAATTTGTCACTCTTCTCGGTCCGTCCGGCTGTGGAAAAAGTACGCTTCTCCGCTGTTTTTCAGGCCTGGAGACCGTTACGGAAGGAGAAATTTATCTGGACGGAACAAACATCACCGATTTTACTCCCAAACAGCGAAAAATCGGCATGGTTTTCCAGCAGTACAGTCTGTTCCCCAATATGACTGTGCACCAGAATGTTGCCTTCGGCCTTCAGATGCAGAAAAAAGACAAACATTTTATTACGGAAAAAGTAAAGGATGTTCTTCATACCGTAGGACTTTCCGACAAGCTGGACCAGTATCCACGTCAGCTGTCCGGCGGCCAGCAGCAGCGTGTTGCCCTGGCCCGTGCCATTATCATGGAACCGAAAGTTCTTCTGCTGGATGAGCCTTTAAGTGCAATTGATGCCCTGCTGCGAAGAAACCTTCAGGTTGAAATCCGTAAAATTCAGCAGAATCTGAAAATGACTACCATTTTCGTCACACATGATCAGGAAGAAGCCATGGTTATGTCCGACACCATCCATCTGTTTAATGTGGGCCAGATCGAACAGTCCGGATCACCGGCAGATATCTATACCCATCCACAGACAAAATTTGCAGCCAATTTTATCGGACACTATAACATCCTCAGCAATCCGGATCTCAAAAAACTGTGCGGTCTTTCCTCAGACTGTGACTTTGTCGCAATCCGCCCGGAAGCCGTCCTGATTTCTCCGGAACCCCTTAATGATGCTGTGCATTTCCAGGGAAAGATCACCGGTGTGATGCTGCGTGGAACTACCATTTCCTACACCATAGACTGCGATGGTATCGAATTACGGGCAGATACCCTGTTTGAAACCAACCGGCAGCGCAATATGGGCGAAATGCTTCAGCTCCAGATTTTGAAAGAAGATATTCTTCATCTTCATTAATAACTCCTGACTTTACGGAGGTATTCCCTGCAAAAAAACTCCCACCAACAGGCAGCTATAAACAGCTGTCTCTGTCAGCGGGAGTTTGGTTATGTTATTTTATAACTTCTTATTTCTTTTCTTCCTGAACTTCGATCTTACGGATAGTCTTGTTCTTGATCTCTTCTTTGATGAAGCTGATGAACTCGCCAAGATCTTTCATTCCTTCATCACCAAGGTAACGGCTTCTTACGGAAACCTTGCCCTCTTCTTCCTCTTTTGCACCAACGATAAGCATGTATGGTACTCTCTCAAGACGTGCCTCACGAATCTTGTAGCCCATCTTCTCAGAACGTCCGTCTACAGAGCAGCGGATGCCGGCTTCTTTCATCTGAGCCTCAACCTTCTGCGCATAATCGTTGAATTTCTCGGAGATCGGGATCACACGAACCTGCTCCGGGCAGAGCCATGTCGGGAACATTCCTGCATACTTCTCAATGAGCCATGCAAGAGTTCTCTCATAGCATCCCATAGATGTACGGTGGATGATGTACGGACGCTGTTTGTCACCGTTCTCATCGATGTAGTACATATCAAACTGCTCAGCAAGAAGTGCATCCCACTGAATTGTGATCATAGTATCTTCTTTTCCGTATACGTTCTTGGCGTTGATATCAACCTTCGGTCCGTAGAAAGCAGCCTCTCCCACATCCTCTGTGAACGGAATGTTCAGCTCCTCAAGCATCTGACGGATATGGCCTTCTGTCTCTTCCCATACCTCCGCATCACCAATGTATTTCTCTTTATTTGCAGGGTCCCATTTGGAAAGATGATATGTTACATCTTCCTCAACACCAAGTACCTGCAGACAGTACTGAGCAAGTGCGATACAGTCTTTGAACTCTTTTACCATCTGGTCCGGTCTTACGATCAGATGTCCCTCGGAAATTGTAAACTGACGAACTCGTGTCAGGCCGTGCATCTCACCGGAATCCTCGTTACGGAACAGTGTGGATGTCTCACCCAGACGGATCGGCAGATCGCGGTAGCTGTGCTGCTCTGCTTTGTATACATAGTACTGGAACGGACATGTCATCGGACGAAGTGCGTAAACTTCTTTGTCTTTCTCCTCGTCTCCAAGTACGAACATTCCGTCTTTGTAATGATCCCAGTGTCCGGAGATCTTGTAAAGGTCGCTCTTTGCCATCAGAGGAGTTTTTGTTCTTACGTATCCACGTTTTGTCTCCTCGTCCTCGATCCAGCGCTGAAGCTCCTGCATCATGATCACACCGTTTGGCATGATAAGCGGAAGTCCCTGTCCGATTACGTCTACTGTTGTGAAGATTTTCATCTCACGGCCAAGTTTGTTATGATCGCGTCTCTTAGCCTCTTCCATCTGCTCCAGATGCTCTTTCAGCTCATCCTTTGTTGCATATGCAGTTCCGTAGATACGTGTAAGCATTGCATTTTTCTCGCTTCCTCTCCAGTATGCGCTGGAAGAAGAAAGAAGCTTGAATGCTTTGACTCCTTTTACGCTCATCAGGTGTGGTCCTGCACAGAGGTCTGTCCAGTCTCCCTGGGAATAGAAGGAAATCTCCTCTCCCTCCGGAAGATCCTCGATCAGCTCTACCTTATATGGCTCATTTTTCTCCTTGAAGTATGCGATGGCATCCTCACGGGATTTTGTGAAACGCTCGATCTTTGCGCCTTTTTTGATGATCTTCTTCATCTCTTTTTCGATGGCATCAAGATCCTCACGGGAGAATGGCTCGTGGTCAAAATCATAATAGAATCCTGTGTCAATGGATGGTCCGATGGCAACCTTTGCCTCCGGATACAGGTTCTGTACTGCCTGTGCCATTACATGAGATGCTGTATGACGAAGAACTGCAAGGCCCTTCTCATCTCTTGCTGTAAGGATGTTAAGCTCACAGTCATCCTCAAGGACTGTACGAAGATCTACAACCTCTCCGTTTACTTCGCCTGCACATGCGGCACGTGCAAGGCCTTCGCTGATATCATATGCGATATCGATTACAGATTTTGCTTCTGCATATTCTTTTTTTGATCCGTCTTTTAATGTGATGATCATGATTGTTTCCCCTTTCGTTTTCGATGTGGTTTCTATGGTGCACAGCGCAGTTTCTGTACTTTTGTAAGGGATTTTTATAATAAAAAAATCCCTCACAGTACATCACGCACTGTAAGGGACGAGCTCATTCATTCTCGCGGTTCCACCCTGCTTGCTCTGCTACACTGGACATTCCAGGATATCAAAGCCTCTTAATTATGATGATAACGGAATCACCGGACCGGATTGGGGCCACTCGGAGGTAGTCTTCGGCTGTTTCCTGATAAGATGTTTCCAGCACTTCACATCTCTCTCTGTAACATTTCACAGCTTACTCGTCTCGTCAACGTGTTGCTTTATTACTTTTTCTGTGGTTCATTATAAGCTCATGATTTTTATTTGTCAACGCATGTTGGCAAAATTTTTCAGATTTATACATTCCTGTGTTACTGATCACAGAGCAGGCAATAACCTCCTGTGAACTACAGATTTCCCATGAGTTTATCTTTAATGACAGCCAGAATCTCTCTTGGAATGTAGATCAAAAGACGCCAGCTTCTGTATCTGGACGGAATCATGGCAACTTCACGGAAACCACATTTTCTGGCAATGGCTGCGCCTCTCCACACATGAAAATTGTTAGTGACAACGCCTACAGAACAGTTGCAGGTTCCAATTTTTCTAAGGCTGAAAGCCAGATTTTCTTTCGTACTGGTGGATTTTTCTTCCAGGATCAGACGGCTTCCGTCAATTCCATGACCTGTAAGATACCGGTACATAGCCTCTGCTTCTGAAATATTTTCCCCGGTACCTTTTCCACCGGAAAGCACTGCCTTCGTCCCGGGATTCTCCTCAAGATAAAGAAGGGCCCTTCTGGCTCGTTCCAGAAGGGCAAGTGTCATCCGTGTTCCGTCCACATGGGCACCTAACACGATAATGTAATCCAGATTCTTCTTTACGCTCATTATCTTCCGCAGCAGTATTTGTATTTCTTGCCGCTTCCGCATGGACACGGATCGTTTCTTCCGACTTTATGTGGTTTCACAACTGTGCCGGATTTCTTCTGCTCCATGTAGAGAGCTTTCTTCTTCTCTTCTGTGAAGATCTTATCCCACTGAGGAAGGTTGTACAGCCAGTCAGCCTTAGCATCTACCATGTTCTTGTAGAGAGCTTCTTTATCGAATGCAAGGTTAACCTTGGTGTTCTCATCCATAGTTTCAATCGGGTTCGGAACCTTCAGGCTGTCGTTGATTCCGTCAAGGAAACCAACCATAGTCATAACGTCCTGGCCGTATTTCTCAGCAAGCTCTTTAACGGTTCCGGAAACAACCTCATCCGGGTTCTCCAGAAGCTGCTCGTAAATGTTCTTCTCAATGTTAAAATAAGTTGCCCAGAAGCGCTGAAGCTTATTCTTATCTGCATTCTGATTATAAGCAACGGAACGCCACTGCTCAAGAATTGTCATATCGCTCATTGTCTGATCCTCTTTTCCAAAATTTTAAATGAGTAAAGCGGACATTTACATTCCGCTTTATGATGTGCGTTTATTATAGCATCTTTTCCACAAAAACACAAATTATAATATCATAAAATCCTATAATTTTATATATAATTTGTATAATAAACACAGCTTCAGGATATACTTTTTATATCCTCCCCTTTAGACGCAGAGGGCTTCGCGATGGTGCAGGTTCTCTGCGTTTCTCTTTTTACACCGGAGGTTATTTCACGCCAAGTTTTTCAAGCTCTTTTGCCGCCTGTTTCAGGTTTTCGAACTGAATGGTACGGATTCCTGCTTTTCTGGCCCCTTCACAGTTGATGGCCCGATCGTCCATAAATACTGACTTCTCCGGTTTCAGATCATAGCGTTTCAGAAGTGTCTCATAAATATCCACTTCCGGCTTAATCTGCTGTACATCACAGGAAAATACCACTCCATCCATATATTTCAGGAACGGCATATCCTTCTTTGTGCGATCCAGCATATAAGTTCCGTAATTGGAAAGAACGTAGAGATGATATCCCTGGTTTTTGAGATATTTTACCCAGGTTTCCGCATAGTCATAGAGATGCATGCATTCCGGGTCACGTCGTACCACCTCACGGATGTCTGCCTCATATTCCGGCGCACTTTCTACAAATTTATCCACATACCAGGATTCCTCATGGAGTGCTCTGTCCTGCTCCTCCCAGATTGGATTTCGAAATGTTGCATCTGCGATTTTTTGATATTTCTCTTCCGGGAAGTTGTAGCTCTTCAGATACTCTTCCCAGTCATATCCCATCAGCACATTTCCCACATCAAAAATAACATTCTCGATCATACGGTCCTCATCCTCCTTTGGTTTCTTAGGTCCCCAGATCCGGTACGCCATCCAGAAAACATAAGCCACGATCGGTACCAGCACAGCTGCCGCAAAAGCGCCACGGAACAGTGTCTGTGAGCTCTCACTATTGCCCCATGCAAACACCATTGGAAGGCAGAATATGAGAAGCAAAAGAACAACACCTGCCAGTGCCGCAATTCTTTTAAAATTTTTCATTGAGATTCCTTTCACATGATATGTCAGTTATTACAGGCATCCTTATCTTCATCCACTTAGCAATTAACAAAAGGGCGCCGGAGAAGTTTCCCCGGCGCTGCCTGTCATGATCCTGTCACAGTAAATGATTATCTGTAAATGATGTCGTTTCTTCCTGGTCCGTTGGAGATCATGGTGATCGGGAATCCGATGTGTTTCTCTACGAACTCTACATACTTTCTGCAGTTCTCCGGAAGATCCTCGTATTTCTTGATTCCACGGATATCGCATTTCCATCCCGGAAGTTTCTCGATTACCGGTTTTGCTTTCTCAAGCATTACAGTTGTCGGGAATTCTGTTGTTACCTCTCCGTCGATCTCGTATCCTGTACAAACCGGGATCTCATCCAGATATCCAAGAACATCCAGTACTGTGAATGCAACATCTGTAGTTCCCTGGAGACGGCATCCATATTTGGATGCAACACAGTCGAACCATCCCATACGTCTCGGACGTCCTGTAGTAGCGCCGTACTCACCGCCGTCACCGCCACGTCTTCTCAGCTCATCTGCTTCCTCTCCGAAGATCTCGGAAACGAATGCACCTGCTCCTACTGCACTGGAGTAAGCCTTGCAGACTGTGACAACTTTCTTGATCTCATATGGAGGTACACCTGCTCCGATAGCACCGTAAGCAGCCAGTGTGGAAGAAGATGTAACCATCGGATAGATTCCGTGATCCGGGTCTTTTAATGTTCCAAGCTGTCCCTCAAGAAGAACCTGTTTGCCTTCTTTCAGTGCGTTCCAGAGATAGAGAGATACGTCACATACATATGGCTCAACCATTTTCTTGTATTCCATCAGCTCGTTCATGATATCTTCCGGTTTCAGAAGCGGTTTGTGATAGAGATGCTCAAGTGTTACGTTCTTGGTCTCACAGATACGTACAACTTTTTCTTTCAGCGCTTCCTCATCAAAGAGCTCACTTACCTGGAAGCCGATCTTTGCATATTTGTCAGAATAGAACGGAGCGATTCCGGATTTTGTGGAACCGAAAGCCTTGCCGCCAAGACGCTCCTCCTCATACTGATCGAACAGAATGTGGTAAGACATTACCATCTGTGCTCTGTTGGAGATCAGGATCTTCGGTGCCGGTACCCCACGGCTTACTACTTCATTGTACTCCTTGAAAAATACCGGAATGTTCAGTGCAACACCGTTTCCGATGACACTTGTTGTATGTCCGTAAAACACACCTGACGGAAGTGTATGAAGTGCGAATTTACCGTAATCATTTACGATGGTGTGGCCAGCATTGGCTCCACCCTGAAATCTTACGATGATATCGGCTTTCTCAGCAAGCATGTCAGTGATCTTGCCTTTACCTTCATCTCCCCAGTTTGCTCCTACTACTGCAGTTACCATAACACAGTTTCCTCCTTGTGTCTTTCTCTATTATACGGAACGACATGTTCTCTGTCTGTTATGCCAGAAAACACATCATTCCTGTCTGTGTTCATTTCTTAATGTTTATAACATCTTGGAATTATACGTTGATTTCAACCTTAACGCCAAGCAGATCCTTATGTGCATCCAGAACCGGCTGTACCACATTGGCGATAAATGCCTCTGTCTGCTCTTTGGCACGTCCTGTATATCTGGACGGATCCATGGATTTCTGAAGATCCTCAAGAGTCAGGTTAAATGCCGGATCCGCAGCGATCAGCTCAAGAAGGTTATTATCCTTACCTTCTACCTTCACGTTCTTGCCTGCTTCCATGGAAAGCTCACGGATACGCTCGTGAAGCTCCTGACGGTCTCCACCTGCCTTAACTGCATCCATCATGATATTCTCAGTTGCCATGAACGGAAGCTCGGACATCAGTCTCTTCTCGATAACCTTCGGATAAACAACCAGTCCGTCTACAACATTGAGGCAGAGATCCAGGATTCCGTCGATTGCAAGGAATCCTTCCGGAACGCTGAGACGCTTGTTTGCAGAGTCATCCAGAGTCCTCTCAAACCACTGTGTTGCGGATGTGATAGCCGGGTTCAGAGCATCAATCATCACATATCTGGACAAGGAAGCGATTCTCTCACTTCTCATCGGATTTCTCTTATATGCCATTGCGGAAGATCCGATCTGGGATTTCTCAAACGGCTCCTCCACTTCTTTCAGATGCTGAAGAAGACGGATATCGTTGGACATCTTATGTGCACTTGCAGCAATTCCCGCAAGGATATTCAGCACACGGGTGTCAACCTTTCTGGAATAAGTCTGTCCGGAAACCGGATAGCAGGACTTAAATCCCATCTTCTCGGCGATCATCGGATCGATCTTGTCGATGGTCTCCTGATCTCCGTCAAAGAGCTCCAGGAAACTTGCCTGTGTACCGGTTGTTCCCTTGGAACCAAGAAGTTTCATGGTGCTTAATACATACTCAAGATCCTCCAGATCCATCAGGAATTCCTGTGTCCAGAGAGTAGCTCTCTTACCTACGGTTGTCGGCTGTGCCGGCTGGAAATGAGTAAATGCCAGAGTCGGCTGATCCTTATACTGTGCCGCAAACTTGGAAAGCTCCGCGATCACGTTTACAAGTTTCTTGCGGACAAGTTTCAGTGCCTCTGTCATAACGATAATGTCGGTGTTATCTCCTACATAACAGGAGGTTGCTCCCAGATGGATGATGCCTTTTGCCTTCGGGCACTGTACACCAAACGCATACACGTGAGACATTACATCATGGCGAACCTGACGCTCACGCTCCTTAGCCACATCATAGTTGATATCATCTGCGTGAGCTTTCATCTCATCAATCTGCTCCTGGGTGATGTTAAGGCCAAGCTCACGTTCCGTCTCAGCAAGTGCGATCCACAGCTTTCTCCATGTGCGGAATTTCATGTCCGGGGAAAAAATGTACTGCATCTCTTTGCTTGCGTACCGCTCTGACAGCGGGCTTACATATCTGTCTGTATTCATTATTATCCTCCTGATTACATACATCCGGGCCGGAATGGCGAATGATCCGTTATCTGCCCGGATCTGGTTAATTCACGCCTCTTGAAATTATATAACATTGCCTCTTTAAAAGCAACCGTTTGTTACTCCATACCCTGGTGGAATTTTCCCAGGAATTCCTTCATTCTGCCGTTATCGGAAGAAAATACCTCCTGGGGAGTTCCCTCCACCGCAATCACACCCTTGTCCATAAAGATAATGCGGTCGGAAATATCTCTTGCAAAATTCATCTCATGGGTAACGATCACCATGGTGATATGCTCCTGTGCCAGATCCTTGATGACCTTCAGGATCTCACCGGTGAGCTCCGGGTCCAGTGCAGATGTAGGCTCGTCAAAAAACAAGATCTTCGGGTTCATGCAGAGGGCGCGGGCAATGGATACTCGCTGCTGCTGTCCTCCGGAAAGCTGGAAAGGATATGCGTTCTCCTTGTCCGCAAGACCCATTTTTTTAAGGAGGCTCCTTGCCTGGGCATAGACTTCATCTTTCTTTCTCTTCTGCACTTTCAAAGGTGCATCCACGATATTTTTCATTACGGAAAAATGAGGGAACAGATTAAACTGCTGGAACACCAGTCCCACATCTCCGGTTTTGATGATCTCGCCGCTGTCCGGTGTCTCAAGGCCTGTGGCGCAGCGCAGGATGGTGGACTTGCCGGAACCGGAAGGACCAATGATACTTAACACCTCTCCCTCTTCCACATCAAGAGAGATATCTTTGAGGACTTCCAGGCCGTCAAAGCTTTTTTTGATATGTTTCATTTCAAATAATTTCATATTATATACTCTCCATTCCGGTTAACGGTAGTAATTCATGCTCTTTTCAACCTTCTGCATCACAACTGCCACGATCAGGTTGAACACATAATAAAATACGGCAGCGATCACAAATGGCATCATGGTTGTCTGTGCACTTGCGATCTGCTTGGCAATGGTAAACATCTCTGCTACTGCCACAACAAAGGCAAGGGAAGTATCCTTAACCAGTGTAATAACTTCATTGGTGATGGATGGCAGGATCCTCTTGATCACCTGTGGAAGGATGATGCGGAAAAACGTCTGCACTTTGTTGTATCCGAGGATCTTTGCAGCCTCATACTGGCCAACCGGCATGGACTCAATGCCGCCACGGTAGATTTCTGCAAAATAAGCCGCATAGTTGATGGCAAAGGCGATAAATACAGCAATCAGGCTGTATCCCATGGAAATACGGATCCCGAAGATAAAATATGGTCCGAAGTATACAACCATCAGCTGCAGCATCAGCGGAGTTCCTCTCATGATGGATATGTAAGCGGATACAATGGCACGGATCACTTTGTTTTTGGACATTCTGCCAAAACAGATCAGAAGTCCCAGCGGCAGAGAAAACAGCAAAGTCACAAAAAAGATCTCAATAGAGACCAGCATTCCTCCTGCCAGCTGCTGAAGCATTACACTAAAACTCATTTTTTTCCTCCTGGTTCGGAGCATCTGTCCCATTTATCGGACTGATACCTGTAATTCCTGTAAACAACAGGAAATGAGCGTGCCCGGCAGCTCTTCCTGCGCCGAAACACCCTCATTTCCTTTTTATGCGGAAGCTTCAAAAACTCCTGCTATGTTTCTTATTTCTCCTGCTGTTGAATAGTTTCTGAAAAACATCTTCACAGTTTTTACTGCGATCTGAGCTGATTACTTAGACTCAGAATCGGCTTCTTTCTCTGTGCTGTCTGCACTTTCCTCTGTGTCAGCTTCTGCGGAATCGGAATCCGATGCGTCCTCTTTGTCCTCACTGATGCAGAGCATGCTCTTATCCAGCTCATATTTATCTGCAAGCTTGTCAACTTCGCCGGACTCGTCAAGTTTCTCAACTTCTGCCCATACCAGATCTTTCAGCTCATCGTTACCCTTCTTAAATCCAATACCATACTGCTCGTTCTGGATCGGCTCGTCAAGGATCACATATTTATCCTTGCCTCTCTGGGAAAGCTGATAATTGGCAACACCGATATCAACTGCAACTGCATCTGCAGCACCGGAATCAATGTTCATAAATGCAGTGTTGTAATCCGGGTTCTCTGTGAGAGATGCGAAGCTGTCCTTCAGATCCTTGTTGTCATCGTTGTTCAGTGCGTCCAGTGCAGCGGATGCAGCCTGTACAACTACGTTCTTACCCTTAAGGTCTGCAAGTTTCTCGATTCCGGAATCCTTGGCAACCACGATTACCTGCTCATTGTTGATGTAAGGATCTGTCCATGTATAATCATCCTCACGTCCGTTAATGGTAAATCCGTTCCAGATGCAGTCGATGGTTCCGGAATTCAGCTCCATGTCCTTGGAATCCCAGTTGATTGGCTTCTTAACAAGCTCCCATCCAAGATTATCACATACTTCCTGAGCCAGGTCAAGGTCAAATCCTACATAATCTCCATTATCATCCTTGTATCCAAATGGCGGATACTCAGCATCAAATCCTACGATCAGGGTCTTATCCTCAACACCTGCCTGTACACTTACACCAGTTACCATCATTCCTATTGTCATCGCTGCCGCCATTACTACTGCAACTGTTCTCTTCTTCATGATTGTTCTCCTTTTTTTCGTTATTCCTTTATCACGTGGTCACTCTACCACGCGAAAGCGCATGGTTATAGTAACATACCAAAAAGGAGCTGTCAAGAGCAAACCTTCTGCTGTGCCAGATAATCTTTGTATTTCTGTCTTGCATTTTTCAGATAGGCTCTGGAAATAGGAATTTCTGTCTGTCCGATGACAAAACTGTTCTTTTTAAGTGAGGTCACTTTCTCCAGATTAATGCAGAAACTCTGATGACATCTTAAGAAACTGCTCTCTGCCAGCTGACCTTCAAAATCCCCCAGCCGCGCCCGGCAGCTGATCTTCTTTCCATCTGTAAGATGAAAGGTTACATTGTGAAGGCTGCTGGATATGTACGACAATCGGCTGTGCTGAAGTGTATAAACCTGCGTTCTGTAATGAAAATACAGCGCTCTTCCACCCTCCCGCCTACATGCCGACAGAATCGGTATCAGCACATGTTCCAGTTCTCCGCTTTCCACCGGTTTCGTCAGATAATTATATGCAAATACTTCAAAGGCTTCTTTATAAAATTTCTCATTGTCCGCTACCATGACAACCGGTATATAATTTCCCCGCAGTCTCATTGCCCGTACAGTCTCCAGGCTTTTCCCATTTTCGCCGTCCAGTCCCATGAACACCATATTACAGATCTTATGTTCCTGGGAAAGTCCGTCAAGAAGCCCCTGTCTGCTGCGATATACCAGTATCTCCGCATCCGGAACAAGTGTGGACAGCTGCCTGGAAAGTTTCTGTGCATCTTTTCGTATTTCGTCACATATCGCAATTGTCATTACCGCCATGGTTCTGGTTTCCTCCGTCCTGTTGTTTCCGCTTAACTCTATAAGACCTATTTTATTTTTATAGAAAGGACTCTGCAATATGTGCTACCAATTGTGCCCTCTTTTTTTACAAATCATTGCAATTCCTGATTCATTTCCGTATAATAATGCCATAAGTATGAAAAAGGAGAATTATCATGTCTGATTTCAGCAGTAAATGTCGCGAATATCTAACAGATACAGGAGAAACGGTTTATCAGTTAGCTTCATCCTCCGGTCTGGACCGCACCTCCCTGCAGCGTATGCTTACAGGCAAACGTCTGCCCAGCATTGACTTTATCCACCAGTTCTGCGACTCCATCCGGATTAATCCATCTCAGCGCCTGGAACTGATGGAATTATATAAAATCGAAAAAATTGGAAAAGAAGTTTATTATAACCGAAAATATATTCAGGAGCTTCTCCGCGTAATCAGCTCCCAGCAGACCATTTCCCCCTCCGGTTTCCAGCGGCTTCCTTCTCTGCCGTTTTACCGTGGAGATTTTTCTTTTGATGTGGAAAAAAAGGTCTTCAGCCTTTTTGAAGATATCCTTGATTCCGGCTCTGATGAAGAAATCTGTACTAATATCCCGGCTAACTGCCGCCTTCTTGTACAGACTTTTGCACGCCTTTATCCAGAATACGGGAAGCTTCCTCCTGTGGTCCAGATTCTTCCGCTTCATCAGAATCCCACCGCTTCACCGGATTACAATATGAACCTGGAAACCTTTCTCTGCACCATCCTCCCAATCCTGTCCGGTTTTCTCAATTATCAGCCGTATTATTACTATACACAGGCAGGAAGAGATGTTTCCAGTTACACATTATTTCCGTTTTTCTTTATAACAAAAAAGAAGCTCCTGCTTCTCTCCTATGATATGATGACCTTTGTGTTCACAGAAAACCCGGCTGTTGTCAGCTCTTACAATCAGGAATTTCAACGGATTCTTGAAAATTCCCGACGTTTCTTTCAGCAGTCCGATTCTCCCTCTCAGATTCTGGAAATTTTTGGTTCCATTATGCACACCGGTATTACGACAAATTTTGCGCTGGAATCCCATCCCTGCCTTGCCCTGATGTCCTACGGACCTGATTTTGTGCAGGCATTATTTAAAAACCGTGATGTGGACCTTTCCAGTCCTGTCTATACACAGCTGGCTGCCGTATTAAAACAGCCATCCTTTGCTTTTACAGAAGATGACACTTACTGCAATTATTTTACCCTGAACGGAATCCGGAAATTTGCGGAAACCGGACTGCTTGACGGTCCCTATTCCTACCATCAGACACCACTTCCGGTGGAAGAACGAAAAAAAGCCATCCAGCATCTTCTTAATACAGATCTGGGTGGCGAAAAATGCAGAATCCTCAAGCCTTCTGTTCTTCCCGAAACAGTCATTCATCTTGAAGTCCTGTCTGATTACTCTGTTTTTCTCTGTTTTCTCTCAGAGGAAGACACCTTTATCTGCGTCTATCTGAAAGAGACAAGTATCGGCCAGGCACTGAATGATTATCTCTGCTCCCTTGCCGACGATCATGCCGCTTACTCAAAAAAAGAAGCCCAGCAAATCCTGCTGGGACTTCTTGAACAGCTTTAAGAACCTGTACTTCTGTGATATTCTCTTGTAAGATTCTCAAGAATCCTGTCGGTCTCCCCGGATGCAATCTTCTGCTCCGGGAGACTCAAAAACTTCTCCAGTCTTCCTGCTACCTCTTCTTTTACTGTTTCTTCCACCTTCAGCTCTTCCAGCCTCTTTTCAAACTCTTCCTGGCTGTGAACACTTCGATACGCCAGAAGATAAACTTTCAGAGCTTTTTCTGACCGGTTTTCTCTCCATGCCATAAAAAAGCAGTCAAGGGCTTTGTCCATCTGAAATAGATAACTGTAGGCACATCCCTGATTATGGAAAATCCGCTCACGCATCTCACCGGAAACATCTTTTGACTCCTTTTCCAGCAGTTTCTGATAAACCCGGATGGCATTTACATACATCCGGTTCTCCATAAGAGCGTCCCCTTTCTGTTTTTCCCTGATTTCCTCAGATTCACTGTTTCTTCTCTCAATTCTGCCATTCAGTGTACGGAGTTCCTCATAAGCCAGATAATTGATTTCCTTAAAAACCGGATACAGGATTTCTTCCAGTCCTGCTTCTTTTCCGATAAAAGGTTTCAGTTTTGCCGCAAGTTTCGGCAGATCCAGTTCTTCTTCAAGCCAGGTGCACAGCTGATTGCTGATCAGAGAACTGTCCACAAGATACAGATTGTTATAGAGATAATAGCACAGTTCTTCTATGGAATAAATATTCGTGCTGATATTTTCAATATAAAATGGTTTCTCTGCTTTCTTTACCTGGCATAAAATATATCCGCTCATACCTGTTTCCTTTCTTCCGTTTCATCCCAGCGAACCAGTTCTTTCCAGACTTTTCCACTGGACGGATACATTTCACCAAATCCAAGATCTCTCACTGTAACCTCGCACTCTTTCGGGGATACATATTTCAGCGTAAGCGCAAGTCTGGTTGTCCGGTTCGGGCGTTCTGGCAGGCCATCAAGAGCCATCGCCACACGCTTCTTTTCCGTTTCATCCGGAAGGCTTACCGTAAATACCAGTTCCTTTGTATCATCCAGAATCAGTTCACATCCGGCACTGCATTCATACCAGTTACTTCCACCTTCAATCAGTGGATAATATGCCGGAGAGCCCATAACACGCATGTCCATTCCCACATCTGCAACAACCAGGGAATCACTTAAATAGCGATAGCCTTTCAGCTTACGATCCTCAAGGCGGTCTTTAACAGCGATGCAGGCACCTTTTGCAAAAAGATTATTTCCGTAAAATACCTTGCGGCCCTGATGACACAGAATTTTCACCGACTGCTGCGCCCATTGCTGGTCAAATCCTTTTCCTGTAATCTGGACACTGGAAAAGAGCTCTTTTCCAAGAGTTTTGCTCACAAAACGGCAAAACTCCACATCACGGATTTCATTTTCCGGATCGAGCTTTGTGCTTACCGGATCTTCCAGTTTTACAAGGACAGGCCTGGATGCACCGTTTATGGTCAGTTTCCGGAAATCAACCGTATCTCCCGAAAACGCATACCATCCTACGCTCCGGTTCCAGGTTTCTCTTTTCTGTCCCAGTGCATAATAATAAAAGCTCTCCCCGTAATCCATGAGCATGTATTTTTCTTCCGGAAAACCAGCCAGGCTGCAGGCTTCCTGGTAATTCCGTACCTGCACCGCATTAAGTTCCGGCGAAGTAATACATAAACATTTTGTATTTTTTACAATATCCTGGATTCCCAGAAATTTCAGAATTTCTCTCAGAAAATGTGAGAAAAGTTCTGCCGGTTTTCTCTCTTCTCCTGCTACCTGAACTGCCTCTTCTTTCCGGCAGATATCATAAATATTTCCAACCATGATTCCGCCTTTTTCCCTGGCAAAATACTCAGCTTCCAGGCCTACGCAGTAATCCTTCTGCACGGATCTGTAGCAGATGCAGCCCGGGGCCTCATACTGACTGGCCCCCACTTTCATGGAAAGAGAACGTGCTTCTTCTGCCTTTCTGTCATAATAACAGATCTGTGTGTATTCTTTTCCAATATCAATTCCTATGATCAAGTCACGAATTTCATTCATCTTTCCGGTTCCTTCTCTATGACAAACATTTCATTGACGTACTGTTCCTGACGGAGATACTGTGTCAGCTTTTCCTGCACTTCCGGTTCTTTTTCCAGCTTTCTTGCACAGAGAATCTGATTAATCAGCTGATATTTGCTGGATGCACGGTCATCCGTCTGGTTCATGGTCAGCACTTTTTCTTCTGTTTTGTGCGTACCTTCACGGTCTTCTGTCTGGAAATAATAACGCAGGGTTTCCCCGTAAAACAGGGTAAAGGTCTTCGTAAAAATTCCCTCATAAACATTGCGAAGGGGTTCACTTTTATATTCCGGTGCTGTTCCAAGTCCTGTATCCAGTGAATAATACAACGTAACCGAAGCCTCCGGTGAAGCATGAAACTCCACAAATGTTTTATCATCCAGCTGGTATGGCCTTAAAATACGCTGATCCAGATTATGGAAAAACTCAAACACCATTCCTTCTTTCACACAGGCAGCAATGATTTCTTCTTCCAGCGCCAGCTCTTCTTCATCCGGTGTTTTTTCTTCGGAAAGTATCTTAAGAAGTGCCAGATCACAGATCCGATCTTCGGGCCACTCTTTTCGTTTTCCCTCTTTCAGATATTCCCTGAGCTCTGGGGTCTCCGGCATTTCCCGCACAAACATTCCATATGCCATCTGTGTCAGATAAGCTCCGATCACTTTTTCTTTTCCAAGATGACTGATATAGGATTTCAGAATTTCCTCTCCTTCTTCTCTGTAATCAGAAGTATACATCAGAAGAGAAAGGATTCTCTCCTCCAGATTATACGTATCCATCTCAAAACCGCAGGCACTTTTCCAGATGTTCAGAAGTTCATCCACAGGCCCAAACCTGAACTTCATCAGATACTGAAGAATCACCTCGTCATAAATTCCTTTCCTGTATACATACGACGCGAGTGCAATCAGTTCCTCATCTTCCGCGCAGTCACATCTTATGATCATCCTGCTTACAAGTTTCAGAAGTGCCCGCTCATCCACACCTTCAAATCCAAAAGCTTCCACAACACTCATTGCCTGTGGAAAAAGCCCTCTCTGAATCAGAATCTCCAGCAGGATCTTTTTGTCAACCATGGCATATTCCCGGTAATCCATCATCTCAAGACAGGTATCCAGGTCTTCTCCCTGCACATGATCTCTGTAATAATCCAGAATTCTTTTCCGGACAGCACTCTTGTATTCCTCTGTAAACGCTGAGGAGAGAACAAGTTTCTGGAAAATTCCCAGATTTTTTCTTCCAATCTCCTGGTTCTGGCAGTAATAAAGAAGCACGCCCGGTTCATCCGCACCTTTTTCCAGCACTGCCGGTACCATCTCCCGGTCATCAAAGAGCGGTGTCAGATTATAGTCTACCGTAGCTGCATACCGTCTCTGTTTTTCATCCTGAAAAAGTACTGCTGCATCACCGGTATAAATTTTCGGGTAGGCAATTCCATGTACACATGGATAAATTTCTTCCTGTTTCAGCTGTCTGTGGCGTACAATCACACTCCGTACCTTGGGATCATCGGTATACAGACGGTAGGTAAACATTCTTGACGCAATAATCTGTGCTTCCTCGCTACCTTCTGGCTCCCGCATAAATTCCTGATAAACAACCGCATAATTCTCATTCATCCGGCCTTCCTGCAGTTTACGCAGTGCAAAATCCTTCATATTATCCCGATAACTCTCATACGTCTTGGGATCTTTCTCCTTCTGTGCAATAATACATGCGTACAGATATGCTCTCTTGGAATCTCCGAGGTTGTTGTTATTATAAGTAAAATACATAAGTAACGGCTTCGGCAAAATTCTGCGGTAAGAAGTATCCAGTGTTTCCACATAATACTCATACAGACGCGTAATTCGGATTCCTCTCTCCACCGCTGCGGAAAACCAGCGGAAATATTCCGCTTTTCTCGGGTTTCCCTTCATGATATATTTACAGATTGCTTCCACGGTATCATCTGTCGGAAAAGCCTCACAGCCCATAACCATGGCACGGTACAGACTTTCATTGAAATTCTTCTCATAACCGGAAAGGTAGGCAAGACGCATTACCAGCTCCTCTGTCAGCATCTTCTCTTTTCCTGCAAAGAGAAATACCTGTGCCCAGAAACGGTTCATTCTGTGAAGCAGGGACATATCTGTACAAATTGCATTCCATGCTTCCAGATACAGAAACGGACTGGTACATCCTCTTTCAAAGAGTTCCTCCATCAGAAAGATCTTTCTGGAAGAAGAAAGTCCCTGATCCATTTCAAATACCAGTTTCAGAAGGATAAAACTGTCCTCCTTCTGCATCTGGAAATTTTGAACCTTACGCAGTGCCTGTTCCTTATCTCTGTATAATCCTGTCAGTGTACACAGATAAAGATACAGTCCTGCCAGTTCCAGCTCATTGTGGCTGAAAGATTTATTCTGATACCGCTTCAGGATATCCACTGCCTTCTCATCCTCATTTTCCAGATGAAAAAGATAAGCTTCCAGAAGCTGATACTCCGGATATTTCAGTCCGCTGTCACCCATTCTGTCAAGTTTTTCATGGGCAAGTACCGACCAGGACTGAAAATCCGTTTTTCCACAGACATAGCCCAGATATTCTTTCAAAAGAGCTGCACGGTACTGTTTCTCCAGAAGATCAATGTTCACAGAACTTCCCGTTCCTCTGGATGCCAGCACGTGATATACCAGCTTCTGGTAAGGTGTCTTTATGACAATCTCACCATACTGGTTTCCTTTTCCAATCTTTTCTCTGTGGATCACATAATTTATTTCACAGGTGCTTCCGATAAAATCATCTTCTGTAATAACGTGTTTTTCTGCTTCCAGAAGCTCACCGTTTACTTCAATATCTGCCCGTAAATGTCCCCATCCGCTTCTGTGAATATAAAGGGATTCCTGAATGGACTCACTGACATCATAAAAATTGGCTTCTTCCCGGTTCAGGCTCAGCTCCACTTTTTCCTTGGAGCCAGCTGCAATGAGAAATTCCTCCAGGTGCTGATAGGTTACCGGCTGCTGAGACATCCCTGCATAAAGAGAACGGATTTTTTCACTCTGATCTTTCAGAATCAGGGAAAAATGGCGCTCTGTGAAAATTCTGTATGCCTCGTGAAAATCTTCCTTCGCAATGCGAAGAAATTCTTCCAGGGAGGAAACTTTTCTGCCGGAACTTTTTACTTCTTCTTCTGAAACAGCAACCTTAAAAGGCAGTCTGTATTCTCCGATGCTGGTAGTAAAGCACAGCCATCCCTCAAAGCTCTCTCCCGGATTCATCCCCTCTGCATCTACTCCATAGGGCATGCGTATGGTAGTTCCTGAAAAACGATCAAATCCAGGCACAAGTCTCCGGTCGGATGATGTCACAAATCCGCTGATCCTGCGGTTGTCATCTGTGCCAAAATAAATTTCAGCCCTGGTAGTTTCTCCTGCTTTCAGGGTAGCGGAAATCTCCTCCTGGGAAAACAGAAGCTCTGGCTGTTCATAAATAAATTTTCCATTAAGAAGCTGTTCTATCCTCTTTTTCAAAATATATACTCCTCGTTAATGTACACTGATTATTCTACTCATATTTTATGATTATACACCAGATCAGAAGGTGGTGCAACAGGATGAACCCTCTGTCCTTTTCTTAAAAATTCTGTTGGAAAAGCACGAAAAGCACGTCCTTTTCATAAACTGTAAGGAAATCCCCTTTGAGGTGAACCTTTGAAAACATTTCTGAAACCGCTGTCTGCCGCAGAAGAACAGTTTTATCTTCTGCAGTTCCAAAGGGGCGATCCTGAGGCAAGAAATATTCTTATCGAGCACAATCTTCGTCTTGTAGCCCATGTTGCAAAAAAATACCAAGGCTGTGATGAGGATCCGGATGATCTGATCTCCATCGGTACCATCGGACTGATCAAGGCAATTTCCACCTTCGACCCCTGCCGTACCTCCAAGCTTTCCACCTATGCGGCACGCTGTATCGACAATGAACTTCTCATGATGCTGCGCGCCCGCAAAAAACGTTCCAGGGAAGTTTCCCTCTATGAACCTATTGGTACGGACCGGGAAGGCAATGAAATCAGCCTCCTTGATATCATTGAAAGTCCACCTGTTGACGTTGTGGAAGACTGTTTTCAGCGGGAAAACATTCTCCATCTTCTCCGTCATATTGCCGAGATCCTTTCTCCAAAAGAATACCATGTCATCTGCTGCCGCTATGGTCTGAACGGCCAGGAACCCCGGACTCAGCGTGAAATTGCCAGAGAACTTTCTATCAGCCGCTCCTACGTATCCCGCATCGAAAAAAATGCACTCCAAAAACTCCGCACTCTTTTCCCAAAAAATCACTAAAGGGGAGAACGTTCTTTTCGTTCTCCCCTAAATCATTTACCTCATTCGCCTCTTCGAAGGATATCAAATACCTCCGGTGTCTCGTTCAGTTTTACGTAAATTCTCTGCTGTGCATGTGGCGCACTCTCCATGGACTCACCCTCTTCATTATAGATGGCTTCCACTGTAACCGGAATGTTTCTTCCATCCGGTTTCATAATCTCGATGGTTTCTCCAACAGAGAACTTGTTTCTCTGTGTCAGTCTTGCCAGGCCTCTCTCATCGATCTCTTCCGCAAATCCAAGGTAAGTATATTCTCTTACATAGGTATTGCTGTCATAAATCTGTGTATTCTCATCTGGTTTTCCATAGAAAAATCCAGTTGTAAACTGACGGTAGGTACAGTTTGAAATCTGTTCCTGATACCACGGCATATTGGCATGATATTTTTCCGGGCTTTCCATACAGTCATCAATGGCTTTTCGGTAGGTTCTGGCTACCGTAGCTACATAAAGAGCTGTTTTCATACGTCCTTCGATCTTCAGGCTGTCAATACCGCTGGTAAGGATGTCTTCCATATGTTCTACCATGCACAGATCCTTGGAATTGAAAATAAAAGTTCCTCTCTCATTTTCAAATACCGGCATGTATTCTCCCGGGCGCTTCTCCTCCACAACAGAATATTTCCATCTGCAGGGATGGGTACAGGCTCCCTGATTGGCATCTCTTCCTGCCATAAAGTTGCTGAGAAGGCATCTTCCGGAATAGGAAATACACATTGCTCCGTGGATAAACGTCTCAATTTCCATATCATCCGGAATATGTGCCCGGATTTCCCGGATTTCCTCCAGAGAAAGTTCTCTTGCACTTACCACACGCTTGGCACCAAGATTATACCAGAAACGGTATGTCTCATAGTTGGTATTGTTCGCCTGGGTGCTGATGTGACGCTCGATCTCCGGGCAGATCTCCTTTGCATACATAAAGATTCCAGGATCTGCGATGATCAGTGCATCCGGTCCGATCTCCTTCAGTTCCTGAAGATATTCTCTTACGCCTTCAAGATCCCGGTTATGTGCCAGGATATTCACTGTCACATAAACTTTTACACCATGTGCATGGGCAAAGGCAATACCCTCACGCATGTCCTCTTTTGAAAAATTCTTAGCCTTTGCACGAAGTCCAAAGGCTTCTCCGCCGATATAAACGGCGTCTGCACCATATATGACGGCAACCTTTAAAACCTCAAGGCTGCTCGCCGGAACTAAAAGTTCTGGTCGTTTCATAAGCCTGTTCTCCTGTTTTCACACTTACAGCCGCCCCGTCTCCCAGAGGAAGTACCGATGTACGTAGCACCGGGCTGTGGGTCAGCTGCCAGAGATATTCTCTCATTCTTTTATAAATTGTCCGGTTTCGCCGTTCCACAAGATAATGAGATTCGATAATGTCTCCCTCCTGCAGCACGTTGTCGGATACCAGAACACTTCCCTCTTTCATCAGCCGCAGCACATCAGGAAGCCAGTGGATATACTGACCTTTGGCCGCGTCCATGAAGATCATGTCAAACGTTCCGGTAAGGGTTTTCAGGATCTCACCGGCATCTCCTTCCAGAAGTGTAATCTGGGATTCCCTTCCTGCACGCCTGAAATTATCCTTTGCCACAGGAATTCTTTTTTCGTAATTTTCTATGGTAACAATCTTAAGATCTTCCGGGCCGTATTCGCACATAAGAAGTGTGGAGAAGCCTACGGCAGTCCCCACCTCCAGAATGCGCTTCGGCTGTTTTACCGCCAGAAGCATCCTCATAAAACTCTGCATATCTCTTCGGATAATCGGCACCCGGTCCGCAAGTGCCTCTGCTTCCAACTCCTGCAGAAACGGAGTGTTCCCCATATCAAGAGAATTGATATAGGTCTTCATGCGTTCTTCTACGATCACTGGCTGTTCGATCCTTCCTCGCTCTCCTCTCCTGACAGCACCGCCAGAATTCTCGTTGGCGTATATGCTGTACTGAGAAGGTATGTACCGGCTTTAATCTGTCCGTGATACGCGGACATTCTTTCCTGCACAGTAAATGCAAGCGCATCTTTGATAAGGCCCTTCTGCTCCAGTGTCTTGCCCACTTTATATGCGGACGCACCTTCCTTTATGACCACCGTGACCTGCTGTCCCTCTCCCGGGCTCATAGCCTGCTGGTTAAACACATTATATCCGAACTGATATGCGGATTTTCCAACCCAGATCAGAAATACGATTACGCAGATATATAAGGCGATTTTAAACACCCCTCCAGCCAGAAAAACGCCGGCCCTGCCTGCCTTCTCTCTTGTGTCTGCCATAGTCTTTCTTCCTCCTATAAGTCAGGAATCTGTATGTCTATCCCGGCTACCAGTGTTCTGCAGATTCGCTGCATCAGTCTGCACAGCGCAAGCTCGGCATCAAGATAGGCATTTACTTTCAGGTTCTGTCTCAGACTTGCAGATTCACGGTTGAGCTGTTCCGCTATCTGGAACAGCTCATCCTTGTCTGCCTGACTCTGAAGTCTGAAATTATCTCCCCGGAATTTCATCACCCTCGCCTTCAGCTCAGGATCTTTCTCAAGCTGGGCTGCCTGTTTCTGATATTCCTGGTATTCATCACTTCTGTGCACAGCATCGAGAAGTTTCTCAATGTCCATGCTGATTTCGTCCATCCTCTTATGCCTCCATAATGATCGGCAGAATCATCGGACTTCTCTTGGTGCGTTTCCACAGATATTCACCAAGTGCATCTTTGACTTCTGTCTTAATTTTGCCCCAGTCTGTGATATTGTTTTCCAGGCAAGAATCCAGTGCGGTTTCCACAACCTGTCTGGCATGTTCCATAAGATCCTCGGATTCTCTTACATATACAAAACCTCTGGAAACAATGTCCGGTCCTGCAAGAACCACATTGCTGTGGCGCTCCAGTGTCATAACAACAATCATAATTCCGTCCTCTGACAGATGCTGACGGTCACGGAGTACAATATTTCCAACATCGCCCACACCAAGTCCGTCTACGAAGATCGCTCCTGTGTGAACACTTCCTGTTACCTTGGCATCCTGTCCGTCCAGTTCCAGTACATTTCCGGAAGAAAGGATAAAGATATTCTCTTTCGGAATTCCAAGATCTTCCACAATATGTTTCTGTGCAGTCAGATGACGGTACTCACCATGGATCGGGATTGCATATTTCGGTTTTACAAGGGAGTAGATCAGCTTGATCTCTTCCTGGCAGGCATGTCCGGAAACATGGACATCCTGGAAAATAACTTTGGCCCCCTTCATGGACAGCTCATTGATAACCTTGGAAACTGCTTTTTCATTTCCGGGAATCGGATTGGAGCTGAAGATGATGGTATCATTTGGCTTAATGGTAATCTTCTTATGGATGTTGGCTGCCATACGGGAAAGTGCCGCCATGGACTCACCCTGGCTTCCAGTTGTAATCAGAACTACCTTGTCATCCGGATAATTCTTCACCTGATCAATCTCGATCAGAGTATTCTCAGGGATCTGCAGATATCCAAGTTCGGATGCTACCGAAATAACATTGACCATACTGCGGCCTTCTACTGCAACTTTTCTTCCGAAACGGTATGCAGTGTTAATAATCTGCTGCACACGATCCACATTGGACGCAAAGGTCGCAATGATGATTCTGGATGTACGGTACTCATTAAAAAGATTGTCAAATACATGTCCCACTGTGCGCTCGGACATGGTAAATCCCGGTCTCTCCGCATTGGTACTCTCACACATCAGTGCAAGAACGCCCTTCTTACCAATCTCCGCAAAACGCTGCAGATCGATGGCATCTCCGAATACCGGTGTATAATCGACTTTAAAGTCTCCTGTGTGTACCACAATTCCCACCGGAGAGTAAATGGCCAGTGCTGAGGCATCCTGAATACTGTGGTTGGTCTTAATAAATTCCACAGCAAAATCTCCAAGATTAATCACCTGTCCGTGCTTTACTTCTTTCAGCTTGGTGGAACGCACAAGATTGTGTTCTTTCAGTTTGTTGCGGATCAGTCCCAGCGTCAGCTTGGTAGCATAGATTGGAACATTGATCTCCTTCAGTACATAAGGCAGAGCTCCAATATGGTCCTCATGTCCGTGGGTAATCACAAAGCCCTTCACTTTGGAAATGTTTTCCTTAAGATAAGTCACATCCGGGATAACAAGATCAATTCCCAGCATATCATCCTCAGGGAAAGAAAGTCCGCAATCCACAACTACAATGCTGTCTTCATACTCAAAAGCGGTGATATTCATTCCGATCTGTTCCAGACCGCCAAGTGGTATGATTTTAAGTTTCGAGGATGATCTGCGGCTGTTTTTCCGTCCGGATGGTCTGCCGCTGTTCTTAACCGGTCTCTGTGTGTTTCTGCTGCTGTTCTTTACAGCACCGCCTGTGGCTGCTTTCTTCGCTGTCGGGCGGAACGGCTTATCCTGGCGGTTCTTATTTCCGCCACGATACTGTCTTGTCCTTGATCCAGCGTTCTTCTGTCTTGGTGCCTGTTTTCTGGCGCCGCCTGCGGAACTTACTGTTCTGTTCTCCGCATTTCTGTTGTCACCGTTATTTTCGCTTTTCAAAAATCGCTCCTCCATTCAAAATTCACGTCATCCAGCATCTGCTGAAAAACTGCGTAAACAGCCTGAAGCTCGTCCTCATCCTCGACCATCTCATAACAAGCTTCCGTGCTTCCCGGAGCAGAAATATCCTTCAAAATATATGCGTCTGCTTCCTCATCCTGTGAATCGGACACCAAAAGATAAGTCACACCCGCAATGTTGGTCTGCTCCTCTACGTAAAACTCAGCAGTTGTGCCGTCGTCTGACTGAAATATTATTTTTTCCATATTTAATTCTTCCTTATCCGTTCTTATGAAAATATCCGTATTTCCGGTTTATTCTTTCTCACTTTCCTGTTGCGCCTTCTTATGTGCAACAGAGTCCAAATATCCCTGCAAAATAAAGACTGCAGCTACCTGATCCAGATACTGTTTACGGTCTTCCTTATGCACGCCGGTCTCTTCCAGTGTGCGGTCCGCTGCCATGGTAGTCAGTCTTTCATCCCACATAATAACAGGCAGGCCTGTACGTTTCTCCAGCATTTCCTTAAATTCCAGAGATTTCTCGGCCCGCTCCCCTACGGTATTGTTCATGTTTTTCGGGTATCCCAGAACGATCTCCGTAACCTGATACTCCGAAATAATTTCTTCAATACGTGCCAGTGTACGGCGAAGCTTGTTCTCCTGCTTGCGCCATACCGTTTCCACGCCCTGGGCTGTCAGACCAAGAGGGTCGCTTACTGCAACTCCCACAGTCTTCGAGCCATAATCCAGTCCCAGTACTCTCATATTACCGTTCCCAGGACTTGTTCTTGATATACTCGGTAAGAAGTTCCTCTACCAGCTCATCACGCTCCACTTTCATGATCATGCTTCTCGCACCCTTGTGGCTTGTGATATAAGTCGGGTCTCCGGACATAATATATCCTACGATCTGATTCACCGGATTGTATCCCTTCTCATCCATTGCATTGTACACCAGATCCAGGACTTCCTTTACCTGAAGCTCCTGATCCGGTTTTGTTCTGAAATACTGTGTATTTCCCAGATTATTTTCTGCCATTGTCTCTCACGTCCTTAAAATATATTCTTTTTTATTTTAATATAAATTTACATAAATTACAATCTTAAATTTAACGCGGATTGCGAATGCAAACTGTCAACATACGATTCCGTGCTTTATTTTACAACTTCACCGGTCATGATATGCTCTTCAAGGAAACTCTCTGCCTTTACTCTTACGATATCATTTACGCCATAATTTTCGGATTTCGGTACCGCTGTTTTTATATATTCACGGCTGTGTCCCAGATACCAGATCTGGCCATCTTTTGTATATTCCTCTTCAATAAGAACTTCCAGTTCTTTTCCCAGCATGGACCTTTCGTAATCCTTTGCATGACGGTGATGCATCTCGATCATTTTTTCGCTGCGCCGGGCTTTTTCAGCCTCTGTCAGCTGGCCGTCCATGGCTGCTGCCTTTGTGCCCTGTCTCCTGGAATATTTAAAGATATGGGTCTCATAAAAATGAATACCATCCACAAAATCATAGGACTTCTGGAATTCTTCTTCGGATTCCTGTGGAAAACCTACGATCACATCCGTAGTCAGTGCTGGATTTTCATATACTTCTCTTAAAAGTTCACACCGTTCTCTGTATTCTCCGCTTCTGTATCTGCGGTTCATCCTCTCCAGAGTCTCATCACAGCCACTCTGCAGGGAAAGATGGAAATGCGGGCATACTTTTGGCAGTGCCGCAATCCCTTCGGCAAATTCTCTCGTAACAATTCCCGGTTCCAGAGATCCCAGGCGGATACGCTGAATTCCTTCGATCTCATGTACAGCGCGGATCAGGGAAAGCAGTGTCTCTTTTTTCTCCTCCGGAAAATCTACGCCGTAGGAACTTAAATGAATTCCTGTAAGAACTACTTCCTTATACCCTTTTTCTGCAAGGGAATGGACTTCCTTCAGCACACTTTCAATGTTACGGCTTCTGACACGGCCTCTCGCATAAGGAATAATACAGTACGTACAGAACTGATTACATCCGTCCTGAACCTTGATGTATGCCCTTACATGTTCTGCTGTATGATCAATGGAAAGATCCTCATACTCTTTTGTCTGGTTGATCTTAATCACATGGGAGCCATGTCCCGGTTTATTTTCCGCATATTCTGCCAGTGCTTCCACAATATTGATCTTCTGGTTATTTCCAAGTACAAGGTCAATGGCTTCGTCTTTTTCCAGCTTATCACCACCGGTCTGTACATAACATCCCGTTGCTACCACGATTGCTTCCGGATTCATTTTTTTTGCTTTATGAAGCATCTGTCTTGATTTTCTGTCTGCAATATTCGTTACCGTACAGGTATTGATTACATAAATATCCGCTCCCGGCTCAAAAGGCACAATCTCATATCCTGCCTCCTCCAGAAGCTGCTGCATGGCCTCAATTTCATAGGCATTTACTTTGCAGCCCAGGTTGTGTAATGCAACTCTATTTCCCATTTTTCCTCACTTTTTTTACACTTTAACTAATTATTAAAACAATTTTTATCTCTTTTTACCTTGACTTTTCTGGGGCCGACAGGTAAGATGAAAGCTGTAAATACAAAAATCTATCAAGGGAGGTTATTATAATGAAAACAGCTAAAATCTCACTGAACTCCATCGATAAGGTGAAGGCATTCGTAAACGAGATCAGCAAATTCGACTGCGATTTTGATTTAGTATCCGGAAGATATGTGATCGATGCAAAATCCATCATGGGTATCTTCAGCCTGGATCTTTCCAAGCCGATCGACCTCAACATCCACGCAGACGGCGCTGCTCTGGATAACGTAATGCAGATTATTTCCAAATATACAATCGACTAATCTATGATGTATATTTGAGAGGAACTGTATTGGATACAGTTCCTCTTTTTTCATGTTTTCAGAATTTTTCTGATCTCAATGATCTCCCTTTTTCTGATACCGTTTGATAATCCCAGGGAACCTCCAAAGCGGGGTTCCCTGATTGTTCTTTCTTACAGAAAAACAATCACTGAATTTCAATGATCTCTGTGGTATTCAGAGCAGTCTCCATCAGCTCATCGATCTTCTCAGAAAGTTTCTGCTCGGAACGGCGGATCACCTTAAGATTCGGCTTGGTTACCGGATGTTTTGCAACAAAGATGGTACAGCAGTCCTCAAACGGCTGAATGGATGTCTCAAAAGTATCGATCTTTCTGGAAATCCGAACAATCTCCTCTTTATCAAAACCGATCACCGGACGATATACCGGAAGTGTGCAGACCTCGTTTGTGGAAGCAAGACTCTGTAATGTCTGGCTTGCAACCTGACCGATACTCTCACCTGTGATCAATCCGAGACAGCGGTCTTTTTTTGCAAAATGCTCGGCAATACGCATCATGTATCTTCTCATAATGATGGTAAGCTCATCATGTGGGCACTGGTCGTAAATATAAAGCTGGATATCTGTAAAATTAACTACATGGAGACGGATCGGTCCGCTGTATTTGGCTACCAGGCGGGCAAGATCCACGACCTTCTGTTTTGCACGCTCGCTGGTGTAAGGCGGTGCATGGAAATATACCGCATCGATCTTAACGCCACGTTTTGCGATCATGTAACCGGCAACCGGGCTGTCGATTCCGCCAGAAAGAAGCAGCATGGCTTTTCCGTTTGTTCCGATAGGCATTCCGCCTGCGCCCGGAATGGTCTGGGAATATACATAGATCTTGTCACGGATCTCCACAGAAAGATCCAATTCCGGATGATGAACGTCTACACTTGCCTCCGGGAACGCATCCAGGATACGTCCGCCAAGCTCTGCGCTAACTTCCATGGAGCTAATCGGATAGGATTTCTTTGCACGGCGTGTCCAAACCTTAAAGGTTCCGTTAAAGTCCGGATGCCACTGTTTCATATAGCTTACTACGTCTTCGGCAAGTTTCTCAAAGCCCTGCTCTTCGTAGATCATAACCGGGCAGATACCTACGATACCGAATACGTGCTGCAGTGCGTCTACAGCCTCATCGTAATCATAATTCTCCGGGCAGAATACATAGACTCTTCCCTGCTCTTTTTTTACTTCAAAATCTCCCTCGATCTTGGAGAGCGCAATCTCCATCTGATGTACGAGAGCATCTTCAAAACGGTAGCGGTTTTTTCCCTTCAGGGCGATTTCCGCATATTTGATCAAAAATGCATGTACTAACATAAAAATTCCTTTCTTGTGTGTTCTCTATCGACGTGCATACCTGCGTAACATCGGGATGGTTTTTCCCAGGGCTTCCAGGCAGTAATCTACTTCTTCGAAAGTATTCTCCTCACAGAAACTGATGCGGACGGTACTCTCCACATCTGCTCTTGAAAGTCCCATAGCTGTCAGTGTTGCACTTGGTTTTCTCTTATGACTGGAGCATGCACTTCCTGCGGAAATATATACTCCGAATTCTTCCAGTGTATGGAGCAGGACTTCGCTTCGGACCCCGTGGAAAGTCACACTCATGATGTGCGGTGCCCCTTCTCTTAAAGGCATTCCGTTGATGGTGATGTCTCCAAGCTTTGAAAGTCCCTCTGCCATCCGTTCTTTCAGGTCATAAAGGTGCTGTATTTTTTTATCAAAATCTGTATATACCATCTCTGCGGCAACGCCAAGGCCTGCAATTCCCGGTACATTGTCTGTTCCGGAACGCATGCCGTTCTGCTGTCCGCCTCCAAGGATCTGTGGCTGTACTCTTACTTTTTCGTTGATGTAGAGGAAGCCCACGCCTTTTGGTCCGTGGATCTTATGGCTGCTTACAGATAAAAGATCGATTCCCAGCTTTTTCGGATAGATACGGTACTTTCCGAAAGCCTGGATGGCATCTACATGGAAAAGCGCTTTCGGGCTTTTTTCGTGGACGAGCTTTCCGATCTCTTCTACCGGCATCACAGCTCCCACTTCGTTATTCACGTACATCACAGACACCAGGATCGTATCCGGGCGCAGAGCTGCTTCCAGCGCTTCCAGTTTCACAACTCCCTGATGATCCACAGGAAGGATGGTCACCTCATAACCCTGGTCTTTCAGATAGGCAAAAGGCTGAGCCACTGCCGCATGCTCCACTGCCGTTGTAATGATATGGTTTCCCATACGCTTGTTGGCTTCCACGCCGCCGATAATGGCAAGATTATCTGATTCTGTTCCACCGGAGGTAAAAAGAATCTCTTTTTCGTTAACTTTCAATAATTTTGCAAGGGTTTGGGCGCTTTTGCGGACGTAATTCTCCGCTTCCATTCCCTTTTTATGCATGGCAGAAGGATTTCCGAAATCTCCTGTCATGGTTTTGCAGACAATATCCTTTACTTCATCGAAGCATCTCGTTGTCGCGGAATTGTCAAAATATGCTTCCATAGTTTATTCATCCTCCAGTTGAAACATCAGAACAGAAAGTACTGCGAGTCCCGCAGTTTCTGTCCGTAAGATCCGGTGTCCCAGGGTGATCGGTTTCGCACCGGCTTCCATGGCATCTGCCACTTCCTGCTCTTCAAATCCACCCTCCGGGCCGATAAAAACACCGATGCTTTTTCCCGGTTCGATTGCCTGGATCAGTTCCTTTGTCTCTTTCATTCCTTTTGCAAGTTCGTAAGGGATCAGCAGAACATCCAGTTCTTTTGCGTAAGCAAGGGCTTCCTTAAATGTCATCACGGAATGGACTTCCGGAACAAGCATGCGCTTGGACTGTTTTGCCGCGCTTTCCGCGATCTGCTGCCAGCGGGATACTTTTTTCTCCGCTTTCTTGTTATCCAGTTTTACCACACATCGTCTGGTTGAAACCGGAACTACGGAATACGCCCCAAGTTCCACTGCTTTCTGGATGATCAGTTCCATCTTATCTGCTTTCGGCAGGCCCTGGAAGAGATAAATACGGTTTTTCAGCTCATAATCCGGCTCCTGGACATAGAGGATGTGGAGCAGCACTTCATCCTCCCCGGCATTTTCGATCACACAGTGATATTCTTTCTCCTTGTCGCTGATCCAGAGCTCCTCGCCTTTTTTCATGCGGAGCACGTTCACGATATGGTTCACATCACTTCCTGTGATGTGGATCTCATGTCTTTCCCCGTCGATCTGATGAGGTTCCACAAAAAATCGCTGCATGAGATCAGTCCTTTCTTGCTGTCACAGATACCCACTCGCCCTGATGGGTAACTTCTACCAGAGTCAGTCCGGCGTCTTTTACAGCCTGTACTACAACATCCTCCTTCACATCCAGAATACCGGATGTGATATAGTAAGCACCTTTTTTCATCTGAGCAACAATCACCGGTGTCAGCGGCACCAGGACATCTGCAAGGATATTTGCAGTTACGATATCATATTTCTCATATCCTACCTGATCCTGAACTTCTTTATCATCGATGATGTTTCCGATCATCATGTCAAAAGATTTCTCCTCGATCTGGTTGGCTTCCTTATTCTCAGATACTGCCGGAACTGCACATGGATCAAGGTCTGTACCAACCACATGGCCTGCGCCAAGCTTCAGTGCAACGATTCCAAGGATTCCGCTTCCGGTTCCCACATCCAGAATCTCCATTCCCGGTTTCACAAATTTTTTCAGCTGGCGGATCACAAGCTGTGTAGTCTCGTGCATTCCTGTACCAAAAGCTGTTCCCGGATCAATGTGAAGGATCATCTTGTCCTTATCCTCTGCCTTCACTTCTTCCCATGACGGTACAATCAGGATATCATCCACATAGAACTGATGGAAATACTGTTTCCAGTTGTTGATCCAGTCTTTATCCTCTGTCTGGGATTCTGTGATGGTAGCTTCTCCGATATCCACAAAGCTTCTTAAATCTTCCAGTGCTTCTTTTACATCTTTCAAAATGGCTTCTGTATCTGCATCCTCTTCCAGATAGAAATTCAGATATGCGATGCCGTCATCTGCCGGTCCTTCCGGCATGATATCCACGAACATCTGCGCTTTGTCCTCATCGGTCAGCGGCTGTTTATCCTGAATCTCCACACCTTCAATTCCCACCTCGGCAAGTGTGCAGATCACAATATCCTCTGCCTCTGTTTTTGTCTTAAGTGTAAAACGGTTCCATTTCATATTTCTATATCTCCTTATGCTGTATACACATTTACGGATTTCTTTTCCTGTCTGTTGCCTGTTTTCTGTTTCCCTGAAAACGGGCACTTCTTTTAATATACACGAATACAGAAAAAAAAGAAAGAGGCTTTTTATGCCTCTTTCCTGTTTTATATTCAGTTATTCCTCAAACATTTCCTTGACTTTCTCACGGAAACCTTTTTTCTTCTTTTCTGTTTTTTCAGATTTTTCGGAAGTCTCGGCTGTACTGTCTGCTGCCGGACGGTTGCCGCATGCAGCATCAAAAGCCTCCAGAGCTTTCTTTGCCTCCTCATTAAGGTTGGTCGGAGTCTGGACTACCAGTGTTACATAGTGATCACCACGAACGTTCTTGTTACGTAATGACGGAACACCTTTTCCTTTCAGGCGGATTCTTGTATCCGTCTGTGTTCCCGGCTTCACCTCATAGGAAACCTCACCGTCAACGGTATTGATCCGCATCTCACCGCCAAGTGCAGCCTGTGCAAATGTGATCGGAGCTGTTGAAAAGATATTCATATCCTGTCTCTGGAAAATCGGATGACGGGCTACATTTACCTCAACCAGCAGATCTCCTCTCGGTCCGCCGTTGGTTCCCGGCTCACCTTTTTCACGGATACGGATACACTGGCCATTGTCGATACCGGCCGGTACAGATACCTGGATCTTCTTTCTGGAAGAAGTATATCCGGTTCCACGGCAGGCACTGCATTTGTCCTTGATCACCTTACCGGTTCCGTTACAGTCCGGACAGGTCTGAACATTACGTACCATACCAAACATGGACTGCTGAGTATAAACGATCTGTCCCTGACCTTTACATTTCGGACAGGTAATCGGTGATGTTCCCGGTTTTGCTCCGGTTCCGTGACATGTGGTACACTCATCTTTCAGAACGATCTCCAGCTCTTTCTCGCATCCGAAAACCGCTTCCTCAAAAGTAATGTTTACACGTGCACGAAGGTTGGCACCCTTCATCGGTCCGTTGTTGGCCCGTCTGCTTCTGCCTCCGCCGCCGAACAGGTCTCCGAAGATATCTCCGAAGATGTCTCCCATATCCGCACCGTTGAAGTCGAATCCGCCAAAGCCGCCGGCACCGCCTCCGCCGCCGTTTTCGAATGCTGCATGACCAAACTGATCATACTGTCTTCTCTTATCGGCATCACTTAAAACGGAGTACGCCTCTGTCGCCTCTTTGAATTTCGCCTCAGCCTCTTTATCACCCGGATTTACATCCGGGTGATATTTCTTGGCCAGCTTACGATATGCTTTTTTTAATGTTGCGTCGTCGGCGTTTTTATCCACACCTAAGACTTCATAATAATCTCTTTTATCAGCCATTGTAATTATTTCCTACTTGTCTTAGACTTCCTTGTAATCAGCATCTACAACATCATCGCCGTATCCTGCTTCATTTCCGCCCTGAGCACCAGCGTTTCCGCCCATGTTGCCCATATCCGGTCCAGGACCAGCCTGACCCTGAGCTCCCTGAGTCTGCTCATACATCTTGGAGAACAGTTTCTGAGCACTCTCCATCATCTTCTCCTGTGCAGCCTTGATATCTGCAACCTGAGAATCGTTGAGCTCCTGAGCGTTTGCTGTCTGTGCAAGGAGATCTTTCAGTGCATTGAGGTCAGCCTCAACACTTGCTTTATCGTTTGCGTCAAGCTTGTCGCCAGCTTCTTTCAGTGCATTCTCAACCTGGAATACCATGGAGTCTGCATTGTTTCTTGTGTCGATAGCTTCTTTACGTTTCTTATCCTGAGCCTCGAACTCAGCTGCTTCTTTGACAGCTTTGTCGATATCGGAATCGGACATGTTGGAACCAGCTGTGATAGTGATGTGCTGCTCTTTGCCTGTTCCAAGGTCTTTAGCGGATACATTAACGATACCGTTGGCATCAATATCAAATGTTACCTCGATCTGCGGAACTCCACGACGTGCTGGCGGGATTCCATCCAGACGGAACTGGCCGAGGGATTTGTTGTCTTTCGCGAACTGACGCTCACCCTGTACAACGTTGATATCTACAGCTGTCTGGTTATCTGCTGCTGTGGAGAAGATCTGGCTCTTCTTTGTAGGAATTGTAGTATTTCTCTCGATCAGACGAGTTGCGATACCACCCATTGTCTCGATGGACAGGGACAGCGGAGTAACATCCAGAAGAAGGATATCACCGGCACCTGCATCACCTGCAAGTTTACCACCCTGTACGGAAGCACCAAGTGCAACACACTCATCCGGGTTCAGGTTCTTGCTTGGCTCTTTGCCTGTTAACTGTCTTACCTTATCCTGTACTGCCGGGATACGTGAAGATCCACCAACCAGAAGTACCTGGCCAAGCTCGGAAGCTGTGATACCTGCATCAGACAGTGCACGGCGAACCGGCTCAGCTGTCATCTCTACAAGATCATGTGTCAGCTCATCGAATTTAGCTCTTGTAAGGTTCATATCAAAATGCTTCGGTCCCTCAGCAGTTGCTGTGATGAACGGAAGGTTGATGTTTGTTGTTGTTGCGGAAGAAAGCTCTTTCTTAGCTTTCTCAGCTGCCTCTTTCAGTCTCTGAAGAGCCATCTTATCGTTGCTAAGATCTACGCCCTCAGTTCTCTTGAACTCGGAAAGCATGTAGTCTGTGATCTTCTTATCAAAGTCATCTCCACCAAGACGGTTGTTACCAGCTGTGGAAAGAACCTCGATAACGCCATCACCGATCTCGATAACAGATACATCGAATGTACCACCACCAAGGTCGTATACCATGATCTTCTGCTCTTTCTCATTGTCAAGACCATATGCAAGAGCTGCTGCTGTAGGCTCGTTGATGATACGTTTTACATCAAGACCTGCTATCTTACCTGCATCTTTGGTTGCCTGACGCTGAGCGTCGTTGAAGTAAGCCGGAACTGTGATAACAGCCTCTGTTACTTTCTCACCAAGATAAGCCTCTGCATCCTTTTTCAGTTTCTGAAGGATCATTGCGGAGATCTCCTGTGGAGAATATTTCTTGTCGTCGATAGTTACACGGTAATCAGTACCCATCTCTCTTTTGATTGAGGAGATTGTTCTGTCTGCGTTTGTAACTGCCTGACGTTTTGCAGGCTCACCTACCAGACGCTCTCCTGTCTTTGTGAATGCTACAACGGATGGTGTTGTTCTTGCGCCTTCTGTATTTGCGATAACTGTTGGCTGTCCACCTTCCATTACGGCTACACAGCTGTTTGTTGTACCTAAGTCAATACCAATAATCTTTCCCATGATTTTTTCCTCCTGTTTTATTCTGTATCTGTAAAATTACAACTTGTAATCAATCAGTTGGCAACTTTTACCATACTGTGGCGTACTACGAAATCCTTGTAGGTGTAACCTTTCTGGAATTCTTCCACCACGATATTCTCTCCAACCTCTTCATCTTCCACATGCATCACTGCGTTGTGGAAATCCGGGTTGAATTCTTTTCCCACTGCTTCGATCGGTTTCACGCCAAGGTCATCCAGTGTTGTGGTAAGCTGCTTATAGATCATTTTCATTCCGTCTGCAAAAGCATCTCCTTCCTGTGCCTGTGCAAGACCTCTTTCGAAGTTATCCACAACCGGCAGGATCTTTTCAACGATTTCTTTTGCTCCGATGATGTACATACTGGATTTTTCTTTTTCTGTTCTTTTACGGAAATTATCAAATTCAGCCATGGTTCGCTTCAGGCGATCGGTAAGCTCCTCCACCTTCTGCTCTGATTTATCTTTTTTCTTCTTTCCGAAGAAGGAAGTTTTTGACTTTTCTTCTTTTTTATCCTCTGGGGCAGCTTCTTCGCCTGGAGTCTTGTTTTCTTCCTCCGGCAGATCTTCTCCCTCCGGTGTCAGGTTTTCTTCAGCCTGATCTCCGTCAGTTACGGGGATTTCGTTCTCCGCTTCCTGCTCTTCGGATGTTTTCTTTGTTTCCTCCGACACTTTTGTTCTACCGCCTTTCTAAGTTTTCTTCTTTTTTAAAACGTCATCCAGATGATTCTTCAGTTCCTTCAGACTGTCCACAACATTCTCATAATCCATTCGCTTCGGACCGATGATTCCGATGGTTCCGTACATTCCGTCTCCCAGTTCATATCTGGCAGTCACAATGCTGCAGTCCTTCATGGTCTGGATCGGCATTTCATCACCGATGTAAACCTGAATTCCTGTATTCTCGCCATCTGACATCTGTTCCTTCACAAGATCAGCAAGTTCATGTTTCTCCTCAAATGCGGAGATCAGTTCCGTTGCCTTCTCTTTATCGGCAAGCTCCGGATACTTGAAGATGTTAGTTGCACCTGAAGTATAGATTTCCATGTCTTCCTCTTCCACATGAATGGTGGCTGCCACCGCATCCAGAACCGTGGCTACCACACCGCTGTGGCTGCCTGCCTGTTCCTTCAGTCTGGCGATCATCCCAAGGTTGATATCCTGGATCGGAATACCATTGAGATTGGTGTTAAGAAGAAGATTCAGTTTCAGGATCGTCTGGTCATCCATCTCCTCATCCAGATTGATGATCTGGTTCCGGACTGTGTTGTTGTCACTGACAACCACAGCCACAAGCTGAAGATCGCTCATTCTTGACAGCTGGATAAATTTGATCTTGTTACCGCTGTACTGCGGAACGGAAACCATGGTGGCATAATTGGTGTTGGAAGCAAGAACTTTCGCAACTTTCTTAAGCACCTTATCCATCTTATCTGTCTTCTCAATGATCAGATCACGTAGCTCTGCAACCTCCGCTTCCTTCTCCTTCATCAGCTCATTGACGTAAAGTCTGTAGCCTTTATCGGAAGGTATTCTTCCTGCTGAGGTATGAGGCTGGACGATATAGCCCATATCTGTCAGGTCTGACATTTCATTTCGGATCGTTGCGGAACTTACATTGAGATCCGCATACTTGGAAATGGTTCTGGAGCCAACCGGTTCTCCGGTCTCCATATAGGTCTTGATGATTGCCTTTAATATTTTTTGTTTGCGCTCATTCAACACCTCTTCCATGAAGCCATCTCCTTTCCTTTTTGTTTTTCCTGACGGATGTTGATTCTTTTTTATATCTGTTAGCACTCATTTTAGTGGAGTGCTAACATCTACAGTCTTTAAGATATCACCATGTAAAATATTTGTCAATATATTTTGAAAAAAAGTTCTTATTTTTTCGCAGCAAAAAAAGCATCAGTACGATGCTTTTTTGTAATACTGGTCTATGCAGTTCTGTGCCCCGGCAAAAAATTCCGTTTCTGTTTTCTGTCCCAGCACATATTCCTGAAATTCCGTTCCCATAGCTGAAACAGCTTCTATGGAATCGGCGCACAGTGGTCTTGCCCTCAGCTTATAATCTTTCAGATATTGCCGGATCATTTCAATTCCCTCCAGATCAAGGCTTTTATCCTCGATCACATCCAGTCTTGCCGGGCAGATTTTTGTCATCTGTCCGTAATTTTTACTGGCCTCATATCCGGACACATACTGAAGGAACTTCAGAGCTGCTTCTTTATGATCAGAATTTTTATTCAGTACATACTGCCAGGTTGCTATATTGGTCACCTTCTCGTCAAACTCCGGAAATAGTGCCATGTGGATCTTATCTTTTCCATACACGCCTGCGCTCTGAAAGGTACTCAACGCACCGGTATACATGAACATACATCCATACTGGCCGTTTATAAATTTTTCATTCAGCTGTTCATGCTGATCGATCAGATTTTCCTCTGATATCATCCCTGTATCCAGCATTCGCTTCATGTATTCTGCCGCAGCTCTGGTTTTCGGATCCGCCCAGTCTGTATAATCTCCACCAAAAAAATCGGCAAACTCGCTGATACTGTTATATATATAAGAAATCTCCCAGGCATCCCCGTATGCATATTTTCCCGTACTCTGAAGATTTTTCTGAAGGATCTCAAGATCACTGAGCTCAGAGAGTCTGTCCAGACCAGCCTGATCCAGCAATTCCTGGTTCACCCAGAACGCCATGATATCCATCCTGAACGGTACCGAAAAAATATGTCCGTCTGACATGCATATTTCTTTCAGGTATTCCTGTGGAAAATTCGCCGCTGTCTCCTCTGTCATAACGGTATCTTCCAGCGGAAGAAGAAATCCCTTATATTTAAATTCGGATATCATCTCATCATTTACTGTGATCAGATCCACTGAATCATCTCCCGATGTCAGAAGAGTTGCTATTTTGGCCTGGCGATTGTCCGCATTAGCCGGACATTTTTCAATATGGATCTGTATTCCAAGATCTTTTTCTGCCTGGCTGATAAAAGAATCAAAACCTTCTGTGCCTGCATCCACATGAAGGATCGTCAGTTCCTGTCTGTTCTCCGGCACAATATCAGATGCAGCCTCCTTCTTCTGGACTCCACATCCTGTCACTGCCAGAGCCAGGGCAAATGCCCCGCAAAATACCTGTTTTTTCAATCTCTACCACCCTTTTTATCTGGGCCATCTGTCCTCTTTTGACATCAACGGCTGGAACGGTGCATGAGGAAGTGTCTGATACCAGTATGCTACACTTGCCACATCATCCTGTCGTTCAAACAGGCCACGGTATCCGACGCCTATCTGCTGAATGGTAACGCGAAGATCTTCTTCAAAGCAGATCGGATCCTGTAAATGCCATCTGTAAAAGCCTCGCATTGGTGGGCAGTCATCATTATGATAGAAATTATGGATCAGTTCGTCATGGGCAGAATAATACGGATATCCCAGATACGGTGTGTTATAATTCTGTTCCACAGTTTTTCCATCCACCTGTTTAGCAAAGCTCCAGGAACCTCCAAAGTAATCTTCCGTTCCTGTTCCGCAGATGGTCGGATACTCCTCATCTCCGTCAATATAAAACTTCACTTCTCCCTCGCCCCACCAGTAACGTTCCAGTGTGGTAAGCGCCATGTAGGTTCCTATATAATGGCCTTTTCCTTTTACTCCATCCAAAATTGTATAATCTTTTGTTTTTTCTGTCAACCGTTCCCGTCTCCACTGCGCATGGAAATACGCAATATCATCCGGAAGCTCATCATAGAGACAGTAGTCTACCTGATAGAAGAAAGCCGGAATTTTATTTGCATGCTGATTTTCCAGTGTGATCTTTGCTTTCTTTTTAAATGGCATCGGGAAATAGCAATTAAATCCCCTGTTTGGAACAACAGCCACAGGAACAGAATTCACAAAACATTCCCTTCCGAATCCGCAGCAGAAGAAATCACCCAGAGGACTTTCCACGGAAGGAGTTTCCTCGTCATCCCAGTACATACGGATCACAAGATCTCGCAGTACAAAGCAATCTGCCTCTGTAGTCTTGTTATCAACGGTGATCCAGATATGATTGATCTGTCCCGGTCCTTCCATTTCTGCCAAAGTTACCACAGCTCCCGGCTCAATATCCCTGAGACACGGGCTTCCTTTTCTGGACGGTCCCAGATGACTTGCAGCCATACCGCCTCTGCCTTTTTCTCCATGAGGATTTTCTGCGTTGATCGCACGGCTTTTTCCATGCTTTGCAAGTGCGATCCCTCCCAGTCCGCCTGTAAATGCCTGATACATATCTGTTTTCTCCTCTCTTTTGGAAATTAAAAATATTTACGCTTTTACTCCACCTGCCATGATACCATCCATGATCTGTTTCTCAAAAACAGCTACAAAGATAATGATCGGAAGAAGGATGATCCATCCCATGGAGCTGACCAGATCCCACGGAACTCCATACATGTTATCACGTAACGGAAGCTGTACGATGGAAACGGAAAGTACCTGAATACCATTTGAATAAAACAACGGTGTGAAAAAGTTATTCAGACAGGTAATAAAGTTGATGATGCAAACCGTAGCGATCGCCGGCTTCATCAGCGGCAGAACGATCGTAAACAGTCTCTGTGAAAAAGATGCGCCGTCAATAGCAGCTGCCTCCTCCAGTGAGATCGGGATCTCACCGACAAAGTTTCTGAGGATCAGAACCGTAAACGGTATAACGGTACTGATATAAAGAAGGATAAGTCCCGGATATGTATCATACAGCTTTACCTTCTGCATAAACTCATACAGCGGGCGAGCTGTGACAACCTCAGGGATCAGCATGGTAGCCAGAACAAATGCAAATGCAACAGAAACTCCCTTTGAGTTAAATCTTGAAAAGCCATAGGCTGCCATTGCACACAGCACGGTGCTGATCACAAGAGTAAGACCGACGATCAGTACGGTGTTTCCAATCTTTGAAAGCAGTCCGACATTCTGTAGCAGAAATGTGTAGCTTTCCAGTGTGGGATGATCCGGAAGATAATCAATCGGTGTTTTAAACAGTTCTCCTGCCGGTGTGATTGAAGAAATAAAGATCCAGTAAACCGGAAACAGGATCAGAAAAGCCACAATGGCAAACAGAACCCATCTTCCAACGGCTATCACTCCATGATAAACATTATATTTTCCTGTATTCTTCACGATAATTCCTCCCTAACTGTCAAACTTACTCATAACACGTATATTCAGCCAGCTGAAGATCGCCATTACAACAAACAGCAGCATAGCCAGCGCCGAAGCATATCCTACGTTCAGATTTGTAAATGCTTCTGTTGTGATCCTATATGCGATCAGCGCAGTATCCTCGCCAGGACCTCCGGATGTCATGGAATAAACCAGATCGAAGGTTGTCAGTCTCCAGAGTGTGAACGGAATACATAAAGTCAGGACATTTTTTGCGATCAGCGGAAGTGTGATCCGGAAAAAGCTCTGGATCCCGTTTGCACCGTCTACCTTTGCTGCCTCATAGATATCGCCGGAAATAAACTGAAGTCCGGAAAGTACAAGAATTGCAAAGAACGGAAGATCCTTCCACAGGTCCATTGCAATTACCGCTGCTCTTGCAGTACCTGTATTGATCAGCCAGCTGTTCTGGTATCCCGGTACAAACCAGCGGATAAAATCATTGATCAGACCATAATCATTGTTAAATGCCCATTTTGCAGCCATACCGGCTACTACTGCAGGCATAGCCCACGGGATCAGCACGATGGTTCTCAGAAAACGACGGCCTTTGAATTTCATATTCAGGATCAGTGCTAGGATAACTCCGAGGATCACATGCAGGATCATGGAAACAACAACAAATATTGCCGTAAAACTGATCGATGTGAGCACTTTAGGATCAGAAAATACCTTCAGGTAATTCTTGAAGCCTATAAATTCATTGATACCTGAAAGGATCCTGATATCAAAGAAGCTGTTTTTCACAGTCATCAGAATGGGATATACTGTTGTAAAGCCTCTGATCAGCACAACCGGCAGGATCAAAAGCCACGGTATCCACTTCATAGTTTTTTTACTTATTGTCATGGAACTTTCCTCCCTGTTCATCAAGTAATGTAAAGCAGACTTTTACCTCTGCTTTACATTGCTGTTTTTTATACCTTTTACTTATACATATCTACCACATCCTGGGCCTTCTTGCAGAACTCATCAACTGTGATCTCGTCTTTCATGCAGGACTGGAAGATCGTTCCCATGTCGCTGATAAATTCCATTGTCTGTGCCACCATCGGACGTCCCTGTACATTGCATTCATTTGCATATCTGCTGTACATTTCTTTTGCCGGGTCAGAATCCGGAACTACCTTCTCTGCAACATCTTTTCTTGCAGGATATCTGTCAAATGCTTTATAGGAAGCTTCCATTCCGCCTTCATCAGCCATATACTGGAGGAATTTCACAGCTGCATCTTTATTCTTGGAGGCTTTGTTCAGAACATAGCTCCAGGAATCTGTAAAGATCGCACGCTCTCCCTTACCGCTGAAATCCGGTACCATTTCCATGTGGATCTTATCTGCGCCAAGCATATCTGCCTTTGCATAATCTGTTCCAAGTCCCCACATGAACCAGCATCCGTATTTTCCGTCATTGATCTTCGGATTCATCTGCTCATACTTATCAGCGATCTGCTCAATGGATGTTTCGTTATCAGCAACCAGATCGTGAAGGAACTGAACTGCTTCTTTGTTTTCCTCTTTGGTCCAGTCAAAATAATCGCCACCGAACATGTTTACAAACTGTGCAAGCTCGTTAAATGCATAAGTTTTCTCCCAGGAACCGCCGTAACCGAATCTTCCGTCCTTGGAAACAGCCTTCATATACTTCATGAAATCCTCTTTTGTATCAATGGACTTGATTCCGACCTCGTCCATGATCTCCTGATTTACCCAGAATGCAAGATATCCTGCATAGCCTGGAACACCGATGATGTTTCCGTCCTTATCTGTGATCATATCCTTTACATATCCCTGGGCAAACTGATCAACGATATCATCTGTCATTACTGTATCATTCAGTCCTTCCAGCCATCCGGAATTTTTAAATGCCGCGCTCATCTCATCGTTGATCTCAATGACATCCACGGAAGCATCGCCTGTGGAAAGCATTGTGGTGATCTTCTGCTGACGGGTATCTGTATCTGTAGGTGCTGCAATCACATTAATGTTCAGACCTGTGGCATCTTCCACATTTGCAAGCCAGTCCTCAAAATCCGGGTCTGTGGTGTTGATGCTGTATAAGGTAAGATCATATTTCTCCTTTGCGGAAACAGTAACCACGTTACCTGCCATACCTACAACCATCGCTGCTGCCAAAACTGCACTTATTACTTTTTTCTTCATATCTTTCTTCCTTTCCGGACATTTTCGTGTTTGTCCAAACCTGTTTTTGATGGTTTAAGGATACCAGAGAGCCCCCTCATTCTAAATACAATATTTTATGATTTATTTATATTATTTTTCGTTCTCTTGTATTTTTGTTGTTAATTTTTTATAATCCTTTTATATAATCTATATTTGTAACGGCTTTTTTCACAGCTGAATTCGGTTTCATTAATTTGTTTTTGACATAAAGGAGAGTATGTACTATGAAATTCCACAAATGTATCCCACCCAGTTTTTCCTCATTTCGCTATAAGCTCCTGCTCGCATTTCTGATCGCAACTATGGTACCTCTGATTTCCCTGACCTTCATCAGCTATCACATTTCCTATAACATTGCCAGAGATCGTATTATCGATTCCGCCGTAATGACTGACAGACAGCTGGTTTCTCAGCTGAACGACCGTCTCGGCCAGGTTGAAAATGTAGCAGATACCATACAGTTTCAAATGTACTCCCTAAATCATTCTTCCTCCAATAAGGTAGATGCACTGAAAAAATTCACCGCTGTGAAAAACAATATTTCGCTGTATAAATCCACATTCGATTTCTTCCATATATATGTTTTTCTGCAGCCCGATCAGCTCGGTTCAAAAGAAGGCCTGTACTTCTTTTCCACAGATGAGCTTTCTGCATATGGTCTGGATAAAAATATTGTTTCCGGTTCAGGCTTTTCCTCTGTCTGGATACCGGTTTCCAATATGCCTCTGCCTAAAATACTGTCCACAAAAAAATCATCTGCCGATGTGATCCTCTGCGTCCGGGCACTGAAAAATCAGGCCACCGGTATTCTGGAATACGCCTACGGCATTGCTCTGGACACCTCAGAGCTTACCACTTATCTGCAGCCTGCTGCTCTGGATTCCCGCATATACAGCTACATTCTCACAGATCACGGAGAGATTGCAGCGAAAAATACATCCTCACTGAATTTATCCGAAATTTCCAAAGCACAGTTTCAGAAACTCAAAGAAAATGCAGATTCTTCTTTTCACAGCGGCGACAAATATTATAACTGCTGCACCTTAAGCAATGGCTGGCTCCATGTTACCGAAATCCCGGAAAGCTATATTCAGGGCAACACGCACATCCTGATCCGTGCCTTACTGATCACTGTCCTTATTTTTTTGCCCCTTACTGTTATCATCGTGATCCTGTTTTCCGAAAATCTTACCCGGAAGATCACTGCACTTTCCTATGCAATGGAAGCCTTTCAGCTGGGACATGACCCGGAACATCTATCTATCGTTACTGTTCCCCACCCGGATGATCCTTCCAGGTATGATGAGATTGACAGACTGGGCATCACCTTTGAAGATATGCAGCACACAATAGCCGGAAACCTGAAGTCCATTGTAAATCTTTCCGTAAACGAAGAACGTCTGAAATACCAGCTGCTCCAGTCACAGATCAATCCGCATTTTCTTTACAATATCCTAGGATCGATCCGTACCTGCCAGTCCCTTGGAAAGCTTGACATTGCTGATCAGATGATTGCAGATCTGACTGCCTTTTACCGTCTTACCCTGCGTAAATCAAAGGAACTTATTCCTATTAAAGATGAATTGGAAATTGCCCGGCTTTATCTGGAAATGGAAAAGCTCTGTCATAAAGATAATCTGGACTGGGAGATCGAAGCAGAAGATGGAATCGAAAATTTCCTGATCTGCAAGTTTACACTTCAGCCATTTCTCGAAAATTCCATACTGCACGGGATTTCTTTGGGCACACCGGCTGTTTTCATTTCGATCCATGTTCTTTATGGCGATGATACGGTTGTGATCTCCATTGAGGACAACGGTGCCGGCATGGACTCTGAAACCCTTGCACAGCTGCGCCATGCTATTGAACATAATATTAATGATTATGAGAAGCATTTTGGAATTTCCAACGTAAGTTCCCGTATTTCCAACCCATTATACGGAAACGGTTCCGTAAGGATCCGCAGCAACCCCGGAAACGGCACATACGTCACCATTGAATTCGAACAGATGGAGGAAGATATCGATGAAAAAAATAATGATCGTAGATGATAATTACTTATCTGCAGAAGGTATCGAAAAAAACATAGACTGGGAAACGCTGAATGCAGAGATCATCCATGTCTGCTACAATGGAACCTCTGCTATCGAAGCCATGAAAAAAGAGCCTGTAGATCTGATCATTTCTGACATTGAAATGCCTGATCTTGACGGCATTTCCATGAGCCGTCAGGCTCTTGAGATCAACCCCATGGTAAAGATCATCCTGATCAGTGCCTACGACAAATTTGAATATGCAAGACGAGCTCTGCTCCTTGGCGCTCTGGATTATATCGAAAAGCCTCTGGATTATGCATATCTTATCCAGAAGGTAAAAAACGCTTTTGCACTGATGGAAAAGGAACAGAAAAATCTCCAGCTTCTGAAACAAAGCAGGCCTCTTCTTACGGAAAAGTTTTTCCGCGAGATCACACACCTTCCGTCTTCTGAAGCAGCCTACCGACTGAAGCCTTATCTTAAGTATCTGAACCTGGAGCTGAATTATGATTTTTATGCAGTTGTTATTCTGGAGCTTGAAAATGCTCCGGATCTAAAATCCGTTTACGGGATCGAAAAGTTTCAGATGGAGCTTCTCAACCTTCAGGATCTGATAACTGAGGAAACCTCTTCTCTTGATTTTGTGTATCTTCTCCCGGATATGGATGGCTATCTGTGCATTCTGGGACACAGCGGCTGTCAGTCCAACAGCTTCCGTCAGCTTACCAGCGGGCTTATTTCCTCGATCGCAGATGCCTGCCAGCCACTGGGGCTTTCTCTCAATGCAGGTATCGGAACAATTGTCCAAGATTTCTGGAACCTGAACCAATCCTACAAAAGTGCCGTACATGCGCTGGAATACAGATTCTTTTTCCCGCATCAGAATATCTTTGACGGAAGAGAGGCTCTGGGTTCCGATCTGTCTGTTGCAGATTTTTCAGATACAAAGGAGGATGAACTGATCCGGCTTCTCTGTAAAAAGGATACCTCTGCCATAGATCTCTGGTTTCAGAATTTTTCCGACTGGCTCACTCAGAAATTTCGCACAAAGAATTTCGCTTTCATACAGATCTATTCTCTTCTTGGCCGGATCCTGAAATTTTTCTATGAATTAAATCTGGATACTCATGACCTTGAAGCTAAAATTTTGTATGTTTACAACCACATAAATGAGTTTCATAATACGGAGGAGCTCTGTCAATGGCTGAAGGATCTGTGCCATCTTTTATGCCGGAAGCTTGATTCCTCCATGAATGATTATCACCAGAAGCTCTGTGAACTGGTGATCTCCTACATCAACGAGCACTACACTGACAATACGCTCTGCCTCAATGATATTGCTGCCTCTGCCAATGTAAGCCCTGCTTATTTAAGTGCTCTTTTCAAAAAAAATCAGGGGATCAGTCTCAGTGACTTTATCACATCTCAGCGGATTTCCGCAGCCGCCCGTTACCTGACTACGACTACGATGAGTCTGAAGGAGATCAGCCTGAAATGTGGTTATGCCAATCAATATTATTTCAGCACCAGCTTCAAAAAGAAAATGGGGATCACCCCCTCTGCCTATCGGGAACAGCATACATAACTTCCTCTTTTCTATAGCAAAGTTACTGTCACAAATGCCAGTGCCCTTCTCCGGATTTTTACTTATAATCAATTAATAAAGAGAACCATCATATCTTTTTCGAAGGATGGATCGCTATGAAAAAATGGAAAAAAATCCTGATATCTCTGATAACAGTCTTTGTACTGGCCAATCTTCCGGCAGAATCGGCAATTCTGCCTGGCACAGTCTGTGTTACAGAGGCCGCTCCCAGGATCAGTTCTTCCAAGCTTACCATGATCAAGGGGCAGAGCAGAACACTGAAGATCACCGGTCTCAAAAAAGGGCAGAAAATCACCTGGAAGAGCAGCAATTCCAAAATCGTCACTGTAAACAAAGCAGGCAAGCTTTTTGCAAAATCTGCAGGAAATGCTGCAATTACTACTCAGGTAAACGGGATCCGCTTTGTCTGCAAGGTTAAGATACAGAAAAAAGCTGCTCCAGCAAAACCAGCCCCGACTACTGCTCCGAAGCCCGGCATAAAATTAAAAAATCACATCCTGAGCAAAGGCAAAAAGGCCAGTGATGGAAGCGTAAAAATCGAGCTTAACACACACGATGAATCAAAAAAAGTCGATATGGATTTAGGCGGTTTGGGTTCGTCATCTTCTTCTATGCAGGTTTCTGTAGATGAATATCGAAGTATCACATACATTCCAAAAACCAACAGTTTTAAATTCTATTTCCGGTTTTCCAGCCATGATGATTTAAAAAGTGATATTACTTTGACTTTCCCGATGAATTCTACTGCGGCTTCTTTAAACTTTTATTTTTACATGAGCATACTTCCTGATGATGAATCCGGTACACTGATCGCCACCATGAGCAGCTCCGCTCCGCTTTCCGCCATCAGGAATGAATCCTCCAATTTATCCTTCCACTTCCAGAAGCTTACAGATCCTTATGAGGTCCTGACGCAAAAAGATGCTTCCGAGCTTGCCAACTACAAAATAAGCTTTTCCCAAAAACAGATCGATCATACCCGGCAACACCCCTGGCTGTTACAGCCAGGGGTGTTATACTGTCAGCTGCTTTGCAGCCTATTCCTCTAATTCTTCCAGATTTTTTTTCAATTCAAGCATCTTGTCTCTCAGCTCAGCAGCCTGCTCGAAATTCAGGTCTGCTGCCGCAGCACGCATCTGCTTCTCTACCTGAGCGATCACCTTCGTCAGTTCTTTTCGGTTCATGGATTCCGGATCCTTTTTAAGCTTCACTTCTGTCTCTGCCACCTTCTTCGAAACAGCGATCAGATCACGGACCGCCTTCTTGATCGTGGTCGGAGTGATGCCATGCTCCCTGTTGTAAGCCTCCTGTATCGCTCTCCTTCTTTCTGTCTCGGAGATTGCTTTTTCCATGGATTCTGTCATATTATCCGCATACATGATAACATGGCCCTCGCTGTTTCGTGCTGCACGGCCGATGGTCTGTACCAGGGAAGTCTCCGAACGGAGGAAGCCCTCTTTATCTGCATCCAGGATCGCTACCAGTGTGATCTCGGGAATATCCAGACCTTCTCGCAGAAGGTTGATCCCGACCAGCACATCAAACACATCCAGGCGCATATCGCGGATGATCTCCGCACGTTCCAGAGTGTCAATGTCTGAATGGAGGTACCGGACACGGATTCCCAGATCCTTCATATAATCCGTAAGGTCCTCTGCCATACGTTTGGTCAGAGTCGTGATCAGGACTTTGTTTTTCTTTTCAATTTCCTTATTTACTTCTGCTACAAGATCATCGATCTGTCCTTCGATCGGACGCACCTCCACCTTCGGATCAAGAAGCCCTGTGGGGCGGATGATCTGTTCTGCCCGGAGGAGTTCATGGTCAAACTCATATTCTCCTGGTGTTGCAGATACAAACATTACCTGGTCCAGTTTGGTCTCAAATTCATCGAAACTTAACGGGCGGTTGTCCTTGGCGGAAGGGAGGCGGAATCCATAATCCACCAGAGTCTGTTTACGGCTCTGGTCTCCTGCATACATACCGCCAACCTGGGGCACTGTCTTATGGGACTCATCTATAATAAGTAAAAAATCATCTCCAAAGTAATCCATCAGGGTATACGGTGGCTGCCCTGGTGCAAGCCCGGTAAGATGTCTGGAATAGTTCTCAATTCCGGAACAGAATCCGGTTTCCTTCATCATCTCCACATCAAAGTTGGTACGCTCGGCAATCCGCTGGGCTTCGATCAGTTTGTCCTCACTTTTGAAATATTCCACCTGCTGTTTCATCTCTTCCAGGATGGCATCCGCAGCACGGCGGATCTGCTCCTGAGGCACAACATAATGGGACGCCGGGAAAATGGCCGCATGGCTTTCCACACTTTTGATTTCGCCGGTAAGCACATCGATATCTGTGATCCGCTCGATCTCATCTCCAAAAAATTCCACACGCACCGCCCGGTCTGTAGAGTTAGCCGGAAAGATCTCCAGCACATCGCCACGCACCCGGAATGTTCCTCGGTGGAAATCCATCTCATTTCTTGTATACTGGATATCGATCAGCTGTTTGATAACCTCGTCACGATCCTTCTCCATCCCCGGCCGAAGTGAGATCATCATATCAAAAAATTCCTGCGGCGCACCCAGGCCATAAATACAGGATACCGATGAAACTACGATCACGTCTTTCCGCTCACATAAGGCCGCTGTGGCAGAAAGGCGGAGTTTATCGATCTCGTCGTTGGTGGATGCATCTTTGGCAATGTAGGTATCTGTTGAGGGGACGTAAGCCTCCGGCTGGTAGTAATCGTAGTAAGAGACAAAGTATTCCACTGCATTCTCAGGGAAGAATTCCTTCATCTCGCCATAAAGCTGTGCCGCCAGTGTTTTATTGTGTGCAAGTACCAGAGTTGGTTTATTTAACTGGGCAATGACATTCGCCATTGTGAAAGTTTTACCGGAGCCAGTAACACCAAGCAAAGTCTCAAACTGGTTGCCTTCTTTAAATCCCTCGACCAATTTCTCGATGGCCTGGGGCTGATCGCCGGTTGGCTTGTATGGGGCTTTTAATTTAAACTCATTCATGGTAAATCCCTCCATTTGTGACTTTTACTATGATCATTATCAGCCAAAAATTCGTATCCAGCTTCGTAACGAAAAGCTCATTTTTATAGTAAATAGATGTGTTTCTCACCTCATTACGAATAAAAGTCACAAAACTAATATTTGCGGATAAAACAGCACTCGGAAATACCTGAAAATACTAACCTCCGGTCCTGTCATATTTTTACTGTTTGTTCTTGTAACAGTCCCTATTATATCAAATAAATTTTTGAAAGTATATAGATTAACACAAGAAAAAAGTACAAATGTTCGATTCTTATTTGTACTTTTTTCTATCACTACTATTCTATTTTTTTATCATGCTGCGTTGAAATATTCCTCCAGGATTAAGTCTATTTCAATCACTTCTGAATAATCATAATACTGATCTTTCCGCTCTTTTGGAATAACTTCTTCAATAAATGGTTCCAATACATCCAGACAGTCTTCTATGATTTCCTGTGTATCTCCATACACATCTACCGATATAATTTCCTTGGCATGTCCTAACAAATGCGAAACACCTTTTGAATTAAAACTATTCTTCAGCAAAATAGTTGCATAGGTATTTCTCAACTGGTGAAAATGAATATCAGGTAAGTCCAAAGATTTCAGCAAGTCTTTATAATATTTCTGATGAAAACCTTTACTCCTTGGATTCCCATATGTAGAACAGCAAATATAATTCCAGTCCCGGAACTCTTTTGGTCTGCGTCTGCGGTTCTTCTCATAAGTTTTCCGTTCTTCCAGAATTGCTTCAAATACATAATCCGGTATTGGAAGTTCACGCACACCAGCAGGTGTTTTTGTTTTAATTTCCTGCTTTGTCAGCATCTTAGGTGCACAATCTTCTGCTTTACTATTTGGCTTATTTCCCAACTGACGCTCTACTCTCAACGTCCTGTGAATGTAATCGACATCACTGTATTTCAGACCATTTATTTCACTTCTTCTGAGTCCCATCAATACCGCAAACAGAATTTGCATATGAATCGGTGTCTCCTTGCTTGCCTCAATCAACCGAAGCACCTGTGGAAGTGTCAATGTTTTCTTCTCGTCAATTTTCAGGACACGATACTCTGTCTTTTTTATTTTCTTCGGTAAATTGATTCCCTTCGCAGGATTTGTTGCCAATACATTTTTGTTAAATGCATACTCCAATGATGTTTTCATGATCGTCCTGGCATTTTTCGCAACTGATTCATACTTCTCCGCAACTGCATTATATAATTTTCTGATATACCCCTGATTTAGTGTAGACATATACATCTTTCCAATCTGTGGAACAATGTAATTCTTAATAGCACCTTTGTAAATTGTATAAGTGTTGTCTGTTATTCGGGGACGCATAATATCTTCCAACCAGAAGATCATAAACTCCTCTACCCGGATTTTTCCATACACAATATAGGTTCCGGTATGTAGCTGTCCGATTACTTCATCACGAAATGCATTAGCTTCTCTTTTGGTTGTGAATCCCGCATGTTGCTGTGTCTTTATACTTTCGTCTGCAAACGTCAGCAACACACGAAATCCATATCCATTTTTGATTGTTGTCACCGAATAGACCTTATATTCTACATATTTCTTAAAGTCAACAATAGAACGATTTGAAAAGTCATCCCGCTTTTGCTTACCATATTATTTCCTTAAATTAACATTCATGTAACACCCAATATTACGCAAATTCATCGAGTCCTCTACAAACTGAAGTTCATCCCAATATGCAGACCTTTGATTACACACGCTTATAAATTATTGGTTCATCATATCCAAAAGTTCTCTTTCCATTAACTTCCATGCTTTCCGATACTTCCAGAAAATTGTTGGAAAACTTTTCCCAAAGTTTGAATGTCATTACCGGAGAGAACTGGCTTGTGCTACCTCCCTCCCAGATTCCGTCCTTTTCATGATAAAGTGCCGGATTAAATTTTTCAGATTTTTCTAGTTTAGAGTAATCAACATTCTTCATAGAATCATATGAAAATGTATTTTTATCTTCTCCTTTTGGAATTTCATAAGAAGAAAGTAAAATTCCCTGTTCTATTTCCGTGATAAGGAAAAGATGTGGAGATGCATGACGTTTTCCATTAATTTCATAATAACTCTCTTCAACAACAAATTTTCCTTTGAAATCTTCAGGAAGGTTATTTATTTTGTCATTACAGATTGTATTTACATGTTCCGCATATGGATATGTTTTCCCTTCTGCCTGCATCTTATTAAATTGATCCTTATTATCAAAATGTCCTGTCATCATTCCTACAAAATTATCAAGTTTCATCATATACTTTACCTCCTGGTATTTGCCTAATCACACTATTCATCTTTTGCTTTTGCCATACTGGCGATATCTCCCACTCCATTCAATACCATTGTCGGAAGATAAGCATAAGTTTTGAGTGTATCCTTCGTTGAACGTCCAGAGAGAACCAATACAGTAGACATACCACTTTCCATTCCTGAAATCACATCTGTATCCATACGATCCCCAACCATTACAGCTTCTGCTGAATGACATCCAAGCATATTCAATCCTGTTCTCATCATCAGTGGATTCGGTTTCCCACAGAAATATGCCTGTGTACCTGTTGCCATTTCAATTGGGGCAATCAATGCACGACAGGCAGGAGCGATTCCGTTCTCGATTGGTCCGGAAACATCCGAGTTTGCTCCAATCAACTTAGCTCCCTTCAGAACTAAATTCGTTGCTTTCGTTAGGGTATCCAATGAATAGGATCGTCCCTCTCCCACAACAACATAATCCGGATTTACATCATTCATTGTAATGCCAACATCATAAAGTGCATTTAAGAGACCTGCTTCTCCTATCACAAATGCTGAACAGCCTGCCGCCTGTTCCTTTAAAAAAGCGGCTGTTGCCAATGCACTGGTATAAAAATGTTCTTCTGGCACATCAAGTCCCATCCTAGCCAGTTTCTGATTTAATTCTCGTGGTGTATATCCACTATTATTTGTCAAAAACAAATATTCTTTCTTTTCATCATGCAACCACTGGATGAATTCTGGAACACCTGGCAATATCTGATTGCCATGATAGATCACACCATCCATATCACAGATGAATCCTTTTTTTCATTAAAATCGATTATGGATTTTATCATGTTCATATGCGCCCTGCCTTTCTTGTTTCTTTAGAATACACCTTACTCTTTTCATAATAAAATAAAGCGCTATTTTCTACAAATATTTTTATATTATATCATCCACACATAAAATCAAATACATAGTACTGTGAAATCAAAGTAAATATTTCTATCAACAGAACCTTTTATGACAACATCTCTTTCACACAAATACTCCGATAATCACTCGGTGATATTTTATATCTTTCTTTAAATACTCGGTTAAATGTTCTCTGACTTTCAAATCCACTATCCAGACAAATGTTTGTAATAGAATCACTCGTATTTTCCAAACGATGGCATGCATAGTTCAGCCTTGCATCATTAAGATATTGATTAAAGTTTCTATGGAATGTCTTGGAAAAGAGTCTGGATAAAACATATTTGCTCACGCCCAGGTCTTTTGCCATCTCTTCCAACGAAAACTTCTTCTTGAAATTTGCTGATATATAGGAAACTGTCTGGTAAATAAGATCGTTGCTCCCCACACTGCTCTTTTCTACCAAATTTAATTTTCCTATGCAGCGTGCCAACACAATTTGAAGATATGCCTGTGCAACAGTAATATCCGACTGTTCTGTCTCTAAAATTGCATTTATAACCCTATATACCTCCGGTTCAACCTTTTCCGCTTTGATGATTGGGTATTCAGGAGCCATGGATTGCATGATATCTGCAAATTTGGCTATCGTAAATGGCGATGCAATCAGATAAGTCGCTTTATTTACACCGGGTGTCAGTACCTGATAGTGATGAATAACATCTGGAAATACAAAGCCTATATCTCCTTTTTCCATATGGTATAGTTCCTGTCCGACACCAAGTTCTAATGCTCCACTTGTTACACAAACGATCTCCAGTGCATTATGAAGATGTGGTTCAATATGTTTTGACTTCCTATTTATTGCTATGATCTCCTCTTTTGTGTCGACATATTTTAACTGCATGAAATACTCCCCTTTGCAACATTTGTCTATATCTTCTTTCGATTTGGCAAGCAATCCTTTTACACCTATCTTATAATCAACTTGTAAATAAGGAAAGGAGGAATTGCAAATGAGCAACCTAAAAAAATATCTGAATGACCTTTTAGTATTCTACACTGAATATTTTGAGCATCCTTACCATGTATAAATACTAAAAGGACTATTTTGTGAAAACTGAATATTTTCTTAAGGCCATTTCACAAAAATGAAGTGGTCCTTTTTTATTTTCAAAATACAGTTCAATCACTTTATATATAGAAAAAAGCACTGTCTCATCGAGCAATGACCAGACAACGCTTTCTCCTGTCAATTCTAATTTATGTCTGATGCATCTGTTACTTCATCTGCAGCAATTTCTTTTTCTGCTTTCAGTTTTTTATTTGCATCTTCTACATTCATTCTTGAAAGTACAAACATAATCAATACATCAAAGATTAACGGAAGCCAAAGATACATAAACTGCATCATATCAAGTGCAGACTGCGGCTGAGTTGCATTTGTTCCGATATATCCACTGAACTCAAGCAGCCATCCAACAACAGCGGTTCCAATACCTCCACCGATTTTTACGCCAAGAGAAGTACAAGAGTACATCGTTCCGTCAATTCTCTTTCCCTGTGTAAGATAAGTGTACTCAGAGCAGGATGCGATAACTGCATTCATATCTCCCTGCCATGGTCCCTGACCTAAGGCTGCAAGAGCTGTAAATGCCATCATCAGCGGAACACTGCCCATATATCCTGCAACAACAACAAGTGCTCTACCGATGACTGCTAAGACATAACCTCTTAAGTTCAGTTTATACATACCTTTCCACTTACCAACTAATGTCGGTGTGAAAATCAGGGCAATGATCAGTGGAATATTTACTGCCCATGCAAATTGTCCAAACAAATTCTTATTTTTCAGTACCCATGTCATGTAATAAATGCCAGCTCCAATCATGGCACTATATAACTGCTGTAAAATATATGTTCCACAAATCATCATGTAATATTTGTTTTTAACAAGAAGCTTGAATGCCTGTACCATTCCGTACTTTTCATTATCATCCTTTACTTCTCCTTCGTTAAGTTCTTCCTCAGGAAGTTCCTTAACAGAAAGTGCTGAAATCGTATTTATGACAAGACCAATGATTGCATAGATAATAGCAACCGTTCTCCATGCCGCAGCATCTCCACCACATTTATCTGCAAATCCAACTGTAATCGCCTGAATCAGAAGACTTGTTGAAAACGCAAAAATAAAACGGTAAGATCCCATCTGCACACGCTCTTTGCTGTTCTTTGTAATCAGTGACGTAAGTGCTGAGTAAGCAATATTGTTTGCTGTATAAAACACACCATTTAACAGTGTATAAGAGATAAAGAACCATGCGTATTTAGCCGTTGTTCCAAAGCTGACTGGTACTGCAAAGCAGCAGACCAGCGTAATGGCACAACCAATGTATCCGTATAGCATCCATGGCTTCGCTTTTCCCATTTTACTGTGTGTTTTGTCAATCATTGATCCAAAAAATATATCCGTAAAACCATCAAATAGTTTTGATACGGCAATCAGGGTACCTACGACACCTGCAGCAAGTCCTACTGAGTCCGTCAGATAGACCATCATGAAAGATGTCAGGAAGGCATAGACTACATTACCTGCAATATCACCTGATCCATATCCAATTTTGTTATACCATTTCAAATACTTTTTTTCTTCCATCGAATTTCTTTGCTCCTCATCTTCATCGCACTTAGAATCTCAATATGTCTAACCGTATGATGTCTAATTATATTTTTTCTCTGTTTTTGTCTGATTGCTCTGTATATCCGGACTTTACATTGCAATCAGACTATCCTTCTTTGTTTACGAGTTACATGAAACTTTATTATCCCTTTACATACGGTATCAGCGTAAACTGGAACCGGAATAATACATCATCAAATCGGTACTGATCCAATACAACTGGACCACAACTATTAGAACCAATGCCATTTAATGCGTAGTCAACGCAAAATACTACACTATCTGATTCTGTCAGTTCATAATTATGCGTTTTCTTCTCAAGTTCTTCCTGCGTATAATAAGAAGCATTGAATGAGAAGGCATTTTCCGCAGATACCACAATTCCATATCGGCTGTTGTTAAGCTCTACATATTCACAATCATAATGGCTTCCATTTTCCTGTGGGCAAATATAATCCTCATGCAAATCATCTACATTTGCATGATACAAACCGTGGCTCGCAGCCTGATGTTTATCACAATAACTTTCCTGTGGTCCCATTCCAAAGTATCTTACAGCTGAAAGTTTTTTATCCAGGAACATCCTCACACCAAATCTCGGAAGATCCGGGAATTCATCGTCTTTTGTTACTGCAATATCTGCATCAAGCTTTCCAGCAGCTTCTATTTTCCATGTAATCGTCACATCAAGAATCTTCTGTACTGTCTCTGCCACAACGGATGCATGGCTTGTAATTTTCACACCATGCTTTCCCTGCACGACCTCTGTCGTGTAAGATCTTGTATAAGCTTTATCATAATGGGCTTTCTTCCATTCAGATTTGATGTACATATCATTATCTGTTGGTGCCCTCCAGATATTTAATTCCATAGGGTGGTTTAGATATTCCCGACCTGCAAATTTCATCTCTGTAAAAAGTGCAGTCCGTCGGTCGATTGTATATGCGAATTCACGACCTTTGATATGAATCTGTGTATCATCTTCACTCACCTGTAATTCAGAATCCGTCACTGTTTTTTCAACCCATTTTTCTGCTAACTGGCATTTGGCATCCTTCTGGCTTACTTCGATCTCATCAAATCCAAGGATATGGTCTTCATCCAACAGTGGCAATTCCTTTTTCAGATGGTAAATAAATTTTAAATAACATTTTCCACTCTCTGGCACATTGATTTTAAGGTTTATTTTTCCTTCACTGTGTGGTGCTGCTGAAACTTCTGGGAGTTTACCTTTGCTGATTACAAGCCCGTCCTGCGTCAGTTCATAACTGATCTTCACATAATCTTTCAAGTCATCAAAATCCATGTAGTTATGAAGCACCAGTTCTCCGCTTTCTTTGTTATAGGAAATAACTCTTGCCGGGCGATAAACATTCTTGTATTCCAAAAGTCCTGTATGTACCGTTCTGTCCGGATATACTAATCCATCCATACAGAAGTTGCCATCATGAATTTCTTCGCCATGGTCGCCCCCATAAGCATATATAGTCTTTCCATTCTCAGCAGTTCCATGAGCAATCGCATGGTCACACCATTCCCAGACAAAGCCGCCGCACATTTTATCATTATCCTGAATCATCTGGAAGTAATCTTCAAAATCTCCAGGTCCGTTTCCCATGCTGTGACAGTACTCTACCAAAAGGAAGGGTTTGCTTCCATCTTTATCCAGATATTCCTGAATTTCGGAAAGCGCTGGGTACATCCGGCTGTACACATCCAGATTGCTGTAATCATATGTTTCATCATAATTGCGGTATCTTGCACTCTCATATTGTGTGATACGGTCTGGATCAAAATTCTTTGTCCATTCCAGTGCTTTTTCAAAGTTGCAGCCATAAGCACTCTCATTTCCCATTGACCACATAACAATACAGAAACGGTTTTTGTCACGTTCCACCATGAGTTTTACGCGATCAACGATTGCCTCTTCCCATACCGGATCATCTGCAATCTTCTCATTCCATCGTTTGAACCGATTGTAATCAGTGTCTTCTTTTCTGTAGATCATAAATGGACCATGAGCTTCAATATCTGCTTCATCTATTACCATGAATCCATACTTGTCACACATTTCATAGAAAAATGGTGCGTTCGGATAGTGGCTGGAACGGATCGCATTAAAATTATGCTGCTTCATTAACGTAAGATCGGTTGTAATCTGTTCCGGATTGATTGTAAATCCAGTAACCGGATCAGAATCATGTCGATTAACACCACGGAATTTAATCTTCTGTCCATTTAAATAAATAACCTGGTCTTTAATCTCTATCTTTCTTAATGCAATGTGATCTACAATTACTTCATTCTCTGTTTCAAGAATCAGTTTATATAGATATGGATTTTCTGTATTCCAAAGTTCCGGACTTGCGATTTCTAATACAGCTGTTCCTTCTTCAGCAATACTTCCTAGTGCTACAACTGCTCCGTTTCTATCTTCAATCGAAATTTTTACATTTAACGGAGAGTAGAATTTCATTTCAATTTCTACTTTCGCAAGCATATCCTCAATTCTTGTTTTAATATGATAATCACTGATTGCCTCTTTTGGGCGTTTCAAAATGTACACATCCCGGAAAATACCACTCATACGGAATTTGTCCTGATCTTCCAAATAGGAACCATCACACCACTTCATTACCAACACTGCCACCGTATTCGTTCCATCCTGAAGTACATCGGTAACATCAAACTCACTGGTCATATGCGAAACCTGGCTGTATCCTATGTAAGAGCCATTGATCCATACGTAAAAGCAACTGTCTACTCCTTCAAAGTTCAAAAAAGATTTTGGCGCTTTCTCATCTCTACTGTACTCAAAAGTATGTACATAGGCTCCACACGGAATGTCCTGTGGCACATATGGTGGATCAAACGGAAATGGATACCGGATGTTTGTATACTGGTGTGTATCATATCCAGCCATCTGCCATACACTTGGAACCTGAATCTCATCAAAATTTTCTGTATCATAATTCTTCTCAAAGAAAGAATCCTGAATGTCATAGATGCTGTTAAAATACTGGAATTTCCAAGTTCCATTCAATAACTGCATACGATCTGACTCTTCTCTGTGTTCCACCAAGTTATCCATTCTTCTGGATGCCGGAATATAATAGGCTCTGGCTGGCATTGTGTTTTCGTGCAGTACGCTTAGATTTTCATAATAACGTGGTACGATCATAAATAACTCTCCTCCAATACATATACTTTTTTGTTCTTTGTTTTCCTAAAGCAAACCTTATACTTTACTTTTTGTTTACGTTCCTTAGTTATGTTATATATAGCTTATCCTAATTCGCAAAATATGTCTATGAATTGGATTAGACAAAATATGCACTAAATGATACAATGATAAAAAATACGAAAAGAGGTGCTGTCCTATGTATTTGAACACCGGTTATTTGAACCACTCACATATGGATTTCAAAGACAAAAGTCGTCCGCTGATTGTAGGTAGCTGTGGTACTTACCGTCTTTCCAGACATCCCAAACTTCCGACCTACCGTCCAAAGGGTCGTCTGGATTATCAGATTATATATATCACTGCTGGTTGTGGGCATTTTCATTTTGATAATGTAAATAATGAAACGATTGTTCCAGCCGGCAGCATTGTACTGTACAGACCGAAAGAACTCCAAAAATATGAATATTACGGAGAAGATAAGACAGAAGTATACTGGATTCACTTCACAGGAAGCAATGTAAAAAATATCTTACGTCAATATGGATTTCCGGATAAAGAACGTGTCTTTCAAGTGGGTACATCTAATGAATATGAACAAATTTTCAAGCGTATCATTATCGAGCTGCAACGCTGTCAAGACAATTATGAGGAAATGCTTGTCCTTTTGCTACGTCATCTTCTGATCAGTTTCCACCGGGAACTGACAAGAGAGCACATATTAAAAAATGAATACCTTGATCATGAGATGGATAATGCTGTTACCTTTTTCAGTGAAAACTACAATCAAAATATCAATATTGATGATTATGCTGCCTCACGAGGCATGAGTGTCAGCTGGTTTATCCGAAATTTCAAAAAATATACCGGTTCTACACCAATGCAATTCATTGTGGGAATCCGCATCAACAATGCTCAGATGTTACTTGAAACAACAACTTATTCCATCAATGAGATTTCTAAGATTGTCGGATATGATAACCAGCTTTATTTCAGCCGACTTTTTCACAAGTTGAAAGGATATTCGCCGAGAGAATACCGAAAAATAAGAAATAGGTTATGAAATCTATAATGTCATAAAAACTAAATGTCAAAAAAGGATGCCAACGAATCAAAGCAGATTACGTGACATCCTCCTCTTTTTATTAGTGCTATTTTATAAATTCAACCGAATAGTAATACATGTACTCATATTGTTGCTTTTACAGTATATCATTCAGAGTAAAAAAAGTATAGGGCAATCGAATATTTGTTCTATACTTTTTACTGCACCACACAAAAAGGCAGAGCCTGCTCCACTCAGACTCTGCCTCTCACTTTTTTCTTTTTATACTGCCGTCATTCTTCTACTTTTCTCTCATAAACGATCTCACCGCCAAGAACTGTCATATCCACTTTCGTGGTCTTGATCTCATCCGGATCAATCTTATAAATATCTTTCTCCAGAACTACGAAGTCTGCATTTTTTTCCACTTCGATGGTTCCGTTCTCGTCTTCTGTATAGGAAGCGTAAGCTGCGTTTTTTGTAAAAAGCTTCACTGCTTCATCTACGGACATTTTTTCGGATGGGATCCAGCCTTCCTCCGGCTGACCGCTGATATTTTTGCGGGTGACTGCAAAATAAATATTCTCCATGGCATCAAAGCTTACCACCGGAGCATCCGAGCCGCCAGACGTATGGATTCCCATATCCAGCATGCTCTTCCATGCATACACCTTATCCATACGGTGTGCGCCGATGGCAGGTTCCACTGTGTTCATATCCAGATCGATAAATACCGGCTGGATATATGCCAGAAGCTCCTGGTCTTTCATCCCCTGCAAAATACGCGGATTGGTGATCTGGCAATGCACGATACCATGTCTGCCCTTTTTATTATCCTTCCGGTAAGGAGATTTCGCAGTTGCCTCAATGACCATATCCATGGCACGATCGCCGATACAGTGTACCGCTGCCTGCATCTGATGCCGGTCAAAAAAAGCAAACAGATCGTCAAGCTCCTCCTGACTGAATGTGATGATCCCGGTATTTCCCGGTGAATCTTCGTAAGGCTCATTCATGGCCGCTGTTCTTGCGCCAAGAGAACCATCCTGGATCAGCTTCATCGGCCCGATCGTAAAGTGCTCTCCCCTCTGCCCGGTACAATATCCTTCCTCGATAAAAGCCTTCGCATCCTCCGCCCGCTCAAAAAGACACTGCTCATAATGGCGGATACTCAGCTCTCCTCTGGCATCCAGTGCCTTGTAGGAGGCCATGATCCGACGCCAGTTTTTTCCTGGAAGGGAGGCAAGATCATCGGACTGTACACCTGTAAATCCACATTCATTCAGCTTCTTCGCACTGTATTTGATGTAGCCTTCCACTTCTTCCTGGGATGGTGCTTCCAATACGGAAGAATAAAACTGTACTGCATTCTCCTTCAGAAGTCCGGTATCCAGATCAACCTCCTTCTCAATCTCCGGGAACTCCGGGATTTTTTTCAGAAGCTCCAGACCGCAGCTGTTGCACACAGCCACATGCCCGCAGACACGCACCATAATGATGGGGATTTCCGTTGAGAGTGCATCCAGCTCATCCTTATGCGGATAGCGTGGCTTATCAAAATGCTCCTCATTCCAGCCTCTGCAGTAGAGCCAGGTCAGCTTCTGACCTTTGCTCTCCTCCAGTCTTTTTTTTGCTGCGGCAAGCATTTCCTCCACACTTGTGCAGTCAAACAGTTTTACAGATCTTTCCACAAATGCATAATGCAGCATATGCATATGTGTATCCACAAAACCGGGCAGCATCAGCCTTCCCTTAAGGTCGATCCGCTTTTTGCAGGAAAAAGCTTCCGCTTCTTTATCAGTTCCCACAAAAACGATCCGGCCATTTTCGATTCCCACAGCCTCTGCCACTTTTTCACTGTCATCCAGTGTTCTTATACATCCGTTAAAAAAAATTGTATCCACTGTTTATTTTTCCTCTTTTTCTTTTTTATCCTCGTAGAAAAGTGCCATATCCTTGTCTACCTTTCCGATTCCCATGTAACGCGCCTTGTAATCCTTCAGCAGTTTAAAGAAAGTACCACTTAAGATAAATAATGTGGCAACATTTACAAATGTAGGGAATACGGTTGTAAAGTCTGCAATTACCCACAGCTGCGCCGGTGTTCCGTTTCCGTAAAGAGTAAGCACTGTGACCAGAAGACCCCATAATGGTGTTCCAAGGATAAAAACCTTCTCTGCAATCTTCAGAACCTTCTGATTATTTTTCAGCCAGTGCTTCAGGATCACGCTGTAGTAGGTGAACCATCCGGTTGATGTTGTTAATCCAAAAAGAAAAATACTGATCGCAATCAGTGCTCTCGCAATGGAGCCCATTCCAGACTCAAATGCTGTCAGTGTCAGCTCTGATCCCTGAAGTCCTGAATTCCAGTAGCCGGTGGTGATAACAACAAGACCTGTCATGGAGCAGACTACGATGGTGTCTGCAAATACCTCAAATGCTCCCATCAGTCCCTGTTTTACAGGATGGTCTGTCTTTGCGGAAGCATGGATCATAGGTGAGGTTCCCCAGCCTGCCTCGTTGCTGTATACAGAACGGGCAAATCCAAGACGCATAGCTGTTGCAACACCTGCTCCCATAAATCCGCCGACTGCTGCCTGTGTTGTAAATGCACCTTTAAAGATCAGCCCAAAGGTCTCCGGCAGCTTGTCAAAATTCACTACCAGTATTGCGAGGGATCCTACAATGTAAAGCATGCACATGATCGGTGTCATATAGGAAGAGATTACACCGACTTTCTTTACACCGCCGATGATGATCAGGTAGATCGCTGCCACATAAAGAAGTGACGGCACGATGTATGGCAGGTGGAAGGTACTTCCGACAGCCTCTGATACTGTATAATTCTGTAAGGTAATGAACCATGTCATAAAAATACAGCCGCCGAACAGTACTGCAAAAAGTTTCCAGAAGGGAAGCTTTTTCTCTCCGCCAAGGCCTTTCTGCATATAGTAGGTCGGGCCTCCCTGGTACTCACCGTTTGGCTGTTTTTCTCTGTAGTACACAGCAAGTGTTACCTCTGCCATCTTGATGACCATGGCAAGAAGCGCCGCGATCCAGAGCCAGAATAATGCCCCAGGTCCTCCTGTTGCAATAGCCGTTGCAACACCGGACATATTGGATACACCAACAGTACCTCCGATCGCAATGGAAATAGCCTGGAACGGTGTCAGGCTCTTTCCGTCATCTCCGCCTTCCTGGCGACGTTCTTTACTGAACATGTTTTTCACAATGTAACCAAAATGGCGAAACTGGAAGAAACCGGAACGTACTGTCAGATATACGCCTGTAGCGAGGATCGTGATCAGCAGCGGCAGTCCCCAGAGCCAGTTGGTCAGATTTTCAAATAATTCAAACATCTTTTCCTCTCCTGTCCTTTTTATTGTTTTGCTCTTTCATCCATTCGGAAAATCTGTGTACAGAATATAAAAAATCCCCAGAACATGAAGTCAGATACGGATACCCGGTGTTCCCAACATACAGCTCTTCTGCCATATATCTGCGAGCCCCGTTTCTATCCTCTTTATCCTTCATGCTCTGGGGATCTTACATTTCAGCCCACGAATCTTCCAAACAATAACAGTATATCACAGTTCCGGAGGAATTTCTACTTTTTCTGTTTGAATTTTGTATTTTTATTCATTTTTCGTGAATATTACTATTTTGCCGTATGGATTCCGGATACTCCACCCCTTCCGGCATGGAATCCCATTCGTTAAGGCCAAGGCTCTGCTTGAATTTCGCCTGTTCAAGCGTAAGCTTCGGGAGATCATCCTGCAGATAATCCATCAGCTCACTGATGCCTTCCCTGGTCTTGTTATTTACCATGAAGATCCGTTCACAGCCCATGTTCTCCATCCACTGTCTGACCATGGGAATGTTGGCATGGGGAGAATCCACCTTGGTGATGATCCCGATCAGCGGCCGTAGTAGAAAATTCCTGCTGCCGTCACTAAACAGGTTAAAGGGCTCATTGGCTGCCTGTACAATGGCGATCACATCCGCCTCAAAGGAAAAACAGGCCAGTCCTACGCTGAAATGCTTGGATTCCGCATATTCTCCCGGTGAATCAATAGTATCTTCATTTGTATTGGTATACTGAGTCTTATGATAATGAAGCTCTTCCCCTTTAAGCGCCTGTGTCAGAGATGTTTTGCCGGCTTCACTTCGACCCATCAGAAAAATTTTTTTCATTTTTTATCCCGTCCTGCTCTAGCTTCTGTGGATCTTACAGACATCGAATTTCAATGTCTCATGGAAAAACCGCACCACTTCCTCCACAGCTGTCGTCACTTCCGTAAAACCGCCTGTCAGGATCAATGTCCCACAGAACCGGTCCATAAATCCAACTTCCACATGAGCCGCCTTCACTGCAACATCTGCAGCCACTACAATAGCCTCCCAGGGTGTAACCCTGACCATACCGATGGCATCTCCCGTATGGTCCTCTCCTTCGTGAACTCCGATATGTAACGCAAGATTCTCATATACCGACTTGTCACTTGGTGTAAAAACATGTGCAAAAGAAAGCTCTTTTCCAGGTACTCTCACCCGGGTCAGTCGCAGCCTTTTTCCCTTAAGGTTCTCATAATCATCATGGAACAGCCGCTCCAGCAGTTCTTCCTTCGTTATCCGTTCTTCCATGGTGCACTTCCTTATCTCTTGGTGATCTTGCAGACTACATATCCAAGAGTATCGCGGAAATAGTCCACGATCTCTTCCATTGCTGTCTGCACATCGGAAATCTCTCCTGTTATGATCAGTGTTCCTGTAAAACGGTCTGCAAAACCAAGATATACATTGCCGCTCTTCACTGCGATATCAGATGCGATCACAGCGGATTCGGAAGGGGTCATATTCATGATTCCGATCGCAGATGAGCCATAGTCCACCTGTGGATTCAGTCCAAGCTTCTGATATATGATTGGTGCCGGACCACCCATGATATGGGCAAATGTGATCTCCTTACCGGCTACGGTCTCCTGTACGATTCTGATCTGGTCTTTATGTTCATCTGCCATTGATGATTCCTCGCTTTCAAAAATTTCGTAACATAGCATTGTCAAGATCCATGCTATCGATTTCTCGATCGATCTAATATTCGATAAGCCGGATTTTGTTCATCCGGCTTACAATTTCCCTACGTTAAATTTTACTATCTGTACCTCTTAATGTCAATACAATTCTTCGAAAACAAGGCAAAAAACAACGTTTTCAAAAATAAAAATCCACAGAAAACAACACTCATTTTCACATCAGTCCGGAAAACCAGTCAAAATCTGCTTAGAACTCAAACGCCTTCTTAATGCTGTCATAATGCAGGAATTTTCCCTCAGCTGCAAACGCTTTGATCTGATCCAGCGTTGCAAACATATATCCGTCTGTCTCTTCAGTCTGAAGCTTCAGATCTTTATCCTCCACATCCATCACAAACCGGTATACATCTACAAAGTAATTGTCTCCTTCCCCAGGATTCTCTCTTTTATAGGTAAAAAGATATCCGCCTTCTGCCTGGCTGGCATCCAGTCCTGTCTCCTCTTTCACTTCACGGAGTACCGCATCCCTTGATTCCTCGCCTGCCTGGGCAGCGCCGCCGGAAACTTCCCACCAGCCCGGTGCCCAGGCTTTTGTCATCACACGTTTGGTGATGAGAAAGGTTTTATCCGGTCTTGCAACTACGCCCAAAACTGTCAGATGATATTCTCCATCTTTCAGGCACCAGTCATTGCGCTTCATGGTACGTCCCGTCGGTTTCTTATCTGCATCGTAAATATCCCAGAATTCCATTTTTTCTATCTCCTGTAACTTTTTTATTTGTTATGATACCACGCTAAAGTCCTGTATGTAAACCCTGGAATCTTCCACCACTTTCCAGCTACTTTTCTTCCGGAAAAAATCTATAGATTATTTTTATTATATTACTGGTATTATGAATTAGTTTTATAGATATTTTTGTTATATAATTAACACAAACAAACGATTCTATTTAAAATAACCAGGGAGGTTTTTCCAAATGAAAAATGATTATCCGCATATTTTTTCCCCATTAACCGTTAAAAATATGACTATCAAGAACCGTATTGTTATGATGCCGATGGGCACCAACTACGGTGAGCAGAACGGCGAAATGAGTTTTCTTCATATTAATTATTATGAGCAGCGTGCAAAGGGTGGCACAGGCCTTATTATCGTAGAGAACGCAAGTATCGATTCCCCGCAGGGTTCCAACGGAACCACCCAGCTTCGTATCGATCATGACAACTATCTTCCACGTCTTTTCAAATTCTGTGAGAACATTCACAGATATGGAACAAAGATCGCGATCCAGATCAACCATGCAGGTGCTTCCGCAGTTTCTTCCAGAATCAACATGCAGCCGGTTTCCGCATCTGATGTTCCTTCCAAAGAAGGCGGTGAGATCCCGAGACCTCTTTCCAAAGAAGAGATCCTTCACATTGTAAAGAAATACGGCGAGGCTGCAAAACGTGCACAGACAGCCGGTTTTGACGCAATGGAAATCCATGCAGGACATTCCTACCTGATCAGCCAGTTCCTTTCCCCGATCACAAACAAGCGTACCGACGAATTCGGCGGATCTGTTGAGAACCGTACCCGTTTCTGCCGCATGGTCATCGATGAGGTAAGAAAACAGGTGGGACCTTTCTTCCCGATCATGCTCCGTCTCAGCGCTGATGAGCTGATGGAAGGCGGAAACACACTTGATGATACTCTGGAATATCTGGACTACCTTCAGGAAGAAGTTGATATCTTCGACGTTTCCTGTGGACTTAACGGTTCCATCCAGTACCAGATCGACGCAAACTATCTTCCGGATGGATGGCGTTCCTACATGGCAAAAGCTGTAAAAGAGAAATTCAACAAACCATGTATCTCCATGGGTAACATCCGTGACCCGAAAGTTGCTGAGCGTATCCTCGCTGACGGTGACGCAGACCTTATCGGTATGGGCCGTGGCCTGATCGCAGATCCTGCATGGGTAAACAAAGTTGCCACAGGACATGAGTGCGATCTCCGCAAATGTATCTCCTGTAACGTGGGATGTGCAGGAAACCGTATCGGCGTAAACCGCCCGATCCGCTGTACCGTAAACCCATCTGTTCTTGAGGGCGATGTATATAAGAAACTGCATGTAAACAAAAACTGTAACGTCGTTGTTATCGGTGGCGGTACTGCCGGACTGGAAGCTGCCTGTACAGCCGCAGAGGTTGGCTGCAACACCTTCCTTCTGGAAAAAGGCAATGAACTTGGGGGACTTGCATCTCTGATCTCCAGAATCCCAGCTAAGAACCGCCTGGCTGATTTCCCGCATTATCTCATGCATCGCGCAGAACAGCTTGAGAACCTTTACATCTTCAAAAACACAGAAGGAACACCGGAGAACATCCGCAAATTCCATCCGAATATCATCGTAAGCTCCACCGGTTCCGCTCCGCTCCTTCCTCCGATCACAGGACTGAAGGATCGTATTGACAACGAGAACTATAATATTTATTCTATTCTTGGTATGATCAGCCACATTAATGATTTTCCGAAGGATCTGGAAGGCAAAAAAGTCGTTGTGGTAGGCGGCGGTGCTGTAGGTCTTGATGTTGTGGAATTCTTCGCAGACAGAAACGCAGATATCTCTATTGTTGAGATGATGGATCAGATCGGACGTGATCTTGACCCTGTAAGCAAAAACGACACAAAGACCATGATGAAAAAACATAATGTACATCAGCTTACAAAAACTGCTCTCCTTGAGGTTAAGGATTCTTCCTTCCTTGTCAAGGGTGACGGCGAGCCTTATGAGCTTCCATTTGAGTACGGTTTCGTATGTCTTGGAATGAGAGCTCAGGGACAGCTTTACCAGAACCTCACAGAGGAATTTTCTTCTGAGGATGTTGAGATCATGAACATCGGCGACAGCCAGAGAGCAAGAAGAATCATTGACGGTACCCAGGAAGGACGTAACATCCTTACCATTCTCGAGCAGAGAGGATACCTTTAATATCCGCTATAACCTCCAGATGAACGTTTTAAATACGCTTCGGGAGTGTCTATAGATTTTTCACGTCTTCCTCCCGCTGCAGCCGTCCGAAGAACATCCGCAACTTCTTCAGACTGATGTGGCGGGAGGTTTTAGAAAAAAGAGTTACCCAGATTTTTACCAATGAGAGGAGTTATTACCATGTCAGAAAGAATCACAGGACACACAGAGCTCATCGGTCTTATGGCTTATCCGATCCGTCACTCCAGCTCTCCTGCCATGCAGAACGAAGCTTTCGCAAAGCTTGGCTATGACTATGCATACCTTGCATTTGAGGTTTGCGCAGATGAAATCGAGGATGCTGTAAAAGCCATCCGTACTCTGAAAATGAGAGGTTCCAACGTTTCCATGCCAAACAAAACTCTGGTAGGCCAGTACCTTGACGAGCTTTCACCGGCAGCAGAAATGTGCGGCGCTGTAAACACCATCGTCAACGATCACGGTCATCTTACAGGCCACATCACAGACGGTATCGGATTTATGGCTGCACTGAAAGATAACGATATTGATGTTATCGGAAAGAAAATGACCATCGTAGGCGCAGGCGGTGCTGCTACTGCTATCGAGATCCAGGCTGCACTGGACGGCGTAGGCGAGATTGTGATCTTTAACCGCAAGGATGAGTTCTGGGATCGTGCCGTATCCACTGTTGAGAAGATCAACACCAAGACATCCAGCCATGCAGTTCTCTACGATCTTGCTGATCTTGATCAGCTGAAAAAAGAAATGGCTGACAGCTATCTGTTCGTAAATGCTACAGGTGTTGGAATGAAACCTCTGGAAGGCCAGTCCGTTGTTCCGGACAAATCTTACTTCCGTCCGGAGCTTATCGTTGTTGACGTGCCATACTCCCCTCTTGAAACCGCTATGCGCTCCATGGCAAAGGAAGTTGGCTGCAAGACAATGAACGGCCTTGGCATGATGCTTTTCCAGGGCTCCGCTGCATTTGAACTGTGGACCGGCGAGCCGATGCCGATCGAGCATATGAAAGAGATTCTTAACATCAGATACGATGACTGATAAAATCCCATCCGTATCGGAAAGGACCATTATGAAAACAGTTCAGGTAAGAAATATCTCAATCGGAGAAGGCAGGCCGAAAATCTGTGTCCCGATCGTTGGACAGACAAAAGAAGATATCCTTCTTGAGGCAGGAACCTTCGCAAGAATCCCCGTAGACGTTGTAGAGTGGCGTGTTGACTGGTTCGAAGATGTTTTTGACACAGACAAGGTTCTGGATGTGGCAAAAGATCTCCAGACCGTTTTAAAGGACACTCCGATTCTTTTCACCTTCCGTACTGCAAAAGAAGGCGGAGAAAAAGCAATCTCCAACGAAGATTACAAAGCCCTCAACATGGCTGTTGCCAAAAGCGGCTATGTAGATCTCATTGATGTAGAAGCCTTCACAGGCGAGGAGATCGTAAAAAGCATGATCCAGGAAGCTCACAGCTATGGCGTAAAAGTCATCGCTTCCAATCATGATTTTGACGCAACTCCCAAGAAAGATGAGATCGTGCGCCGTCTTCGCATGATGCAGGACTATGGCGCAGATATCCCGAAGATGGCTGTTATGCCAAAGAGCAAACAGGACGTACTTACACTCTTAAGTGCCACACTGGAAATGTCCCAGCAGTTCGCCGACCGCCCGATCATTACCATGTCCATGGCAGGTACCGGTGTTGTCAGCCGTCTCACAGGTGAAACCTTTGGTTCCGCCCTTACCTTCGGTGCCGCTACCAAAGCTTCCGCACCGGGACAGATCAATGTCAACGAGCTTGAGCAGGTTCTTGACATTATCCACAAAAGCCTGTGATCCTGTAACCTCCCATTGAAAGGATCTACGGCTTCGTTTAAGAAAGAACGTAAATTATAGACCAGATTTTAATCCCGTAAATAGCAAATCTATTTTGTAACAAAAACAAATCTCATGACCCAAAAAGAGGAACTGCGCTGACCCATCCAGTGCAGTTCCTCTTTTCTTATCTTTTATAACTTTATTTATTATTTCTCAGCTTTTTCCTCAATGGCAGTTTCCTGAGCTTTTTTCCTGGGATCCCAGTTGGAAAGGAAAATGTTCAGTCCGAATCCAACGGCCAGAGCCCATGCGGATGCCCACGCAGTTCCCTGGGTTGCAAGGACAGCTGCCATAACACCGGCAATCATCTTGTCACGGTCTGTCTTACAGTAATCCATACCGATCCTTGCACAGACAAACGCCTGGAACATCAGAGTGATGGAAGAACCAACTCCGAAGATCGGCCGGAAGAAACTTACAACCGGAATGATCAGCACGCTTAAGAAAGTTGCAATACGGAAGGATGCCATACCGCCAAGAAGAGACTTCATGGCTTTCTTTCCTTCTTTGTAGCGGATGGAGACAGATACTGTCATGCCGACCCATAACGGACCGGAAAGCGGAGGGAACGGTGCGATGATGGAAAGGATCAGATTTCGAAGACCGCTGACCAGGTTGGAACGGCTGGAATTGAAATCAATGTACTCATCATCTCTGGACTGACGTGCCTCAGTGACAAGTGTCTCTGTGGTAACAAAATCGCCAAATGCGATCACATAACATACAAGTGCCAGCGGAAGAGCCTTGATAAACATGAAAAGTGGCGGGATTCCCACACCAAAGATACTTACCTGCTGGATGATTTCCTTAAACTGCGGGATCTTGATAAAAGTTCCGATCTCAAGCCCCGGTTTGTCCAGCTCTCCTACAAGAAGGCCTACCACCATGGCGATCAGATACGGGAAAAGGTTTCCGTAGCGGGCAACCAGATCCAGAAACTTGTTATGCTGTCTCTTTTCCTGATACTTGTCAGAAAAACTGATAAGAATCAGAAGGCCGACACCTGCAACAATAGCCAGAGGATATTTGTGCATGTTTCCGCCCTCTCCCAGCTGGCCTGCCATAACCGTAACCGGCGCTGCAAGAAGGATTCCACCCTTAACGGAATCCGGTACCGCATGGACAAATTTATCCGCAAGTTTGGTAACGCCCATAAATATGAATACAAGACCAACCAGCATCTGCAGGGCGATCATTGCCTGGATACGCTCTTTTCCCAGGGGAAAGCCTTCCAGGAATACGATAGTCAGCGGAAGGGTCGGCGTGATCCATCCGGGAACTACCGGATCACCAAGTAAACTGTGTAGCATATACAGCATGGTCTCTATGATCACACAGCTCCATGCCAGCTCATAAGGCAGCCCCAGATACTGTTCCAGATAAGGGACAGCCGCCAGTGCCGTAACACCAAGGATCAGACCCTGGATAAACTCTACGGACTCAAGTTTGTAGTGAATAAAGGGAAGACGAATCTGAAATGGCCCAAACGGAATGTAGGGCAGTTCGTTTTCTCTTCTCTGTCTTGCTGCACGCGCCATAACGATTCTCCTTTGTCAGTTTTTTTGATAATACATATATAGTATCTTCTGTTCTGGAAGTTTGTTAATTAACAAACATTTTTAGAAACGGCAAAGTCCAACCCGGGAATTGTTCCCGAATTGGAACTTTGATTTGCATAGATTCAGTCATCTTCGTCTGAATCCATACAATTATTCACTTATTTCACCCTGTCTCAGGCCTCTTTTCCACGGTTCATCTTGACGAACAGTGCAAGAAGGATTCCAACGAATGTCACTGCCATGTTAAGAAGCAGGATCATTCTCGGAGCGCTGGTTCCGGCAGTTTTTGTGATATAACCTGCCAATGTCAGGATCGTATAGTTTGCAACACTGGATGCGATCATAACCATGGATGTTGCAGTTCCCTTGTTCTCCGGGAAAAACTCAGCGGTTGTGGAAACAGCCAGCTGAAGCACTCCGCCTGCACCTGCGAAACCGATGACAAATCCACCAACGAGACAGATGGTCGGGTTCTGGATAAAGTAGCACAGTCCCAGCATGATAAAGGAGATCAGCGGATAGATGATCAGGATGTTGATCTCTTTCAGTCCTTTTTTGATAAACACGGAGGAACACAGGATCGCTGCAAAAGTTCCTACTGCATAGAAGGACTGGATCTTGGACGGATCACTTAAATTATAAAGTTTTCCAAGCTCCTGGTTGCAGTTCAACCACAGCATGAATGTGGAAGAACTTGTAAATCCGATGAGGATCGCCGCAATTGCTGCCGGAGTGATTTTTAATTTTGTTTTTTCTTTCTTTGCCGCACCTGCTGTATTTCTGTCAGGGAATGGCAGGAACAGGATCAGGATTCCATCGATAAAGATTGCAGCACCTGCAACGATAAAGATGGTTCTGTAGGACATATTAGCCGCTGCTACGAATCCGATAAGGAAAGGAAGCAGGAACTGGCTGATACACATGGAGAATTTTGTAAACAGGTTCGCTACGGAAGGATTGTTTACATAGATTTCCATACATGTAGGGCTTACGCAGGTATCCAGGAAGGAGTTTGCGATACCACCTACAATAGCAAACGCATAAGCAACTCCCATAGACGGAGCAAATGCGATTCCCATAAAGTATGCTGCATAGCAGATCACGCCGATGATTCCGCTTAATCTGCGTCCGAATTTGTCGGACAGGGGACCGGAAAACGGAAGGGAGATCAGTCTTCCAAGTCCAAGTGCAGCAATTACAGATACTACCATGCTGACATCCATAGTTCCATCACTTAAAGTCTTTGCTCCCCAGTGAGCCGCAAGCTCCGGCTTGTACTGGCCCATGATGGAAGCTCCGATTCCGTGGATGAAGTATGTAAAATACAGTGCGATAGAAGTAATCACTAAGTTTTTCTTACCTGTCTGGCTCATGATTCTTATTTCCCTTCGTTCTCAGCCTGGAATTTCTGGTACTCATCTGTCGGCATCTCAAGTCCTGTGTACAGTTTATAGGACTCAGCACCCTGCCACAGAAGCATTCCTTTTCCACCTACTGCAAGTTTTACACCTGCCTCTTTTGCTTCTTTTACCATTCTTGTCTCTGCAGGATTGTATACGCAGTCAGCAACAACAAGATCTTTATGGAACATGGATTTGTCAACCAGTGTAAGGTCGTCATGCGGTTTCATACCTGCAAGTGTTCCGTTTGCAAGGATATCTGCGTTTGCGATCTCTTCTCTCAGTTTGTCCTGATCGTCAAGGCAGTATACGCTTACTTTGCAGTCCGGTACTTCTTTTGCAAGCTTCTCTGCTGTTCCTTTTGCTCTTTCAAGGAATGGATCATTTGGGTTGAAGATTGCGATGGATGCTGCTCCGTCAAGGGCACACTGTACAGTAAGAGCGGTTGCTGCTCCGCCTGCTCCTAAGACTACCATCTTTTTACCTTTTACGTCAACGCCATGCTCTTTTAAGTTGCGGACAAAACCGATTCCGTCTGTGATGTGTCCGATCAGCTTTCCATCCTCGTTAACGATGGTGTTTACAGCACCGATGATCTTTGCTGCCGGTGAAAGCTCGTCTACACACTGAGCTACTTTGTTCTTGCAAGGCATGGTTACGTTGCATCCTCTCATTTTGAAAAGGCGCATTGCATCAAGAGCTGCCGGAACCTGATCCTCTTTGATATCGAATGCCATGTAAGCATAGTCCAGGTTATGGTACTGGAAGCTGAAGTTGTACATAGCCGGGCTTCCTGAATGTCCTACCGGGCTTCCGATCAGTGCGAGTAAACCAGTTGTTCCTTTAATTCTCTGTTCCATTTCTTTTTACCTCCTGCATTTTCCCATTGACAGACACCGGAAGTGTCTTTCCAGGTGCCTGTCAGAACGTCTTTTTAATTTTTATACTGTCCTGTTTATTGGACTTTTATTTTCTTTTTGTATGATACGATCCGATAGCTGGTAACGCTCTCAGACAGATACCTGATCAAAGTTTTGAAGCTACAGCATAAGCCTCTTTTGTTGCATCCAGTGCACGTCTTGCACGGATGGCATCTCCGATCACGTGTGTCTCAGGTACAAGATCTTTGATCTTTTCTTCCAGTGGATTGTAGTTGCGGAATCCCATGGAAAGGATAACGGAATCATATCCTCTTGTCTCGTGACGTACTCCGTCAGCGGTCTCGTACTCTACACCGTCTTCATAGAATTTGCATACCTTTGCACCGGTGATCTCTTTGATTCCGTAGTCCTCGAAATCTTTCATGAGATATACTCTGTGCTCGTGGATCACGTCTGCACCTACGGTATCACGGAACTCGATGACTGTTACATCATGCTCCTGCTCGCCGAGGAATGCAGCTGTTTCACATCCTACCATTCCGCCGCCGACAACCAGAACTTTTTTGCCTGCTGCTCTCTTGCCGTCCAGAAGGTCGGAACCGTGGATGATGGCCGGGTTGTCGATTCCCTCGATCGGAAGGATCAGAGTCTTGGAACCCGTTGCAATGATCACGCTGTCCGGTTTCTCCTCTTTGATAAGCTCCGAAGTTACCTCACAGTTCATCACGATCTTCACGCCGTCTTTCTGGCAGCGGTGGATGTAGCTGCGGATCATGTTTGTGATATCACCTTTTCCTGGCGGGTAAGCAGCCAGTCTCATGTTTCCACCGAGAACATCTCCTGCCTCGTAAAGTGTTACTTCATGACCTTTCTCTTTTGCGATAAATGCTGCACAAAGTCCTGCAACACCGCCACCGATCACCATAACTTTCTTCGGATTCTCTGTTTTCTCGATGGGCTCTGCCTCATGGCCGAGGAATGGGTTTGTCAGACAGCATACCGGATTTCCTGCATACATGTTTGCAACGCATCCCTGAAGACAGGCGATACATGGAGTCATATCCTCCAGACGCTCTTCCAGAGCTTTTTTCGGCATAGCCGGATCTGCAAGGCTCTGACGTCCGAATGCTACAAGGTCTGCTCTTCCTTCTTTTACCATCAATTCTGCAAACTGTGGCTCTGTATAACGTCCAACTGTGATCACCGGGATATTTACCGCACGTTTGATCTCCTCAACCTCTGATGCTGAGAATCCGCCGTGGATAACGGTCGGTGCCCACATGAATTCATCTTTGATATGAACGGCACGGGATACGTGGATGGCATCCAGTCCGCAGCTCTCCAGGTATGCTGCGATTGCCGCACTGTCATGGATGTCAAGACCGCCCGGGACCTCATCTGCACAGTTGATTCGCGCGAGGATCGCGATCTTGCCCTGTGTTGTTTTCTTGATCTCCTCAATGATCAGGCGGGAGAAACGCATACGGTTTTCAAAGCATCCGCCGAACTCATCTACTCTTTTGTTTGTTCTTGGAGAAAGGAATGTACTTACCAGATAACCGTGTGCCATGTGGATCTCTACAGCATCTGCGCCGGCTTCCATGGCTCTTCTTGCTGCCTCGCCGTATCCTTTGATCAGCTCATAAACTTCCTCGGTTGTAAGCTGTTTCGGAATATCACGGCCGCATACTGACGGAATGCTTGTTGCTGCTGTGATCGGTGCTCCTGCGTTCTTTGCATTTCCTTCCGGGCCTGCATTCTGAAGCTGAATAGAAACTTTTGCCCCTTCCTCATGACATCCGTCGATGACTTTGCGGAAGCTCTCGATGGTGGAATCATCATAGAGACATGGTTTACGCGGGCCGCCTTTTGCGCCTTTGTGAACGACTGTAGCCTCGATGGTGATTAAACCGAAACCACCTTTTGCTCTTTCCTTATAATATGCAGCGGACTGCTCGCTCATAGTTCCGTCTGTGTTTGCAAAGTTATTTCCCATTGGCGGAACAACGAAACGGTTCTTTACTGTCATAGGGCCGATTTCGATCGGCTGAAACATCGCATTGAATTTCATGTGTGTTCTCCTTTCTGATTAGAGTACTTCCGGCCAGGCCTCTTCCAGTACTTTCTTGGTGTTCTCGTATGTATGTTTTGCAGCATACTCGATACCTTTTTCAAGGTTTGCATCGCTGATAACCTCTACACCGATGGCATTTGGCTTGATACCTTTTTCTTTGATCATTTTTACGAACGGTACGGTTGTTCCGATTCCTGTTCCAGGAGCAAGACGGTCATGCATGGACTCATCTCTTAAGATTGTTGTTGCATATGGTCTTTCCCATACATCGTTGATCTGGATGGATACGATCTTGTCTGCCGGAATTCCCTCAAGTACGGAAAGCTCGATGGGCTGATTTGCTCTTACCCAGTGCCATGTATCAAGGATCAGTTTTGCGTTCTCGCAGTCAGCAGCTTTTACAACAGCCCATCCTTTTTTCACATCCGGGATTCCGCTGTATGGCATTGGTTCAACACCGATGATGTATTTGCCTGCTCTGTGGCAGAGCTCACGGAGTTTCTGTGCTGTGTACTCTACGGAATAGTTCTCCATCAGTCCACAATTGATCTGCTCTACGTTAAATAATTCACACATATGGAAGCAGAGCTGTTCTTTGTATTTCTGCTCGTAGGAACGATGCTCCTCTGCCCACTGTACGATGTACTCAACCTCTGTTACCTTCATGTCATATTTATCCAGGATTGCCAGGATATCCTCGTCGAAAAGTCCCTCATTCAGGGCATCTACGTAGGTTTCCGCTCTCAGGCCGATTCCCTCATAGCCAGCTTCTTTGGCAGCTTTTACACGGTCCTCAAATTTGCACTGATCTCCAAGTGTCCAGGAACTGATTGTAATTGGAAATTCTTTTGACATGGTGATTCCTCCTGAAAATATAAATAATTTTTTATGTTTTTTTTTAATTATTTTGTATCTTTTTTCTATAAGCATTATATAACTTTGTTAAATACAAAACAAATTGATTGTACCAGGAGAATTCATAGATTTTATCAATATATCGTGGTATACTATATAAAACATTTTCACTGGAATCTGCTTAAATAAAACCTTCAGATAAACTTAAGAAAGGAGCTTTGAAAATGAACCTGTATCATCTTCGTTATTTCGTGACACTGGCCCATCTGGAACATTACACGAAAGCTGCTGATGTTCTGGCGATCACACAGCCCAGTTTAAGTCACGCGATCTCTTCCCTGGAGGAAGAACTTGGAGTGAAATTATTTGAAAAAAACGGACGGAATGTTTCTCTCACCAAATATGGCAAAACTTTTCTGGGGGATGTGGAAGAAACCCTGAACCGGCTGGATTCCTCTGTAAACGGTCTCCAGCTTGCCGGAAAGGGAGAAGGACAGATTGATGTGGCCTTTCTCCGGACTCTGGGTGTTGATTTTGTGCCGAAGATCATCCGCAGTTTTCTCACTGCCAACGAGGGAAAACAGATCAATTTCAATCTGTTCTGCGACAAGGTGCTTACCGGCGATATCCTTACCGGCCTGAAAGAGAAGAAATATGATATCGGCTTCTGTTCCAAATTTGATGACGAACCGCTGATCGAGTTTATCCCCGTTGCCAAACAGGATCTGGTGGTTATTGTTCCTCCCGGACATCCTCTTGCGGAGAAATCCGAGATCCATCTGGAGGAAACTCTTCCATATAAACAGATCATCTTCAAGAAGAGAAGTGGGCTCCGCCAGATCATTGACCAGCTGTTTAAGAGTATCGGCCAGTACCCGGATGTTGCTTTTGAAATCGATGAGGACCAGGTTGCCGCAGGATTTGTTGCCAATGATTTCGGCATCTGCATTGCCCCGGATATCCCCATCCTTCATTCTCTGGATCTTAAGATCCTGCCACTTGTTTCCCCAAGCTGGCAGAGAAATTTCTACATGGCCATGCTGAAAGATGTATACCATCCTCCGGTTGTGGAAGCCTTTAAGAAGTTTGTGATCGAGAAAACATCCAAGGAAATTTTTTATAAGACCAATTAAAAGGACAGCTGCCCGATTCCGTCTTGTTTCTGTACGGTTTATCGGACAGCTGTCCTTTAATTATGTAAAAAATATTCTGTTTTATGATCAGCGATTATTTATTCGCATCTGCCTCACGAAGTCTGTGGATCAGCTCCTCGCAGATCTCAAGCTCGCTCTTTCCGTCTGTCTGGATCACGATGTCGGCTGCTGCCTCATATTTTGCGCGACGTTTCTCCATCAGGTCTGCGATAAATGGAACTGTCTTGTTGTTTTCAAGAAGCGGACGGTCATGGTTATCTTTTACACGCTCAAGGATTGTCTCCGGTTTTGCGGTAAGGAGTACCACACGACCGTTTTTCTTCATCTCAACAACGTTGCGCTCTCTCATTGGAACACCGCCGCCGCAGGATACTACAACATTGGACTGAGACTGCATCTCGATAAGAAGATTTGTCTCAAGCTCACGGAAATACTCTTCTCCGTAAGTCTCAAAAATATCGGAAATACTCATTCCCTGTCTCTCCACGATACACTGATCCATCTCCACAACGTCCATGGCCAGTGCATTCTTCAGGTAATCAGAGATTGTGGATTTACCTGCGCCCATGAATCCGATCAGGAAGATATTGTAATTGAAAAGATTTCTGGACTGAATTCTCTTACTGTTCTGTGTGATGCTTGCGAAAACATCATTCACTTCTTTCTTGTGGCGTCTGCCTTCCATTCTGGCTTCCAGCCATCCTTTCTGCTTCGCCTCCTGCTCTGGCTGAAGTACCGGAAGATCATGTGCTTCCTTGTATACCATGATGTCCTCTACGATTCTGTTTCTCATAAGCAGTGCATCCAGGATGATCTCATCGCACTGTCCAAGGCTCTCTCTTAATACTTCTAACTGGTTCATAATTTCTCCTTTGCTTCGTTCATTTTATTACGGATTTCCGTCATCACTTTATCACTTTAAATCAAGTGTCTGCCCTTATTATACCAACTGGTCATTTTTATCTCAACCTAAACTTTTATTGAATTTATACATGTAATCTATAGATATTTTCTATAAATTCCTCTACAGATTCGCCATTCTCCTCCCCTGTAAAAAAATCTCTGCCTCCTCATAAGAAGCAGAGATTTTTCACAGAAATTTTTTCGCAGGTATTCTACTGTATCACTTCATAGATCCGGTAATGCTTGAAGATATAATCCCGAAACTGCTCTACAAGAGAACTTGGATACCGGTTTTTCAGCATTCCCATGTATATGTAACGGCGGTAATGAAGATTCTCGATATTTAAGATCTTCACAGGCAGGGTATGGATCACCGGCACATCCGGCACGATCCCCACACCGAAACCTTCTGCCACCATTCCCGCAAGGGCACCATCCTCTTCCACTTCAAAAGCGGTTTCCGGTACGATTCCCTCCTTTTCAAAAAGTTCCCGTACCACAAAATACAGTCCGCTGGTGGGGGGAAACGTCACCTGGGGATACCGGCCCAGTTCTTCTATGGTCACTGTATTTTTTCCTGCAAGGGCATGATCTTCCGGTACAACAGCCACCAGTTTCTCTTCCGCTACCGGCACAAAGCTGATTTCTTTTTCCCCTTCCGCACGGGAGCAGAAGATCACGTCAAACTTCTCTTCCTTCAATCCACGGATCAGAGTACCTGTTGCCGCATTCTGAAAATGAAAATCTATTTTTTTCCCTTCCTGTGCATTTAAGAACCCACGGACAAGCTCCGGAATAAACCTGCGTCCCTGGGTATGGATATACCCGATGGAAATACTTCCACCTGGAATCCTTGCCGCTTCCTGAATCCTCTCCACACCAAGATTCAGGATATGTAAGGAGTCCTGCACATATTTCAGAAACATTTCCCCGTATTTTGTCATGGTCACATTTCTTCCGTGGCGCTCAAAAAGGGGCACCTGAAGTTCCTTTTCCAGGTTGGAAATCGCATGGCTCAGGCTTGGCTGCGTAATATCCAGCCTCTTTGCCGCCCTGGTATAATTCTCGATCTGGGCAAGTGTCACAAAATATGTGAGCTGATTTAAGTTCATATGTTAAAAAATCCTTTCTTTCCTCCGCTTGAGAGAACCTGTTTCACACTCCAAGGCTCAGGAGCTCTTTTCCCGCCGCAAGTCTCTCGTAAAACTGCTCATAAAAATCCCGGTTCCCGTCATAAGGCTTCCGGTAGAACTGGTTTACCACATACATGTTCAGATTTCGGATCAGGTCACTGTCCTCACTCTCATAGAGAACTTCCTGCACATCCAGAAGAAAATAATGCCAGTCACAGACAAATTTTTCGTAGTTTTTGAAATCCGGTGTATCTACCCATTTCCGGACCTTAATCTTACTGCGGCTGGTCTTTTTGCACTCGTGAATCTGAAGGATGTATTTAAAGCCACCATCCTCATAATATCTTCCCAGCGGGAACAGACGGCAGAATCCCGGACGGAAACTGTGGATGGAACACCTTCCGTTTCCATCCAGAAATACGCATCGTTCCTCTGCACCTGCCATCTTAAGATGCGGCAAAATATTCCCGTCTGTAACGCCAAGCTCGATTTTTCCCGCAAGAAGCTGATCCACACTTAAACCAAGTCCCTGGCTTAAACGCCATACGTCCAAAGGATCCAGCACAACGGAATCTCCCATTCCGGTACAGCAGTCAAAACATCCTTTACAGTCCTGGCAGTCTGCCTTTACCATGTCATTTGCTTCGTATAAACGGCCGTCGGAAATCTCCTCCAGCGTAACTTCCCGCCGCATCAGACCAGGGTCTCCAGTCCGGTAACGCCCCAGTCTTCCGCAAGGCTTTTCACCCCGTCCAGGACCTCTTCCCTGGAATAACCGTGGTCATCCAGGTAATCGCCATCCATATCATTGAGATACAGATAAAATGTAAGGGCAAGTTCCAGATAATCCGGATCATCGTCCTCCATATTCATGAGAAGCTCATTTTCCGCTCCGTTGATGTCGCCCTCATCGGCAAGTCCGATAACTTTCTTAAAAAGATGATCTGCTTCTGTATAATCTGCCTCTGCTGCAGGAAGTGTATACTGCGGCATATCTCCATTAAGAAGAAGTCTTGTGATCAGTCTTGCGATATCCTGAATATTTCCTGACATTCTGTCATCCTGTAATCCCATGTCCGTTTCCTCTCTTTCTGCTTCTTAATCCAGTTTAATCCCGGATAATGCCTGTGCAAATGCGTTGTTCACCGGCTCATTTGCCTCTTTCTGCTGCTTTTTCAGATAACGCTGCACATCCCGTTTATTGACACCTGCACCTTCTTTAGCACGTCTCGCCTGGAAGGATGAAAGTTTCTCTTTATATCCGCACTGGCATACAAAGGTTTCTTCTTTTCCCTTCAGAAGCATCTCCATACGCTTGTGGCATTTCGGGCAGCGTGCGTTGGTGGTTCGGGATACCGTCTCCCTGTATCCACATTCCCTGTCTTCGCACACCAGCATCTTTGCATTCTTGCCGTTTACTGCCAGAAGATGTTTTCCGCAGTTGGGGCATTTCTTGTTTGTCATATTATCATGGCGGAACGTTCCCTGCCCGCTCTTGATCTCATCTACGATCTCGCAGGCATACTCACGGATCCCTGTGAGGAATTTATCCTGACGGAGTTTCCCGTTTGCAATATCGCTAAGTTTCATCTCCCAGTCTGCGGTAAGTTCCGGCTTTTTCAGTTCTTCCGGAACCAGTTCCAGGAGCTGTTTTGCCTTGGAGGTAATGTAGATCTCATTGCCTCTTTTTTCCATCATAAAACTGTTAAAAAGCTTCTCGATGATATCGGCTCTTGTAGCTACCGTTCCAAGTCCACCGGTTTCGCCAAGGGTCTTCGCCGCCTTTTTGTCGTGGCTTTCCATAAAGTGGACCGGATTCTCCATAGCCCCGAGAAGTGTGGCCTCTGTAAATCTTGCAGGCGGTTTTGTTTTGCCATTTGTAAGAGATGCAGATTCCACAGTAAGAATCTGGCCTTCCGTGAGCTCCGGAAGTTTCTGGTCTTTCAGCTTATCAGAGGAATCCTCTTCTTCCTCATCCTGCCAACCACCTTCATAGACTTCCCTCCATCCGGCGCTTTTTACGATCCGTCCGCTTGCGGCAAAAGTTTCTCCTGCTGCAGTTCCTTCCATACTTACCTGCTCATATACAGCCGGCGGATACAGCACACTTAAGAAACGGCGGACTACCATATCATAGATCTTCCGTTCCTCATTTGTCATGTGATCCAGCTGTACAAACTGTTCTGTAGGAATGATGGCATGATGATCACTGACTTTCTTATCATCCACAAAACTTGCATTGGCCTGGATCGGTTTGTTTGCCAGCGCACCGGCAAGTTTCCGGTAGGGGCCTGTTCCGCATGCCTGAAGGCGTTCTTTAATCGTAGGAACTACATCCTTTCCGATATATCTGGAATCGGTTCTTGGATACGTAAGAACCTTGTGGTTCTCATAGAGCCGCTGCATGATATTCAGAGTCTCTTTTGCGGAAAAACCATATTTCTGATTGGCTTCTCTCTGAAGGGTTGTCAGGTCATAAAGTCCCGGCGCATAGGTCTTCTTCGGTTTTCTGGAAACTTTGGTTACGGTAAGGCTGCTTTTTCCGGCTTTTGCCTGGATTTCCTGGGCGCGTTCTTTCTTAAAGGTGCGGAGACTTCCGCTCTTTTTGTCTCTCCAGGTCCAGCGCACGTTTCCTGCCTGCAGGGTGATGCCGTAATAATCTTCCGGTTTAAATTCCCGGATCTCCTGCTCTCTTCTTGCGATCATGGCAAGGGTCGGTGTCTGCACACGTCCACAGGAAAGCTGGGCATTGTATTTACAGGTCAGTGCTCTTGTTCCGTTCATTCCCACCAGCCAGTCTGCTTCTGCCCTGGCCTGTGCCGCACGGTAAAGATTATCATAATCATGGCCGTTCTTCAGGTGGGCAAAACCGTCACGAATCGCCTTATCCGTTACCGATGAGATCCACAGACGTTTGATCGGTTTATGACAGTCTGCCTTTGCAAGGATCCATCTGGCTACCAGTTCTCCCTCACGTCCGGCATCTGTGGCAATGATGATCTCCCCGATATCCTTCCGGTAAAGCTGGTTTTTTACCGCATTGTACTGTTTGGATGTCTGGCGGATCACCACCAGTTTCATTTTTTCCGGCATCATAGGAAGGGTGGAAAGTTCCCATTTGGTATATTTTTTATCGTATTCTTCCGGATCTGCCAGGGTTACCAGATGTCCCAGTGCCCAGGTCACTACATAATCTTTTCCTTCCAGGGTTCCGTTCCCTTTCTGGCTGCAGTGAAGGACTCTTGCAATGTCTCTGGCAACCGACGGTTTCTCCGCGATCACTAATGATTTCATATTTTTTATTTCACCTCTTAGTCTTTGGGACATTTCTTCGGATATGCCCCAGGGTTCACCTATTATAGCATGAAAAAAGCACTTCGTCCAGAAAAGGGCCGAAGCCTTTTTCCTGCGAAGTGCCTGTCTGTTTTGTATGGTTCTTAACCGTTGGTCACGCACATTTTCCGCTGATCTTATAGCCCACGCCACGGACTGTTTCCACCAGATCTCCGGCAGAACCAAGTTTCTGGCGGAGGGTACGGATATGTACATCTACGGTTCTGCTTTCCCCGTCAAATTCATAGCCCCAGATCTGATTTAAAAGCTGGGTTCTGGAGAGAACCGTGCCACTGTTTTTCAGAAGGAGACAAAGCATCTCGTATTCTTTCAGTGTCAGATTTACAGGTTCCTGGTCAACCGTCACCTCATGTCTTCCCGGACACACATAAAGATTTTCCATGCGGTACTCCTCTGCACCGTTGTCCTCGGATCTTCGAAGGAGGGCACGTACCCTGGAGATCAGCTCCATCATACGGAATGGCTTCGGAATATAATCATCTGCACCGCTGTCCAGGCCTACCACGGTGTCAAACTCACTGCCTTTTGCGGTAAGCATGATTACCGGAAGTTTCCGGACATCCGGACGGATACGGATTTTCTTTAAAATGGACAGTCCGTCCTCCTCCGGAAGCATAATATCCAGAAGCACCAGGGAAGGCAGTTCTTTTTCCAGCGCCTTCCAGAAAAGTGATGGCCGTTCAAATCCCTGTGCCTCCAGGCCCTGACTGTTTAATGTATATACAACAAGTTCACGGATACTTTCATCATCTTCCACCAGATATATCATAATTTTCCTCCAACTTTATTTTTCAACTGATAGTTGCAAGTATAAAATGCCTTCGTAAAATCCAGCATAGAAAAAACGTTAAGTTTATGTAAAATATAGAAATCCTTAAGAAATTTTAATTTGTAAAAGCCGGACGTCAATGTTATGATAAAGCTGACAGTTGTTTGGAGGTTTTTTATTATGTATTCTTTTATTGTGAATCCCAATTCAAGATCCGGAGAGGGGCGTAATGTCTGGAACCGGCTTCGCAGCATCATGGAAAGTCAGGGGATTTCATATCAGTATTTTCTCACAGAATATGTGGGACACGCCACAGTACTGGCGAAAAAAATCAGTGCCACCGGAACACCGGAAAGTCCGGTAACACTGGTAACTGTAGGCGGCGATGGCACAATTTACGAAGTACTTACCGGGATCAGCGATCTGTCTTCGGTCATCTTTGGATTTATCCCAGTTGGGTCCGGCAATGATTTCTGCCGCAGTATGGGGCTTCCTTTTGATCCTTTTGAGGCGCTTCGCTCCATCCTTGAGAACAAACGGACGATTTCCATGGATGTTCCTGTGATCCATCTCGGCAGCCATTCCTACCGGTTCGGTATCAGTGCGGGAATGGGCTATGATGCGGCGGTCTGTCAGGAAGTCCTGATCACCCCCGGGAAAAAATTTCTCAACCGTCTCCATATGGGTAAACTGATCTACCTTATGGTGGCTCTGAAACAGTTTCTCTTCCTCACACCGTCCTCGGTTACGGTAACCCTTAACGGAAAAGAACCACAGACCTTCCAGAAGACCTGGTTCGCGGCTGTAATGAACCAGAAATACGAGGGAGGCGGCTTTAAGTTCTGCCCGGATGCCAGTCCGGATGACGGCCTCCTGGATGTGATCGTCATTGAAGGGATCTCCAAACTGAAAATGCTTTTCTGTCTGCCGGGCGCACTCTGGGGGAAACATACACACCTTCGCGGTGTACATATTTTACAGTGTAAAGACGTACATATTACAAGTGACCGCCCTCTTCCTGTGCATAAAGACGGAGAATCCGGCGGAATCCAGCGTGAATTTTCTGTGACCATTGAAAAGAAACCTTTAAAAATCATAATGCCTGTGTTATAGTAGCAGGTAGATACTTAACAAAAAAGAAGCTTAAGACTGACACCCGTGGCATTTTGGCCATACATCAAGAAAAGGAGCGGCAAAATGTTGAGTAAGATAAAAAAATACAGGCACGGTTTTATCATAGCAATCTATTTCGTTGTGTATCTTATCCTGTTCGGATATCTGGAACAGCGGCCTGTACGTGCCTACCATGTTGTACATACTGTTTTTGATGATATAATCCCGTTCTGCGAGATCTTTGTTATCCCGTACCTTTTATGGTTTCCATATGTGATACTGACGGTTGTGTATTTCCTGTTCCGCAATAAGAATAAACGGGAATATTTCCAGCTGATCTTCAACCTGATGATGGGAATGACAGTTTTCCTTGTTGTTTCTTACATCTATCCGAACATTCAGCATCTCCGCCCTGCGGTATTCCCGAGAAACAACATCTTTACACAACTGGTTGCAGGAATCTACCGGACAGATACCCCTACTAATATCCAGCCAAGCATCCATGTATTTAATTCCCTGGCTGTTTATTTTGCCATCCATCACTGCCAGGCTTTGAAAGATAAGAAATGGATCCAGAGAGGATCTCTGATCCTTTCCATTCTGATCATCCTGTCCACCATGTTTATCAAGCAGCATTCGGTGATCGATGTATGCCTCGGTACCACGATGGCACTGTTCGGACACCTTATGTTCTATCCACAGAGAGTGGAAGATTATGAGGAACAGCGTGCTATGGCACAGATGAGCAAGAAAAAAACTGAACAGAATTTATAATAAAAAAGCCCCCGTCTTGGGGGCTCTTTTTTATTCAGGCTCTTGTATAAAAATCTTTAGTTAAATCCATAAAACTTCTGGCAGATCTTATAGGCTGCCACAAACATCTTTCTTCCACCTCTTCCCGGAAGGTTTGACACTCTTCCGAAGAGACTTCTCCGAAGTTTCCGGTACAGTCCCATATTCTGGTCTTTGATATAATCCTGCAGCTCCTGTTTTTTGTCCAGGCATTCCTGCGTTGCGGCTCTTACCAGCATGATCGAGGAAACGGTTGTGATGATATCCAGATAACTGAACATATAGGCACGAAGTCTCCGGTTGCTTACATTGGCTTTCAGATAGGCGTCTACCATCAGCTTGTTTACACGAATCTGCTGATCGATACGTTTGATCATCACTTTCTCATTGACGGACTGGTCATCTCTTCCGATAAAATACCGGTAGAAATTCACATCCAGATAATAGAGATTTTTTACATAGGGAAGCGGCTCAAATGCAAACAGGTTATCTACATAGAACGTATGCTTCGGAAGCTCCATTCCACAGTCATGGAGAAGTTTGGTACGGTAGATCATGGAATGCATAAGAAGGTACTGGCCTTTTTTCATGTGGCGTACTTCGTCCCAGCCAAAGATCTGGTTTGTCGGGAAACAGTGTCTGTACTGCATGACTTTTTTACGGGTAGCGCCTTGCTTCTCATAGACAAAATTGCTGATGAGAAGATCCACCGTATCGGCTCCGCGGGTAAGATCATAAAGTGTCTTCAGGATCTCATAGTAAGCGTCCTGATTTACCCAGTCATCGCTGTCCACAACTTTGAAATAAAGGCCGGTTGCGTTTTTGATTCCTGTGTTGACTGCCTGTCCATGGCCGCCGTTTTCCTGGTGGATGGCTTTTACGATAGTTGGATATTTCTCTGCATAGTCATCCGCGATCTCGGCAGTACGGTCGCTGGAGCCATCATCTACAATGATGATCTCCACTTCTTCTCCTCCAATCAGCAGGGAATTGATGCATTTTGACATATAAGCCTCTGAATTATAGCATGGTATTGCTACGCTCAAAAGTTTCATGAGTTTTCCTCCTAGTATAATAATGATGTAGTCAATCAAGACTACTTGGTTAATAAGTTTCTATAAATCAGATAACAGAAGAAGGGGTTCTTCCTTCATCAGATGTTATCCGTAATAATGATCATGTCTG